>RPRC01000171.1 GCA_003857395.1 Geobacter sp.
CCAAAGGACCGTTGCAGGATGCAAGTTTTTCCTTCAGTAGTGCAACACGGCCACGCTGGGCCTCAATCGCAGCCTGGCTGGATTGATCAGCGTCTTTGATAGCAGCAAGGACATCTTTGATATCGTCGGCACCCGCGCAGTCTGATTCCATAACCTGCATTAGCATCTCGTTAGCCATCTGTGAAAGCTTGTCAACCGTCAGCCGCATACCGAGACCGAACTCGGCATTGTCTTCAAAAAGTGAATTGGACCATGCCGGGCCGCGACCGTCACTGCGTTTCGTCCACGGCGTGGTTGGGAGGTTACCGCCGTAAATGGAAGTACATCCGGTAGCGTTGGCAATGAGGGCCCTGTCGCCGAAAAGCTGCGAGAGGAGCTTCACATAAGGAGTTTCCCCGCAACCGGCGCATGCTCCGGAAAACTCGAACAACGGTGTGATCAGCTGGCTGCCTTTCAAGGTATCCCTCTTTACGAGCGTCGTATCGGTATCAGGAATACTGAGGAAGAAATCCCAGTTTCTGGCTTCCCTTTCACGGATAGGAGCCTTGTAATTCATAGTAATGGCCTTATGCGCTGGGTCTTCCTTGCTCTTTGCCGGGCAATTCTGGACACAGACCCCGCAACCGGTGCAGTCTTCCGGTGCAATCTGGACGCTGCACGTCATACCCTTGAAATCCGCCCCACGGGCATCCGCAGACAGGAAGCTTTCAGGCGCGCCTTTCAGGAACGCAGGATCATATACCTTCATCCGGATTGTTGCATGGGGGCAGACAAATGAGCAGATAGCACATTGAATGCACAGGTCCTTGTCCCACTGGGGAATTTCAACGGCAATGTTGCGCTTTTCGAAACAGGATGAGCCGGTCGGGAACGTCCCGTCCGCAGGCATCGCCGAAACAGGAAGCTGATCACCGCGACTGGCAATGATCTCCGCGGTAACGTTCCGGAGGAATTCCGGAGCATCAGGGCTGATCGGCGATTTGATGGTAATTTTGCTGGTTGCCTTTTTCGGAACCTTGACTTCAAAGAGGTTTTCGATGGTTGCGTCAACTGCCTGGTTGTTCATCGAAACAACCCGCTCTCCCGCCTTGCCATAGCTCTTCTTGATGGCATCCTTAATGGCCTTGATGGCGATTTCAACGGGAATGATATTTGAAATCTTGAAGAAGGCGGTCTGCATGATGACATTGATGCGCGCACCGAGACCGAGTTCCTCTGCCAATTTCACCGCATTAATCACGTAAAACTTGAGTTTCTTGTCGATGATCTGCTGCTGAACCTCGCGGGGAATCATATCCCAGACCTCATCCTTATCGTAGAGAGAACTGAGAAGGAATGGAATTCCCTCCTTCGCCTTGGAGAGCATGTCATATTTCTCCAGGAAGGTGAAATTATGGCAGGCAATAAAATCGGGTCGATTGATAAGGTACGGCGCCCTGATGGGATTCTTGCCGAAACGGAGATGTGAGATGGTTACGGTACCGGACTTTTTGGAATCATAGACAAAATAGGCCTGCACATAGTTGTCGGTTTTTTCCCCAATAATCTTGATGGAGTTCTTGTTGGCACCGACTGTTCCGTCAGAGCCGAGCCCGAAGAACTCGGCAGAATAAATCCCTGAAGCGATATTGGTAAAGGACGGATCATACTCGATGCTCGTACCGCAAACATCGTCGTTAATCCCCACGACGAAATGATTCTTCGGCGTCTCCTTTGCAATATTATCAAATATGCCTTTGACCATGGCAGGCGTGAATTCTTTGGAGCCAAGGGCGTAACGTCCGCCGACGATTGACGGATAGCGGGTGAAGGGAGTAGATTTTTCCTCCATCTTTTCCCCAATGGCCGTCCGGACATCAAGGTAGAGCGGCTCGCCAAGGGAGCCAGGCTCCTTGGTTCGATCCATAACGGCAATTTTCTTGACAGTCGGCGGAAGCGCGGCAATGAATGCATCGGCGGGGAAGGGGCGGAATAACCGGACCTTCACTACGCCGACTTTTTCGCCACGGGTAACCAGGGTTTCCACCGTCTTATGTACGGCATCGGCACCGGAACCCATGATAACAATAACGCGCTCAGCATCCGGTGCGCCAACGTAATCAACCAGCTTGTACTGGCGACCAACCTGCTTGGCAAATTTATCCATCTCGTCCTGAACAATCTGCGGTGTTGCCAGGTAATATTTATTTACCGTTTCACGTCCCTGGAAATATACGTCAGGATTCTGGGAAGATCCGCGCAGCACCGGGTGGTCGGGAGAAAGTGAGCGTGCACGATGTGCAGAGATCAAATCCTCGTCCAGCATGGCCCGCATATCGTCATAGGTCATCTCTTCCACTTTCTGAATTTCATGCGAGGTTCGGAAACCGTCGAAGAAATGGAGAAACGGAACGCGCGATTTAAGCGTTGCTGCCTGGGAAATCAAGGCAAAGTCCATGACCTCCTGGACATTGTTCGAGCAAAGCATTGCCCAGCCGGTAGAGCGGCAGGTCATCACATCTGAATGGTCGCCAAAGATGGAGAGCGCCTGGGCTGCGATAGCACGTGCGGAGACGTGAAACACGGTTGAGGTCAACTCGCCCGCGATCTTGAACATGTTGGGAATCATCAGGAGCAAGCCCTGACTGGCCGTAAAGGTTGTGGTTAAAGCCCCGGCCTGAAGTGCGCCATGAACCGCACCGGCGGCCCCTCCCTCTGATTGCATTTCTGTTACCAGGGGCACGGTGCCCCAGATATTCTTTTCACCCTTGGCACTCTTTTCATCGGAAATTTCACCCATAACTGAAGATGGTGTAATGGGATAAATTGCGATTACTTCGTTAGTTGCATGGGCTACATAGGCTGCGGCGGTGTTCCCATCGATCGTAACCATTTTGCGTTTCATGCAAAACTCCTCCTTGCGTTGCTGTTCTGACCATATCAGGTCATTATTTGGGTCTCATGCGGCTTCTTGAGCCGTCAGAGCTCGTTGCGACCTTCCAATGCTCTCTGCACCGTGGCGGCATCTACATATTCGAGATCACCACCAATGGGCATGCCGTGGGCAAGTCGTGTAACTTTTAGAGAAAGAGACTTGATGAGTCCGCTGAGGTAGAGCGCTGTCGCTTCACCCTCGACGGTAAAGTTGGTTGCCAGTACAATTTCGCGAATCCCCGAGCCTTCAAGACGCTTCAATAGCTCGGCAATTTTCAAATCTCCGGGCATTACTCCATTAAGGGGGGAAAGCGCTCCGTGAAGAACATGGTATCTCCCCCGAAAAGCCCCACTCCGCTCAACTGCCAGCAAATCCTGGGGTTCCTCCACAACACAGAGGATCGAGTCATCTCTTGTCCCTGTGCAAATACAGCAGGGATCCTCTTCCGTAATGCCAAAACAAACCGAACAGAACCTGACACTCTTACTTACAGCGAGAAGACTCTCGGCCAGGGACTGGGCCATCCGGGGCGATTTCAAGATATGAAACGCCAACCGCAGCGCCGACCTTTCTCCGATACCGGGCAGCTTTTTCAATTCACCAGTAAGCCTGGTCAGGGATTGTGAAAAATGTATCATAACGGTAATAAAAATTTAACCTGTCTTTACGATAAACAAACCGGTCTCAGCTAGATTTTACAATAACTAAAAACCAGCTGGTTTTATGTTGATCTTGAAATATAACAATTTTATACAAAGAGTAAAAGCATAAAATTTCAAGGAGCCATATCTCAAAGTTTTCCAAGCGTATTTCCTGTGACAGAAAAGGGAAAAGGCCCGAGAGGGCAGGACAAAACAGCCAACCTCCACGGGCCAATCGGTGTTATAAATGGGGGCATTCGCTCTTTTGACAACGTATTTTCAAAAAAGTCCGGGAATATTCAGTCCGCCGGTAATCCTTTCCATTTCGGCGGACACCTCACTTTGCACCTTTTTCAGAGCCTCGTTAACTGCCGCCACGACAAGATCCTGGAGCATTTCCACATCCTCAGGATCAACCGCTTCTTTTCGAATTGACAGCGACATAACCTGATTTTTTCCGTTCACAACAGCAGTTACTGCGCCCCCGCCGACAGAGGCTTCAGCGGTTCGCTGGCTGGCTTCTTCCTGAAGCCGCGCCATTTTCTGCTGCATCTGCTGAGCCTGTTTCATTATTTGCGCTAATCCCTTGGACATCAGTCTGTCTCCTCCTTTACATCAGCATCATGCTCGATAGCTACTATTTCTGCGATTTCTGCCTCGAATATCTCGATTGCAGCCGTAACGAGAGGGTGCTTGCGAGCAGCTTCCTCTAATTTCTGTTGTCGCCCGTCAGCTTCAAGGCTTTTTTTTTCCTGTACTGTTGGCGGAAGCCCTCTGTTCTCGCCATTGAGAGGAGTCAACCGGACGGTGGGCGTTGCCTTGAAAAATCGTGCCGCGAGCTCAGTCAGGGCAGCGAGCGAATCGGCGTCCTGGAGGCAGGAAAGATGAAAGGACCCCGCAGGGAAGCCTATTTCCACATCTTTCGCGGTGAATTGCAGCGGGCGACCATGTTCCAGCATTTTACCAAGACTTTTCTTCTCGCTGTTGATAAAGGCCACAAACCCGGGCCACCCCACTTGTGCAGGACTCGAAAGGGGTGGTTCTTCAGAAGAGGGGGTAACCGCTGGCGCCTCCACGGCACGAGCAGCCGCAGCAGGAATCTTTGGCTGTGGAACAGGGGGGGCGGCAGGAGGAATCACAGCCCTTTTCCCCGGGGACCCCTCAAGCGCCTTAAGTCTCTCAATAATTTCATCCACAGGGACAACGGGGAGAAGCGTGCACATTCTCAGCAGAGCCATCTCCAGGATGAGACGGGTAAAACCGGAAAGGGACATCTCCGTCTCAGCCTTCAACAGAATGGACAGATATCTCTGTAGCTGGTCAAGGGTTCCGGAGGAGGCCTGCAGCCGGATATCTGCCAATTCCCCCTCCGCAAGATCAAGGATATCGGCAGGGTTCGCTGAAACCTTCACCACAACAAAATTTCTGAAGTGCTCGATAAGCTCCTGGCAGAAGCTGCGCATATTATAACCGAAGGAATCTACCCGCGCCACAATATCGAGAGAGGCCTGACAGTCCCTGGCAAACACGGCCCGCGATGCGTCTAGAAGCAGCCGTCTATCCACGACACCAAGAAGTGCAATTACCTCATCATCCTCCACGCCATCGCCACAAAAAGCAAGGACCTGGTCAAGGGTCGACAAAGAATCCCGCATGCTGCCATCACCCTTGCGTGCAATGGCGGTGAGGGAAGCTTCACTGACCGCAACCTTTTCTTCATCCACGATAGTCCGCAGTCGTGCCACAATCTTGGGCAGAGAAATTCTTTTGAAGTCGAACCGCTGACAACGGGACAGAATCGTGATGGGAACCTTATGGGGTTCAGTGGTGGCAAAGATGAATTTTACATGGGGAGGAGGTTCTTCCAGCGTCTTGAGAAGCGCGTTGAAGGCGTTCGTGGACAGCATGTGGACTTCATCGATGATGAAGATTTTGAAACGACAGCGAGAAGGGAGATATTTGATACTTTCCCTGAGTTCACGGATGTCCTCGACACCGGTGTTGGAAGCCCCGTCGATCTCGAAAACGTCCACGGAATTACCAGCTGTTATCTCAAGGCAGGCAGGACAGACATTGCACGGCTCATGAACCGGCCCTTTTTCACACTGGAGAGCCTTTGCTAGAATGCGGGCGGCACTGGTCTTCCCAACACCTCGGGCACCGGTGAAAAGAAATGCATGGGCAACCCGGCCGGACTCAATTGCATTCTGCAGAGTCCGACAGACATGCTCCTGACCGATCAGATCATGGAATGTCTGTGGACGCCATTTTCTCGCTAAGACAAGGTACGACAAAGGTAGTATCGCCCCACTGCAGACGGTTTTGGAAAAAGCGGGAAAACTTCGAAGAGCGGGATTTGACAAAAGCGTCTATCCCGTCCCCTGACCTCATTTTCCGACGCTTTCCGCTGACCCGTACTGTTTCAGAAAGTCAAAGATTGTATCACCGCTATACCTTCGAGCACGTGACGGGAAAAAGCTTGGATGGGAAGTGGTCGGCGTTTTTTACGGACACAACTGATAGCTGGGCTGCCCCACGGCACACGGGAATAGTTACTGCCGCTGCTTCCTTCCGGACCTGACGGAGTTCATAACCTACCGTTGCGTGAGACCCAGCTATCAGCTGTGTCCGCAAAACACGAAACAGGCACTACCCCGACCCCGTGCCGATACTCGGCTTGACGGCCCTACCATCCGGGATACTGCCTGCCTGTCTGAATAGCAATTAATCTGCATGCATAAAATCTGGCGGAGAGAGAGGGATTTGAACCCTCGGTACGCTATTAACGCACACACGATTTCCAATCGTGCTCCTTCAGCCGCTCGGACATCTCTCCGTTGAACGGGAAATATATATGAATTACCGTTACCTTGTAAAGATTTATTTTCAACAAGCCGACGTCCGGAATTGGCAGGGACCTTCTCGGAACAGCGCTCGCTTCTTTTATTTGCCTAATCGGCGCAAAAGAATTACTCTAGTGCAGCAACTACTCCCCGCACGGAGCAACAGAACCGCTCCCCAAGAAAGAGGTATTAACATGAGGAAACGCCTACTCCTGCTGCTAGCTGTCGCCCTTGTTGCACTCCCCGCACTGACGGTACTTGCTGCCGAGCCTGAGACAAACACTTCTGAGAAAGCCGTCCTCTCTGAAAAAGGCAGCTCCCAGGAATCAAAGCCGACAGTGCTCGAAACCGTCACCGCGCCCGCGTTGCCCGCCAAGAAAGAGCAAAGCGTCAAGATAGGCACGATCGACATGGCAAAAATTGCCGGTACTTCGTCCTCTGGCAAGGCTGTCTACGCCGAGGTCAAAGCAAAAATGGAGAAATACCAGAAACAGTTCAAGTCGAAAGAGACACAACTGAAGAGGGAGAAAGCCGACATTGAAGCTCAAATGCCATCGCTCGCCCCGATCCAGCGTTCGGCCAAGGCGAAAGAGTTTCAAAAAAAGCTGGAAAATTTCCAGGCTTTCATTCAAAAAGCCGAGAAAGACGTCCGAACAAGGGAAGCCGAGTTGCTGAAGAAACTGTATGAATCTGTAGCAAAGTCAGCTGAGGACTACGGTACGGCAAACGGATTTGCTGCCATTGTAACAAACACGGAACTGATCTTCACCGGAAGCACTGTTGAAATTCAGGAACTCACCGCGGAAATCATCAATCTGATTGATGAGCGCAAAGGGGAAAAGAAAAAACCTTAAGTTCGCGTCCACACGACCGCCCTCCTGAGGTCTCCCGGAAACTGGCAGCAACAGGTAAAAACGCTCGCCACGGCAGACGTCTGCCTCGTCCGCGGCTATCGAAGACTAATTCGCCGGAGAATGAGACCAAGAAACTTATTCAAGGGATTTGTACGGGGAAGAAACGGTATGACAGGAGACTTGCGTTTACCAAATTCATTGAGTACCGCGATAAGTTCGGCGTTTTCTCCCCGGGCCACTCCTTCTCGGAGTATTCGCAGAGCCTCCGCCCTGTTTCCGGAAAGCAACTGAATTTTCCCAAGGTTTAGATAGTGCTCGGGATTGCTCGGATCATGCTCAAGAGAAATCATGCAGAGCTCGGTACCCCGAGAAACCTGGCCCCGCTCCCTCGCAACGCAGTAGCCAAGAAAGGAATACCACCCCTTATCGTCTTTAAGAGACAAGGCCTTCTCAATGCCTGCCAGTCCCGCCACGGTGTTATCCATGGCGATAGCTCTTCGTGCACGCTCAAATTCGAGCACTCCGTCCTCAATCGCCCGTGGTTTCATTAAACCCTCCAACCTATACTCCTGGAAGCCCTTTTCGGACAGAACTCGTGTAAGTGTAGGGGAAGCAGATGAAGAGGTCAAGAATAAACCCTGCCATCGCTTGTGTGACCAAATACTGCCCGATTCTATTGACAACCGCCCGGATCGAACTACGCTTTGAACAGGAGGTTACTGCATGGGCAAACATCTGGTTCTGGTCGGCGGCGGGCACGCCCACCTGACATCACTGCTGAATATCGATCAGATGACAGCGCGGGGTCATCATGTGACACTGGTCAACCCTTCGCCCTATCACTATTATTCCGGGATGGGGCCTGGCATGCTCGGAGGGTTTTACGAGCCGTCCCAGGCACGTTTTCATGTCGGCAAAATGGCGGAAGAACGTGGGGCGGGCTTTCTCCGGGACGCTGCCATCAGGATCAACCCTCAAGAGAAAACCATTCTCCTCAAATCCGGCCAAAACATCTCCTATGACGTGGCATCTTTTAATACAGGCAGTGCCGTTCAGTTCGAGCCTCTGGGTAGCAGTGCAGAGAATATATTTCCGGTCAAGCCGGTTCTTAACCTCTACAAAGCACGTACTGCCCTGCTTCGAGAAATCGAAAATCGGGACGTGGAGGTTATCGTGATAGGAGGAGGACCGGCCGGTGTGGAGGTTTCGACAAACCTCTGGCAACTCCTCCACAACAAGACAAACCGGGCAACCATTACCCTTGTGGCCGGAAGCAGCCTGCTCCAGCATATCCCCGAGCGGGCCCGCCTCATGGCACTCAGATCACTGCTGAAAAAAAACATCCGGGTATGTACCGGCGTGCGGGGGGAACAGATCGAAAAAGGGGTCGTCACCCTCTCGGACGGAAGTCGCATCAACTATGATTTTGTCTTTATTGCCACGGGAATCAAACCTTCACTACTTTTCAAAGAGTCCGCTCTTCCCACCGGTGCTGATGGCGGCATGCTCGTCAACAGCTTTCTCCAGAGCACCGAATATCCCGAGCTTTTTGGTGGTGGAGACTGCATCTCCCTCAACGGAGCCCCCCTGGCCAAGGTTGGAGTCTATGCCGTCCGCCAGAATCCGGTTCTTTTCCACAACCTGCTGGCCAAACTGGAAGATACTCCGCTGCTTTCTTTTGAACCCGGCCCGCCCTATATGTTAATTCTCAACATGGGTGACAAACGGGGAATCCTCTGGAAGAAATCATTAACCCTAAACGGCAAAGTTTCTTTTCTCCTGAAAGACTACATCGACCGCCGTTTCATGAAAAAATACCAGGTCTCGGGAGAACTGCGGGAACCATCCCATGAAGAATTAACAGGGTGAAAGGAGTCAGGTGTGGCAATCACGGACTATTTCCGAAAAATAGCATCTCGCTCTGCTGACGATGTCAGAAAAATAATTGACACTATGGACCCCGATGAGTTCTCCCTTGTTGATGTACGTCAACCGGACGAATACAAACAAGGGCATCTGCCGGGAGCAAAACTCATCCCGCTTGGTGAACTACCTGATCGGCTTGAAGAGTTGGACCCGAACAAACCGACCCTTGTGTACTGCGCCGCCGGCGTGAGAAGCCGGGCAGGAGCATCCATCCTGACGCGGGCAGGCTTCGCCGCAGCATACAGCATGGAAGGCGGCATCCGCGCATGGAATGGGCTGGTGGTTGAAGAACTTCCCGCGACCGGCATGGCATGGTTCCTTTCGGCCCAAAGCGCGGAAGAACTCATCGGCCTTGCCTGGCTTCTTGAAGACGGAATGCGGTCCTTTTATCTGGAAATTGCCAAGGGGCTCGACAGGAGTGAAGAAGCACAGCTTTTCATGGAACTCGCAGGGGCAGAGCTTCATCATAAAAATGCATTGCAGAAACTATATCAACACCAGAGCGGCAAGGATCCAGGGGTAAATTCCCCGGCGGATGTTCTGAGCAATAAGCCGAAAGAGAAGTATCTGGAAGGTGGGGTACTCTTGAGCGAAGCATTTTCCTGGGCCGGCAAAAAAGATGCTGGAGAAATCCTCGAATTTGCCATGTCCCTTGAAGTAGGTTCATATGACCGCTATCTCTCGCTCCGGGAATATTTCAAAGATGAGAGCTCCCGCGAAGTATTCGGCCTGTTGGCTGCCGAAGAAAAAGCCCACCTCAAGAGACTGACCAGACTCTTTGAAAAGAGCATGAGTGACACGGGAAGTAATTAGAGATTTTTATACCAGACATTCATGCTCTCAAGCTTGCCGGAAATATTGGTATTGTTGGTCAAGGTACCGCCGTAGAGGTAGCCGTTACGGGCAAAAGTAATATTCATGCCGAATGAGTAGGCTCGGGCAATGGTGAAGAGTGAGCGGATACCTCGAGTTTTGACGGCTGTTTCCATTTCCCGAAGTAAAAGAAGGGCAAATCCGTTCCCGCGAAAGGCTGGGGGAGTTGCAAAATCAGTCATTTCTGCTGCTGCTGCGCAGCTATCCATCTCGGCCGAGGAAAGGGCGGCGATTGTGCGGCCATGCCAAATTCCGAAGAACAGCGTCGCATCCTTCATGGAGGTCTGGAGAAAGACAGGGTCATGAATCGGAAAGGGGTAACTGGCGAAGACCTCGCGATACACCTTTGCCATCTCTTCCCCATCTTCCTCTGAAGCGGCACGCACGGTAAAACCTGCCGGGAGAGGGCTGGGAGCTGAAACCACGGCAGTCGTCCGGGCCGCGTTGAGCACCTCGCTGACCAGTAGGGGTTCCTGTTCCCGGGCTCGTGAATCGGAAAAATATTTTCCCATAAAACTGACATTTTCCCCGCCGGGATAAAAACCCGGTATACAGGCCTCCTCTGCATAGCCGCCGGCAATAAATCGTTCCCTCGCCCAGGAGGGAACCTTGGCAAATATTTTTGAATACCCGCGAGAAGTTACCAGCAGATCAAGACGCCGGACAATCTCTTCGCTATCCTCCTCATGCAGTTTCATCAAGTAGGCCCTGTCATTATATGCCCCATGGTGTAAGAGAGACCGGCCGATGGTCTCCAGTGAATCATGCATTGTTCCTCCGTTTCATGCGGTCATTATCCTCCGGAGTAAGGGAGATAGTATCGTCATGGTCCGCCAGGAGACGCATGATACCGGTCCCTTCATATTCTTCCGCACCCTCAAGGTTCAGGTGGAGTTTACAGTCAAGACAATTGCGATCACAGAACACCGGCTCATAACTATCCGGTTCCTGATAGCTGGTTATCACTCCCTCATAATTTCTCAGCACGACCTTGTTGGTCGCCAGGGTAATGAGGTAGTTCGGCATCACGGGAATCTTCCCGCCCCCTCCCGGAGCATCGATCACATAGGTAGGAACCGCGAAACCACTTGTATGCCCGATGAGGCTTTCCATAATTTCCATGCCCTTGCCGACCGTAGTCCGAAAGTGTGACAACCCCTCGGAGAGATCGCACTGGTAGAGATAGTACGGTCGCACCCTGTTTTCCACCAACTTATGGACCAGAGCCTTGATGATATGCGGGCAGTCGTTAATCCCGGCCAGCAGGACAGTCTGGTTCCCAAGGGGGATTCCGGCGTTTGCCAGTTTGGCCAAGGCTTCCTTCGCCGATGGCGTCAACTCGCGAGGATGATTGAAATGGGTATTGATCCAGATCGGGTGATGTTTTTTAAAGACCTCAACCAGCGCATCGGTAATACGATAAGGCAGAACAACCGGCATCCGCGTGCCGATCCTGACCACCTGAACATGAGAAATCGTGCGCAATTCCGTCAGGATCCAGTCAAGATACTCATCGGAAAGCATGAGCGGGTCCCCCCCGGAAAGGAGAACGTCACGAATCACCGGGGTCTGACGGATATAGTCCAACCCCTTGTTGATCTCCTCGCGATCAGGAATGGAGTCCACATCTCCCACCTTGCGTTTCCGGGTACAGTGGCGGCAGTACATCGAACAGACGTTACTGATATGAAAAAGAACCCTGTCGGGATAGCGGTGAGTTATCCCGGGCGCAGGGCTGTCAGCCTCCTCATGAAGTGGATCTGCATGGTCGTACTGGCTGACGATAAGTTCCGAAGGAGAAGGAAATGACTGCCTGAATATAGGATCTGTAGCATAGTTGTTTTTATCAATGAGAGAGAGGTAGTATGGTGTTATTGACAGAGGGAATTTTTGCATTGTTTCTTTAACTTCATGTATTTCATCATCAGTGAATGTAACACCAAGTAGATGCTCAAAAGTTTTCACGTCTCTGATTGAGTGCCTGGTCTGCCACTTCCAATCCCGCCAACTTGACACTTGATAATTATCGCCGATTTTATTTGCAATTGCCTTCTGTTCGTTGGTATAAATATTCATCCATACTCCTTTTTCAGCATATATTTTAGTGCTTTCATATCTCAACGAAGTACTCAGTATAGGTAATCTGATTCTATATGTCAAATTTCAGAACCATTAAGCACTTCGCAGCACAGTAATTTAAACAATAATATCATAGCATTGGACTGTACTTTGCCGACGAGAAAACAGCCTCGCCAGGAGACCAGTTCAGTACCAAATCACCGTGACAGTTTCTGACATCTCAAACGGTCAATTATCAGAAGAGAGTTTAAGAAAATGTCGCTAAATACACCTGGCAGCGGCCTGATACCTCGGGCCGGAAAAGGGGCTTCTCAAAAGCACCAAACAGAATCCGGAAAGCCGACCGACCGTGCAAATTGCGAGAGAACTACGTCAGGCCACACCCCGGAGGAGAAACGAGGAAACATGTCTGAATTTTTACGTGCAGCAACACTGCTCTTTATGCTTTTGAACCCTTTTCTGTTAGTCGTATACCTTATAGACGTTTTCGACAAACTCCCCACCGCTACCTTTCGCAAGGTTGTCCTCCGGGCTGCTATCATCAGCATCAGCGTTTTTTCTGTTGCCGCGATTCTTGGCGATGTTCTGTTCAAGGACGTTTTGCAGGCCGAGTTCGCTTCTTTTCAGGTCTTTGGGGGAATTGTTTTTCTCCTCATCGGCATCCGCTTCGTATTTCAAGGCAACTCGGCAATTGAAGGACTGCGGGGTGAATCACGCAACATGGCTGGGTCAATAGCCATGCCGATCATGATCGGTCCGGGAACCATCGGTGGCAGCATTCTGGTGGGTAAGCGCCTTAACCATCTCGAAGCAATTCTTTCAATCCTGCTGGCTGTTCTGGCCAGCGTTGCGATCATGATCGCCCTGAAACATCTTCACGATTATGTCAAATCGCGCAATGAAGCACTTGTTCAACGATATATTGATATTGCCGGGCGGGTAACTGCGCTCGTGGTGGGAACCTTCGCAATTGAAATGATAATGAAGGGGGTTGCAACGTGGATTACAACTATTAAATAATGGCTACTCAGATCAAAATTTCTCTAGGTGCCTGTTCGGACTCAGGAAAGCAAAGCGAAAAACAGGCTGGGCGAGGACATATTTTGTCGTTTTTGCAGGGCAATAGTTGTTCTATTGACCAAAAAAGCGGCGAAATATGAACCATCCAGACAGATTTGCAGCAGATTTACCCTAAGTCCGACAGTCTCCTAGACAAAAAAGATCGCGGGAATACGGGAAACTTCCTCTTCAATATCCTTATGAATGCTATAGCGGATCTTTCCTGCCTCTATGCTTACCGAGGCCAGGAACGGGTAAAAACAAACATAATTCTCAACGTGCTTTTCCACCTGGCACTGGATGATTTCCCGTATGGCTTGAGCCACGGATTCGACGTCAGCTACTCCGCTCAATGATAAAACGTCGTCAAGAGAAGTCTCATACTTCTGCTGGGGCCCCCGCGTCGCTATCGTTTCACGCGTGTTCTCAAAGAGCACTCTGAAGCATGCAAACGCGGTGGGAGACAGTACTTTTTTGAATGATGAAAAATCTGCCGAATTCGTATTGCCCATGGGAACCTCCGAAAATTTTCGGCAGTATACCATGACGATGGAGAAAGGCAAATGCTTCTTCCTGCAGCGAGTTGACTCAAATTAAATGTAACCGAAGCTGGCAGTAAAAAGAGAACGTTGCATCATATTACAGGTAACCGAAAGGAGGCTGTAGTATGGTGCTTCAAACCCGTCGCGAATACCTTGAGG
>RPRC01000172.1 GCA_003857395.1 Geobacter sp.
CAAGGGGATTGCCGAATACCAGCAGGAGCACAAGCTGGGCGACCTCCGCGGTCTGAGCGTCGAGACTGCCCAACAGTACCTTGCCGACCGGGCAGCAACGGTCTCCCAGAAGACCCTTGACCTCGACCGCCAGGCAATGCAGATGCACCTGGGGGTACGGCTCGACGTGGTGAAGAGCGAACGGGAGACCCACCTCTCCACCAGGAGCTACACCGCCGCCCAGGTGGAACGGATCGCGTCCGCCCAGTCGGAACGAAACAGCCTGGCTACCCGTATTGCCCATTGTGCCGGTCTCCGTGCCCATGAACTCCTGACCATCAGGCCTACAGAGGAAAGACCATCCTCCGGCCACCGGGAGTGGAGCGCGGAGCGCTTCACCGGCCGGGAGGGTGAGCGGTACACGGTTGAAGGGAAAGGGGGCCTGGTGCGGGAGGTCCTGCTGTCGATGGAGCTGGCGCAGCAACTGGAGGCGACCCGGCTGGATGAGCCGCGAGAGGTAACCGACAGGGAGGTGCATTACACCCAGCATTATGACCTGGCCGGCGGCCAGGCCTGGAGCCAGAGCTTCACCGCGGCGAGCCAGCGGGAGCTTTCCTTTTCCAACGGTGCGCACGGTCTCCGGCACAGCTATGCCCAGGAACGGATGGAGGAGCTGCAGCTGCGGGGGGTCAATTACGAGGAGGCAAAAGGGATCGTTGCCCAGGAAGTGGGCCACTTCGACAAGGACACAACGGAGGCATATCTCAGATGAATTACGCACGGATTGCGGTGATCATAGTCGTTCTGATCCTGTTCGCCCGACTCAACTGGTGGGTGCTGCCCCACCTGGCAATCGTCCATTTCGCCAAAGAGAATGCGCCTATCCAGGAGAGTGGTTATCTTCTCGCCCAGCATGAACATTTTAAGCTTAAGGGAATCACGGTAATCGATTTCCTTGAGCGGGGATGGTCCGGAGTACTTGCGGCGTGGCCCTATTTAATGATAGGGAGCTTGTTCGGTGTTGTGTTGGGTTTCTTTGCTGGGGACCAGGCCCGGCGGATACTGGCTATTGATGTGGCATCAAAGAGGGCCGTGAATGAAGCCGCGAAGTTGATTGAAGAAGCTCACAAGGTGGGTAACTTGGCCCAGTGCAGAGTGGCTGACGCCTGCAAGATGGAAAAAGACTTGAAATACCGATTGGAATTTCTGGAGAAGGTTGCGTATGCGCAGCAAAAAGAACGCAGCGAGCTTGAGAAGATGAAGGCAGGGCTGGAGGAAAAGGCACGTCGTGCGGAATCGACCGAAACCGAGCTGAAAAAGGCCAGGAACAAGATCCGGAGGCTTGAGGTAAAGATTGGACGGATGGAAAACGACCCTGTTGACGATTTCTAATGATTCTGGTACATTTTGCCCATATAAAGCGTACCGTGACGCTTCGTCTCCTTGAGACACACGGACTGGCCCAGCAGAGCCGACCACGATGGTGAATCTGTCCAGGTTCTACCCACACCGGCACGCGTTGCAAAGGGTAGCAGCGGCGAACAGTCCCACGCTGAGAAATCTGGGGGCGAATCGGGAAGGTGACTTCTCGCGGTGGTCAATGACCATCGGCCACGGCAGCATAGCTGACCGTATGGCAATCTAAAGCGGCGCGAAGACTGTCTTACGGTAGCGTTTATCTCATGTGGCACAGTTACAGTTTGCCCCCCATCTTTGTGCTGTGACCGCTCTGTCCCAAATTATATGGGCTTAACTTCTTGCAATCTGGCATAAACTTTTTTCAGCATCCACTCCCGAACAAGCCCGCCAAATGCCTTGTCTTCGACTATTTTTTCAAATATCTCCTGATTCTGATCCATTCGTTCTATCAGCTTGTTCAAAAATTGATCTTCAAATGCATACTTGAAGGTGTCAATTTTATTGGCTTGCGCCTGTGTTTTCAGGGTTTCGTCCAATACAAGTTCGGCCTCAATCTGGTCGAAGAATAGTTTGTCTGCCTGCTCAAAATCGGTGCCGAACCTTTCATTCAAAACATCTATAATTTCAGACAGTACAGCCTTTTCTTCCTTTGCTCTTTTTATTCCAGCTTCCGTCAGCCCATCAAGCTCGTCGGGTTCATCCTTCTTCAGCTCGATGCTACCGTCTGCTATCTTCTGGAGGCGGTAATACTCCAGGGCAACCTCATCATTGAGCCGCAAAGTTTCAGCTAAATCCTTTTTCGGCAGCTTGGTTTGAAGCAGTTTTGCATATGCGTAAAACTTTTCAAAATCCGGCTCAATAAAGGGCATTATCTGAGCCAGGAAAGAATAGAGGTTGGTCCAGGTACGGAGGCTTTTCTTGAATTCGTCCTTATCTTCCTCCTTCTCAATAGCCCTGAACCTATCAACAGCGGGGTCAATGTACGCATACAGGTAGGACTGATCTTTGGCCGTCAGCCTTCGACTATCCTTGAAATAGACCCTTGCAAAAGCTTCGATTTCCGATTGCCAGTAGATCTGTTTTTCGTCCAGTTTCCCTTTCAGATCGTAGAGGTGATTCGGGTCGGGCTCGGACGCAACCGTCGTTATTTCATAATACGGCTGGAATGCGGAAAGGATCGTTTCACGGTCGTTCACAAAGTCCAGCACAAATGTGTCTTCCTTGCCAGGGCAGGTTCGATTCAGCCGGGATAGCGTCTGTACTGCCTTTACCCCGGACAGCTTCTTGTCCACATACATTGTGTGTAACAGAGGTTGATCGAATCCAGTTTGATACTTGTCAGCAACAATCAGGATTTTGTATTCGTCCTTCGCAAAGATTTCCGGCAGTTCCCGTTCGCCAAATCCAGTTAGAGACGGCTCGGCAACACCATCGGGGAAATCATCGTCAACAACCCTTCCGGAAAAGGCTACCAGCACCTTGATGTCTGTGTATTCCTTTGCTTTGATATATCGATTGAACTCGTCATAGTATCTCTTGGCATGAAGCCTTGAACCGGTCACCAACATGGCTTTGGCTCTGCCGCCGATTTTCTTTGCAACTACCTTGCGGAAATGCTCGACGATGACCTCGGTCTTTTGGGCAAGGTTATGCGGATGCAGCGACACATATCTACCTATCGCCTGCGCCGCCTTTTTCTTGTTGAGCAAAGGGTCTTCCTCGATGGCCTTGGTCAGCCTGAAGTAAAGTTCATAGGTCGTATAGTTTTCCAGGACATCTAGAATGAACCCCTCCTCAATCGCCTGGCGCATCGAGTATAGGTGAAAAGGCTGCGGATTGTCTTCAGGGTCAGGAGTGCCGAACACGGCAAGGGTCTTGAATTTTGGTGTGGCGGTAAAGGCAAAGAAAGAGATATTCCGCTGCCTGCCCCTGGCCGCGCATGATTTTTCTACCTCTGCGTTGATTTCATCTTCATCATCAAAATCATCCTGATCATCCACGACAGCTGCATCAAGCGATTGGGAAGAAAGCACCTCCTTCATTTTCTTGCTTGCTTCACCTCCCTGCGAGCTGTGTGCTTCATCGATGATGACGGCATATTTCCTGTCAGGCAAATCCCCCACCTTCTCAATAACAAACGGAAACTTCTGCAGGGTGGTGATAATAATGTGCGTTCCGTAGCTTATGGCAGCGGCAAGCTGGGAGCTGTCCTTGTCCACCTTCTGTACCACACCGGTTTTATGCTCGAACTGATAGATCGTGTTCTGGAGCTGGTTATCGAGCACCTTTCTATCGGTAACGACAATGATACTGTCGAATATCCGTTCGTCCCGTTCGTTATGCAGACTGGATAGTCGGTAGGCGAGCCAGGCAATGGAATTGCTCTTGCCTGAACCGGCGGAATGCTGAATCAGGTAGTTCTTCCCCGCACCGCTGTTCCTCGCGTCGTTGGTCAGCTTCCGGACGGAATCAAGTTGATGGTAGCGAGGAAAGATCATTTTCTCGCTTTTCTTCACTACTCCGTCGAATTCATACTCCTCGATTTGCAGATGAATAAAGCGCTGGATGATATCCAGCCAGCTATCCCTTGTCAGGACCTTTTCCCACAGGTAAGAGGTCTTGTAGCCATTGGGATTTGCCGGGTTTCCCTTGCCGTTACCGCACCCCTTGTTGAATGGAAGCCAGTAGGTTCTGTTCCCATCCAGCCGAGTCGTCATGTATACTTCGTCGGGGTCAACGGCGAAATGGACCAGGGCTCTCTTCTTGAAGGCAAACAGCAACTCCCGATTATCCCGGTCCTGGGCATACTGTCGTTTGGCATTGGATGCCGTCTGACCGGTAAAATAGTTCTTCAACTCCAGCGTTGCGATAGGCAAGCCGTTGAGTGTCAGCACCAGATCGACCGAATTCCTGTTCTTGTCGCTGTAGTAGAGCTGCCGGGTCACTTTCAGAAGGTTTTGTGCATACAGGGCCAGCGTGTCCGGGTTCAGGCCGGACTCCGGCTTGAAAAAGGCCATCTGGAAACGGATACCGTAATCCACAAAGCCATTGCGGAGTACATCCAGTGCACCGCGCAGATCAAGTTCCTTGTACAGCCGCTGAATGATGCGGTGCGGGCAGTCTGCGCCATGCACGGCCTCAAGCTTTGTCCACTTTTCCGCCTGGGTTGACCGGATGAAGTCGATCACGTCAGCCTTGAACATCCCCAGCTCAACGCTGTAGTCATCGGCGCTCCCCTGGGTGTAGCCACCCTGCTCAACCAGGTTTTCGACGATGGCGGTTTCAAAGGTCTTTTCCGTGTGGATGTCAGTCATGGGCGTGGTTTCCTTTTCGGGCCGGAAGCATTATGCAAATGTCTAAAAATGTCTAAAAAATGTCTAGCTAGACCGGTTTAGACATTTTCCAGACCTTACCCTCGGGATGAATAATCCCTTTGTTTTTGAGCTGTTGCAGGATATTCTTGATTTTATTCTTCTTCTGTTCTTCATCCAAGACATCGGGAAGTTTGTCTAAAAGTACCTTTTCGAAATCGGCTTTTTTCCCTTCCTCAAATTCGTTCAGATAATCGATGATTACCTTTCTGCAATAGTCGTCATCTATGCCGCGCTGCCTGATATAAGCGCTCCGGTCACCCGTCGCCTTGGCCACCGTTGCGGAAATGTGGAAATTCGGCTTTCTTCCCTCGATCAATCCCTTCGCCTTCAACAGTTTAATTTCGTCAGGCGCCAAGGGATGGTTCTTTGCCACCTTATCAAGGAGAATAATCTCTTCGAGGCGCAGATCCGGGAGCGTGGCAAGTTTGCGTGCATAGCTCATATCGAGCACTTTGCCGACTATGGTGACTTTCACCTGATCCGGCTTTAGTTCGTATTCCGGAAGGGGGAAATACTTCTTCCGCTGCAGCAAAAACATTTTTTTGATACCGCTGCCAATAGTATCAATCATATTGAGGTTTACCATCGCATCGGCCAGGAACTTGTTGCGATAGTACGGTGATGGAGCGTCAGAGAAAAGGACTTCGTTGATGCTGCGTGGGATAAAGGCTCCGGGATTACTGAAGGTCAGGTAGCCATCCTCTCGTTCAACAACTGTTATTCTCCCGCCGAGCGAATAGTCCTGGTGGGCGATGCAGTTGTTCAGCGCCTCTCTGATGATGTATGGCTCGTACTGATCCACCTCATCCGGGAAAAGGGTGCCGTCAGGGAGATAGCGATACTTCAGATTACGAATTTTAGCATAAACGGCCTCGGTGTTAAGAATCAGCGGACAACAGAAATGCTGGTAATCCTTTTCAATGTTGTCCCGATCCTTCAACACCCATGAAATTTTGCAGGTAGCCGGACTAATGAAATGTTCCGATTCCTCCTTGCCCAGCAGGATGATGGCGGCGCGGGTTATCTTGCCTTTAATGCAGACCTTTGCCTTGTTCAAAAAGATCAGGTCTTCCCAACCGACCATCTCCTCGGTTAATTTGGGGTTCTTGGTCTTGAAAGCCGACCGGGCTTTCAGGATGGCATCTGGTGACAGATCGTCCAGCGTTGCGTCATGACAGATGCCGGCACTCCAGTCCCAATCCGGACCGTGGCTGCGGATGCGTTCGATCTCTTCCAGGTTGAGGGGAGAGAGGGATTCGCCGTCGCGTCCGTAGTAATGCCCTTCCCAGGCGATCGGTATCCCCTTGGGTGCGGCCGGAATCTGGAACATGAGCACCCTGCCTTCGGGCAGGACCATTTCGTGAATATCCACAAAAGTGATGCGATTCGTCGTCTTGTCAGCAATTTCCTTTTTCAGGGATTCAAGGGATCTGCCATCTGCCCGGTAGTTGCTGCCGACAATTCGATGCGTCTTGTCATCAACGCCAAATACAAGCCAAGCGTTCTTGATCGTTTTCAGGTTGGCTTCGTTGGCGAGGGCGCTGAAATATTTGCCAATCTTCTCAAAAGGGAAGTCATTTGTTGCCTTCTTGAACTCGACGACTTCATTTTCAGACGTCATGCTTCTGAGATCGCTGAGCTTCTTGAGGAGATCAGAGGTTTTCATTCATCCACCTCACCGTCAGTGTTCAACTCCTGCAGATACCTGGCGTAGGCGATTTCTTTCAGGATCGTTTTAACCTTCTGTTTGTCACCGTCGGAAAGCTCTCCCCTGATTTCTCCTTCAGGATAACATTCACGCATAAACTCCGTGTCGTGCTTGAAGGTTACTTCAGTGATTTCTGCAAGCCTTTCTGGCAGTTCCAGGTCAGTAATGTCGAAGGTGTCGGGACTGAAATATCGCACTGAAGGCTTATTGTATTCGTTGTGCTCGCGACCCTGGAAACAGGGATTACCTTTGATGGACGGCCAGTAGATACCGAAGAATTCCGATTTGCCAGACTTGTACACCTTGGCGATCTGCAGGCTGCCTCCGACTTCGCGGATCGAAGAATCGACAGCAATGTCTCGCAAGACTCGGAGTGGTTCCATATCTAATTTTGAGTCCAGACTGTCCTCTTCAAGCAACATCAGGCGAAATCGATCTTTTGCATCCTTCTCGATGTCTATGTTTTTCGCTTCACCCATAAAAGTGTAGAAACGGGTTTTGCTTGAATCGCTGGTGAGTTCGTCAAAAAGAAATCCCTCTGCGGCTTCGGAATAGTACAGCTTCCAGATGCGGAAACTGTTCGACTGCCAGCACCAGCCGCCAAACAGGAATCGGGCGCTTCCGCGCAGTTCGTGAATATTTTCATCGCGAATTTCGGAGACGACCGTTTTGATGAGGCTGGTGAAGAGTTCGGAAACATGGTTGAGGATCTCGGAAATGCTGGTTTCCGGGTTTTCCAGCAGCTTATTGAACTGCAGGGAAGAAACGAGGTTGAGGATCAGGGGGTAGGCTCGTCCGGTTTGCCCGGCAAAGCAGAGCAGGCAATCCTTGCGGGGAAGTTCAAAAAGTTTGATGCCGTGGTCCCATTTTTCGCCGCCGGTGAGGGTGCTGTCGGTAGCGAAGACCAACTCATCCGTATTGTTTATCTGCCGTACCCATGCGGTGCAGAGCGTCATGCCGCCACCTCGTCACGAACGTCAATTTTACCAGTGAGCACTTCTGAAATCAGGGTGGTCCTGTATTCCTTGAACAGCTCGATCTGCTTCTTGAATTTATCGATGATGACATCCAGCCGGGAACATTCAGTCTCTATGTGAGTGACGATTGCTGTTTGTTCCGTCAAATCAGGTATTGGAATATGGCAATTTGCCAGAGAGCCGAGATAAATTCCAGGTTGTGCAGAGAATCCGGCATTTAACCAAAGGAAGTTTTGAAATGATGAACTCCTCAAGAAATAAAACATGAACTTGTTGTGCACCAGTTCTTGCTTTGTGCGTATCGTCGCAACACTCCGTTGTGTAGCAAATTTTTCCTCCAACTTAGGGACAATGGCAACTTTACCGAGAGTTGCACCCACTATAGCAAGCTGTAGGTCACCCGCTACTACAAGAAATGGTTTGGTAATAATATCAAAGTCTTCTTCAGATATCCTTGAGTCGTCATCGAGAAACACAAACTCGTCATTTATGAGGTTTCTTACGCTCAACAGTCGATAGCCTGAAGTAGTTCTCTTGAAAGTGCCATGTGTCCCATCGTTCAAAATTGAAGTCACGTATTTCAGCCGCTTCACCTCCCAATGCTCAAGAATATCCCCGAGCCAGTCAACGCCGGAAGGTCTGGTCTTTACCCTTGGATCAAGCCCCTTGGTCACAGCATGGTTGATGATCGCGGTTTTCTCTTCCTCGTAAAACGCAATCAATTTTTCCTTGTTGGCGATTAGCTGGTCGATTTCGGCAGTTTTGCGATCAAGGAACGAGGCGATGGCGGTTTGTTCGGGAAGGGGAATTTCAATTAATTCGATAGAGCTCAATTGATCTTGCGTTAATTTGTCTCTAGTGCTCCCAGAGATATAGTTTTTATAATCGACGCAATTAAAAAGATGAGTAATTATAACAGGATTATCTTTCAATGGGCGTAGAATATGGGCATGATTGTTAACCCAAAATTTGCCTGCAACATGGAAGGCCACATCTTTCCCAAAAATAAAAAATGGCGACCCATCTTCTCCGACAAGTACATAACTTCCGTCAAAAATGTAATTATTTACATAGTCCACAATCCCATTTGCGCCATAATACGGATAATCTCCTTGCATTAAAGCCCGTTCTGAAGAATTGAGAGGAATACGTTTTCCATCCAGGTTTTCCGTAAGATACTTAACTTTCTTAATTTCCCACCTCTCAGGTATCTCCCCAATCCACTCTACCCCCGAATCCTTGTATCTCTCGTAACGCTTAATCACAGCAGCACCTGCTTCTCAAACTCCAGCGTCTCTTCCTCCAACTTCAGAATGTCGGCCTTGATCTCATCCAGGGAGCGGAGCGGCTTGAACTCGTAGAAATACTTGGTGAAGTTGATTTCATACCCAACCTTGGTCTTGCTCTCGTCAATCCAGGCATCGGGGACATGGGGCTTCACTTCCCGCTCGAAATATTCGGCGATGGTCTGCCGCAACAGTTTGCCGCGTGCGTCCTTGCGAAGAAAAGGAATGTTTTCGTAATCCCGCAGGCTGGAATCCGCCTTTGGCTCGCCATTGCGCCCCTTGACGATCTTTCCCTTGGCATCCCGCTCCGGCCGCTCGACGGTCACCCGCCAGTAGCCGAAGAAATCATTGGGGTAGATCTTACAGAATTCGTTTTCCCGAAAATCGCAATAAATGTTGGTAATGAAACCGATCCCCCGGTCGTTGCCGTTTTCGAGGATCTCCTTGCGTTTGTTCCCCAGGCTGCGTGGCATCTTCCTCCAGAAGCGGTTCTCTGTGATAGCTGGGTTTTCCTCGTCCCTGGCTCCGGTGGCATTGACCATCTGGATCCTCCCCTTGCGTTCCTTCTCCTTGTGGTTAGTCAGTATCCAGATATAGGTTGAAATGCCGGTATTGTAGAAGAGCTGGTCCGGCAGGGCGATGATCGCCTCCAGCCAGTCGTTCTCAATGATCCATTTGCGGATCTCGCTCTCGCCGCCTCCCGCTTGTCCGGTAAAGAGGGGCGAGCCGTTGAAGACGATACCGATGCGGCTGCCGTCCGGCTTCATCTTGGAAATCATGTGCTGCAGAAAGAGCAGCGAACCGTCGTTGATGCGCGGTATCCCGGCACCGAAGCGTCCGGCGTAGCCCTTTTTCTCAGCCTCCAGCTTGATGATCTTTTCTGCCTTTTTCCAATCCACGCCAAAGGGGGGATTGGAGAGCATGTAATCGAAGTGTTCCCCTTCCAGACCATCGACAGTGAAAGTATTTCCGATTTTCACGTTGGCAGGGTTCTGTCCCTTGATCAGCATATCCGACTTGCAGATGGCGTAGGATTCGGGGTTGATTTCCTGGCCGAACACTTCTAGCTTGGCCTTTGAATTGAGTTTCGCCAAGTATTCTTCCGCCACCGAGAGCATTCCGCCGGTGCCGCAGGCCGGGTCATAGAGGGTCTTGACGATCCCTTCCCTGGTAAGGATATCGTTGTCGCTCTTGAACAGCAGATTCACCATCAGCTTGATAACCTCGCGGGGGGTAAAGTGCTCCCCCGCGGTTTCGTTGGAAGCCTCAGCGAACCTCCGGATCAACTCCTCGAAGACATACCCCATTTGCATGGTGGTCATTTTGGAGAGGTCGATCTTGGCAAATTCTTCAACCACCTTGAACAGCAGGTCAGTGTGCGGGTCATCCATACGGGAGATATGGTCGTCGAAACTGAAATACTCGATGATCTCGCGGGCACCGGCGGAAAAGCCGTTGATGTAGTTGCGCAGGTTGGCGGCTACATTGGCCGGATCGGCTTTGATCTTGGCAAAATCGAACTTGCTGCGGTTATGAAAATTAAGCTTGGCGACCTTGTTCAAGGTCAGGTCCTTGGCGCTGTCGGAGAGTTTTTCCACCTTAGGCAGATAATCCAGCACCGCCTGCTTGGTTGGCGCAAGGACACAGTCCAGACGCCTGAGAACGGTCATCGGTAAAATTACCTTGCCGTAGTCGGACTGCTTATAATCACCGCGCAACAGATCCGCGACACTCCAGATCTTGTTGGCCATTGCTTTAAAATCAACCATCTATATAACTCCTTCAATCAGGCTTGGTATTTTTGTCCCCGCCCTCAGGGGAAGTCGCGGGCGACTTTTTTCTAATTGATGATAGGTCTCGCGCTTTAGCTTCTCAAGCATATCTGCATGCTTGAAACGCGGTACAAAGTGGGCACTGGTCCATGAACCAGTGTGGGCCATGGTTTTGCTCATGGTGTTTGAGATGCACGCCCGGAACGCCACAACTATCCGTTCGATGGCGTCCATGACGAGAAGGCGCGGCTCACGGTCGAAGATGTAGATATCCAGGACATCCTTGAATGTAATGCCTTCAAAGAAGGTGTGCGGCTGAACACCGTTGCCGCGGTGCCGGAGGGTGAGGAAATAACCGGAGAGGCGATAGTATCCGATATAGCGGGGGTAGTGGCAAGCTTTGTCACGGTCGGGTACGGTAAGTCCGCGTGTCGTCAGCAGGTCGATCTGTTCGTCAAGGGTGAGGGCTGGTTTGTAGTAGACCTGCTTCTGTACATCGGACATAAAAATACCCGCCGGGGTGCGCTTCGTTGAGAGGCGTGGCAGGTGTGTTGGTCATAACATCCGCCAATGGCCTCATTTTGTCAAGCATTTAGTGGGTGTACAGTATGTGCACAGTATTTGTTAGAAACCGTTGAAACATAGCAGATTTTTTGCGGTTTTGCCAGTTCTTTGACGGGGGGCTGTAACAGGAATCCGGGCACAGCACTGCCGCAGGCACAATTCTATACCTGGCATTGCGTTCATACGCCTCTGCCTCGACTGGTTCGAGTTCAACTCATATAGCAAGTTGGGCATAGAGGGCGTGCTCTTTGGCAGTTGAAGCAATCATTAGGTAAATCATGATGCAAAGAAACCTGTTTGCATCATTGTTTTGCTTCAATGTGTTGCAAAGGACGCCGCCAGCGGAATCCGAACGGTCGATTCAACGCCTGCTTTCAGAAATGCGCGATGAAGGCAGGGTTGCGTTACATGGGAAACGCCGTTGGGCCCGTTGGGTCTTTGTGAAGGCTAAATCCCAAAACGACTGAATAGCTGGGTTTTATTCTGGTCACAAACCCTTTTGTTTCAAAGAGTTCTGTAGCACAAGCGATACATTCTTGGTCTTTAGAATGTGTTTTAGAAGGGGTTAAAAGTGGGCCACTTCAACCTGCACATGCTGGAACACAGCGGCACCGGCCGTGGCACCATCTACCGACTGTCGCGGCTTGCTCAAGGAGCTTGAGGCCGACGGCCGGGTCCATTCATCAGGGGCATGGAGCCGGGGCTTTATGGCATTTACGGGTGAAGGATTGATCGTCTTCATTACACGCAGAGACAAAGCGGGGCCATATTGAAAGCAAGGATATTGTCCACTAACTCCGCACTTTTTGATTTTTGCGGAATTAGTGGGTCGGCGGCCAAATGTGACCTTTTCAAAGTTGACCTTATTGATGCTGAGGACTGGTCCGAGTCGTTTCACCAGCATATCCACGGAGAGGGTGTCGAGTTATGAGCAAGCAAGGCTTGCCAATATAAGGATGGTTGAAATCGACTCTACCGGGAGGGAAGCCATGATTCAGAGGGGTAGTTTTTGGGGTATATAAGTTATGGCGTATATATTTTTCTCAAAGTTATTAAATGGTTAGCCTTAATATTCGAATCCCTATCTCTCAGCTGGATATTCTTATACGACCCCTGCATTTCTGCAATTCTTTCCTCGGAGAGATAGTGTCGAACTGCAGGGGTTTTCTTTTTGCGGGAAAGCATTGCCGCTATTTTTCACATCCGCTGCTCTCCTGGTTGAGCTGCTTCCTGATCTCCTCCAGTCTGCGACGGTTTTTGCCCAGATCCCAATAGCCACTCCGTGACGCTGAGCGGCATTCGATTACTTTCTTTCCGGCATCCAGGTAGAACTCCCCGTCATCGATGAAACCAAGGAACGTTTTAAACTCGACCTTGAGATAGGTTGGCGTCGAAACGGCTATGCGGCTGTCGGAGCGTGTCGCGAGGATCTGGCGCAGTTTGGCAAAGGCTGCCTCGGGAGTCCCGCTGAATTCAAGCGGGGCAATTGTGCGATTCGGGTCTTCACTCTGGCTGGAAACACAATTGGGGCTGTCCGGACAGGCATGCAGCACTGCCCCCTGCAGGCGTGGCGCCTGCGGCTGGGCACCGGCACACCCTGTGGCAGCGGTAAGGAGCAGGGAAAAAAGGATGGAAAATTTTACGTTCATCATGGTATCCCTCGTGAGTGGTAGGGTAATGGAGATGCTGAAATCCTGGCAGTGTCACGACCGAGAAAGTGCCGTCAGCCAGCTTTGATCCAAGTATAAATCAAAAAGGTGCATTTGTCTGGAGAGGAACTCTCCAAGGCTAACGTCAGGAGAGAGGATTTTCATCTGGTGACGGGCGCCGGTCCGCGCCTGCGTAAAGATTTGTTGCTGCCAAGACAAGACTGGTCATTATTCGGCCGATTTGGTGTATAATTACTTAACCGAATGTTTAACGCGGGAGGTGACGGAAATGCATAAACCCATGATTGTTGCTCTTGCCGCACTGGCTACTCTGCTGCTGATGCCGCCGCCAGGGTTTGCCCGTGAGTCCCGGCAGCAAGGTTCTCAGCCCCAGGGGGCCTATTCACAGCGATCTTCTCCCGGCTCCCCTCAACGGGGAATCCAGCCACGCAGCTTCTCTGCGCAGCGCAGCGCTACCCGGCACGACGGCTACCGTAGTGTATCTCCACGGAGGGACTACCGCGGGGTGTCTTCTTATAGCGGCTACCGATCTGGAGGCTATCCCTATCGAAGCTATCGACAGGGGGGCTATCCCTACTATCGCTCCAATGTTTATTTCAGCGGGGGCGTCTGGCTGGGTCCGGGATGGGGTGTAGGCTGGCCGTATTATAATTATTATTATCCATACTACTATCGGTATTATTCCACGCCACCTGTTGTCATTGAGCAGGCACCAACCGAATATATTGAAAAGGACCAGGAAGCGGAGGAGTCGAATTACTTGTATCACTGCAGCGACCCCGAAGGCTACTATCCTACCATTCAACGTTGTCCGAGCGGCTGGACGAAGGAAATTCCTTCTACGCCTCCGGACCAATAGGGGAGTGAAACCATGTCTACGTCCTTTAAGTGTGTGATTACAGGTCTGGCATTGCTGGCAGTGGCAGGCTGTGTGTATGTGCCGACCGGCCCCAGCGTGATGGTATTGCCGGGCAGCGGCAAGAGCTTCGAGCAGTTCCAGGGCGATGATGCGCTCTGCCGGCAATGGGCGGCCTATCAGGTCGGTCAGTCGCCGCAGCAGGTTGCC
>RPRC01000173.1 GCA_003857395.1 Geobacter sp.
CCGAAGGGGTGTATCCTACCCACCGGGGTGCGGATGAAATTTTCACCGAACTTTCCGGTGAGCTGGACGATTACGCAACCTCCTATGCAGAGGTTGCCGACAAGGCCTGGGAAAAGGAGTTTTGCGGCAAACCCGGAAGACCCGTAAAGCAGCACTGCGGGAATAAAACCTGATGGCCCGGGTCTCGTGAAACTGTACAATAGCGTCAATCTCTTTTTCATCAAGCTGCTGACGATCCTTGTGCCCCGGGCGCTGTTTCCGTTCTTTGCCTTTGTTTTCGGCGGGATCTTTTATCTGCTTCTCAGGGAAAAGCGGGCCGTTATCCGGAAGAATCTCCGGGTTATCACCGGCCGGCACAAGGTGGAACGGCTGATATTTTCCACCTTTTACAAGTTCTCCCTGAACTGGACCGATGTCATGCTGATGATTCGGCTGAGGGGGGAGAAACTGAATACCCTGATCGGCAGGCGAGTCGGCAAGGAACACCTCGACGCTGCCATGAAACGCGGCTGCGGGGCGATTCTCATCTCACCGCACCTGGGAAACTGGGAACTGGGCGGTCTGGGACTGGTGGAGATGGGCTACCCGCTGAATGTCCTGACCTTCCGCGAGCCGGATGACAAAGTAAATGAGTTGCGGGAAAAGGTGCGGAGCGAGCGCGGTATCCGTTTCATTTATGTGGACCGCGATGATACCTCGCCACTGGCGATTATCGAGGCGGTGAACGCACTCCGTCGCAACGAGGTGCTGGCTCTCCTCGGTGACCGTGACGGCTCTTCCCATACCGCACCCATGGAATATTTCGGCCATACTACAGATATTCCCCTTGGCGCAGCCTACCTGGGGCTGGCAAGCGGTGCACCGGTTTTTCCGGTTTTTGTCCCCTTGGAAGGGATGCGCTATGCCACGATCATGGAGGAGCCGGTGTACTTCACAGGGGTACACGGCAAGCATAAAGAGATGATACAAGAAGGAATGGGCACGATCTTACGGGTATTCGAACGCTACATACGGACTTATCCAGACCAGTGGTACAATTTTTTCGACTACTGGGGAACCTCGGATGGCCAAGAAAAGGAAGATATATGTCAGAAGAATTGATTGTTCAGGTTAAGCAGCTTATCATCAACAGTTTGAGAATCGAGGGCATGAACCCGGATGATATCGAGACCGATGCGCCCCTTTTTGGTGAAGGACTCGGACTTGATTCCATTGATGCACTTCAGCTGGTGGTGGCAATGGAAAATGATTTCGGAGTGATCGTTCCCGATGCCGAGACCGGAACCATAGTGTTTCAGTCGGTGCGGAGCATGGCCCAGTATATTGCGGAAAACAGAAAGTGAAGCTCCTCTTCGTCTCCCCCGGCTGGCCAAAGGGAAGGCTGTGGGGCGAGCTGGGATTCAAATTCCCCTCTCTTTCCCTTGCCGCCCTGGCTGCCGTAACTCCTTCCCACTGGCAGATCGGGCTGGCAGACGAAAATATCGAAGCCATTGATTTTACGGTGGATGCGGATCTGGTGGCCATTACCTCGATGACGCCCCAGGCCCCCCGTGCCTACCAGATTGCGGCCGGCTTCCGAGAGCGTGGCATCCCGGTGGCCATTGGCGGCTTCCATGCAAGCAATCTTCCCGACGAGGCCCAGGAGCACGCCGATGCGGTGGTGGTGGGAGAAGGGGAGCTTGTCTGGCCACAGCTTCTTGCCGATCTTGAGAAGGGTTCTTTGCAGCCCCGCTACCGGGCTTCCGAACTCCTCGGCATGCAGGAAGTGCCCCCGGCGCGACGGGAGCTCTATGCTGGGAAAAAGTATCTCTTTACCAACACCATCCAGACGACCCGCGGCTGCCCCTTTGACTGTGAATTCTGTTCCGTTACCGCCTTCTACGGCCGCAAATACCGGAAGCGCCCGGTGGAGCAGGTTCTCCAGGAACTGGAGATTCTCCGCAAAAAAAACTCCTTTGTCTTCTTTGTAGACGACAACCTGGTGGGAGACCGCCGCTACGCGCTCGAACTTTTTGCCGGCATGCGCGGCAGGGGCTTCAAGTGGCTATCCCACGCACCCATCGACCTGGCCCGGGATCCCGAACTGCTGCGGGCGGCGGGCGAGGCTGGCTGCATCGGACTGTTCGTCGGTTTCGAGTCCCTGAACGAGGAGGCCCTGGTTGCCATGGGTAAGGTCACCAACCGTGCCGCAAGTTATCTGGAGGACTCCCGCACCTTCCGCGAGAACGGTATCGGCATTCTCGGATCCTTTGTTTTGGGGAATGACGGGGATACGCCGGCGGTTTTTGACGAGATTCTCAAGTTTTGCGAGGAAGCCCGGCTGGAAGCCGCCATCTTTCCGATCCTGACTCCCTATCCCGGCACTGCGGTGCGAGCCCGCCTCGAGGCTGAGGGTAGAATTATTTCCAATCGCTGGGAAGACTACGACATGGGGCACGTGACCTTTCGTCCCGTGGGTATGACCGCCGAGGAGCTTCAGGAAGGCCATAACCGCCTGAATCGCTCCTTTTATTCCTTTTCCTCCATGTACCGCCGGATTTTCAAGGCACACCGCTCCGTGCAGGTTTTCGCTCCGATGAATTTCGGTTTCCGGAGTGCCGTGAAAAAGGCGGAGAAGGCGATTGGCAGGCAGCGGGCAGAGGGATAGGCTCACGCTTCTCTTTGTGCTGTGTCTCGTGTAGTGTGACAAAATCTTTCAACCGGAGTACCTTTAGACTATGCACTGTTTCATGTTTCCGGGCCAGCCGCTCCAGAGGGCTGCTGCGCCTGATAATGATAAGGAATATCAGGCAGTCAGATCACTCACATTGGCCCACACCGGGTTGGACATCCACGACCTTTCCTGGAACCGGGATCCGTCTACGGAAAGTGTTGCCCTCCAGGTTTACGGGGCAGCGATAAGTCTCTACCGAACTCGTTTGCTCTTGCAAGAGAGGCACCGCCCTGAGATGATTGCGGAGCACAGTATGGGTATCTATGCCGCCCTTGCTGCCAGTGGGTCCCTTTCTGAAGGTGAGGCTCTGGAACTGACGTTTCGCATCGGGACCAGCATTGCCCGGATGGCGGAGATGGGGGACTATGCCCTCGGGTGTATGGTCGGTCTTCCCGTGGAGCCGCTTCTTGCCATAGCCGAGAATAATGGCGTCTTCCTGGCGAATCACAACACCTCCCGGCATTTTCTCCTTTCCGGCGAACGGCACGGGATCGAATCCGCTGTGGCCGAGGCACTCAAGAACGGTGCTTTTTCCGCCAAGGTGTTTCCCTGCGACGCCCCCCTGCACACCCCTCTCATGGAGGAATCCACCGGGAGTCTGCGGGAAATAGTTGCCGAATACCGCTTTGCAGAGCCTGCAGTTCCTCTCATGAACCACATTGACCAGGATTTTCTGACGGCTTCCGAGGTGGGGGACTTCCTGCTGCGGGAGATTCTGCTGCCGGTCTTTTGGGATAAGAGCTATCAGGCCTTGCGGGCGGCAGGGGTCACGAAATTCATCGAGGTGGGAGTCGGCGACTCGCTGAAGAAGTATAATCGCTGGATAGATAGTGAGGCCGCGAGATAGCGATGAAATCCCACGAGACCCCGATACGGGTACGATTCAATGAGGTTGACCTTTATCATGTGGCTTGGCACGGCCATTACGTCAGTTGGATGGAAGTGGGGCGGAACGATCTTGCCGGGAGGTTCGGCCTGAATGCCGAGCAGATCGGTGAGGCCGGCTATCTGGCCCCGGTGGTTGCTCTGGAGCTGAAGTACAAGAGGCCGGCCCGCTTCGACGACGAACTGCGGATCGTGACGACTGTCAAGCGCACCGAAACCGCCACCCTGGAATTTCTCTGTGACATTATCGGGCCGGACGGCTCCTGTTGCGCAAGCGGCCGGACCGTGCACGTACTGACGGACAAAAGCGGTACGCTCCAGTATGCACTGCCCCCGGTGATTGCCGAACGAATCCAAACGATGCTTTCCTATCTGGAGGTCTGATGGACGTCCTGCTGGTATCCGCGAATCGGGAAAAGAGTCCCTATCCGGTTTTCCCGCTTGGGTTATCCTATCTTGCCGGTTCCCTGCTGGCAGCGGGTCACCGGTTGCGGATCCTTGACCTGTGCTTTATTGAAGCCCCGGAAACCCTCATATGCGACGAGTTACTCTCCTTTCCTCCCGATGCCGTCATTCTTTCCATCCGAAATATCGACAATGTTACCTATCCCGGCTCCCGTTCCTACCTGGAAGGAGTCAAGACGGTGGTGGATGCCTGCAAGGGAAAACCTCCGGTGATTCTCGGTGGTTCCGGATTCTCGCTCATGCCCCGTGAACTGCTTGATTTTTTTGGCGGGGATGTAGGAGTCGTCGGGGAGGGGGAAGAGATCCTGCCGCGGCTGCTGGAACGTCTGGCTAAGGGAGAGTCTCCACAGGGACTGCCGGGTGTATTGGTCAGAGGGATAGCGGAATATCTTCCACCCGTTCCTGTGGAAAAAATCGGCACGCCGGAGCGCAGCCTCTTCCAAGTGGAGCGTTACAATCGGGAAGGGGGCATGGCGAACCTCCAGACCAAAAGGGGCTGCCCGTTTTCCTGTATTTACTGTACCTATCCGATCCTTGAGGGGAGCAGGCTCAGGTTGCGGGAGGTGCCGGATATCATTGCCGAGATTCACGCGTTGGTGGAACAGAACGGCACCAAGTATCTCTACTTTGTTGACGATATCTTTAATTACCCGATGGATTTCGCGGAAAAGCTTTGCCGAGCCATGATTGTTGCCGGTCTTTCCATCCACTGGTCGGCCTTTATCAATCCAGCTTTCATTACCCCAGATCTGCTGGCTGTCATGGTCGAGGCTGGCTGTGATGCCTTTGAATTCGGCACGGATTCCGGCTCTCCTGTCATGCTCCGGAATCTGGGGAAATCCTTCACCACAGACGATGTGCGTGCCGCTTCAGCTCTCTGCCGGGATCATGGAGTGGATTTTGCCCACTACATCCTGTTCGGCGGACCGGGTGAGACTGAAAAAACCCTTTTGGAAAGCTTTGCCCTCATGGATGAGGTGGATCCCACGGCGGTTATCGGTATGACCGGCATCCGTATCTATCCCGGTACGCCCCTCCACCGCCAGGCCCTCAAGGAGAAATTAATTACCCCTGAAACGTCTCTCCTCGAGCCGGTTTTCTATCTTTCCCCGACAGTGCGGGATTCTCTCTGCGACCTGGTAATCGCTGAGGCGCTGAAGCGCAGAAATTGGGTTGTTCCTGGTCTGGAGATCAATATGAGCGATGCCATGATGGCCGCGCTCCGCCACTTTCCGGTGCAAGGCCCACTCTGGAAGCTGATGAAGCGTCTCGGCAGGAGCAGGGTTCGTCCCATGTCGGGTGCCTGACAACATCTGTATTTGCGGAAATCTCGCCGTACTGGATTAATAGTAGAGGCTGTTTCAATCTCTCCCTTGCGAAATGGCCGTAATGATCCATACTGTAGCAGGAAAGACATTGTCACTTGTCGCGGGGGTACTCTTTATGAAACGCATCATGTCTCTGGCATTTGCCACCTTTCTTTTTTCCCATTCTCCCTGTTATGCGGGGATCCTCGAAGATCTTACCGGTCAGGTGGGTGCCCTTTCCCCAAAGACTTTCCCCGTTCTCCAACAGCAAAGTTCTCTTGATGACACCACCATTGTCAAGGGTCTCAAGGAGGCACTTGCTACTGGTACCGAACGTGCCGTAACCGAGGTGGCCAAACCTGACGGTTATTTCGGAAATCCTCTCATCAAAATTCTGCTTCCCGACAAAGTCCAGAGAGCGGCTGATCTGTTGGCGGCCGTTGGCTATCAGCAGCAGGTAAACGAGTTTGTCCTGAGCATGAACCGGGCCGCGGAGGCCGCTGCCCCCAAGGCGGCCTCATTTTTCGGGGATGCCATCCGTCAGATGACGGTGGAGGATGCGAGGGGAATTCTGGCGGGCGGTGAGACCTCGGCAACACAGTTTTTCGAAAAGAAGATCCGCTCACAGCTCTTCGAATCCTTCAAGCCGGTTGTCTCCAACAGCATGGATAAAGTGGGTACGGTGCGTAGCTATAAGGAGATGATGGGTTCTTACGGCACCCTTCCCATGGCCTCCATGCTCGGAACCCCTTCCCTTGATCTGAACAGCTACGTTACCAACAAAGCCCTGGATGGGCTCTTTACCATGGTGGGGCAGGAGGAAAAAAAGATCCGGACAAACCCTGCGGCTCGCACCACCGATCTCCTTCGAACGGTGTTCGGTACAAAATAAGTCAGACAGATACTCCTCACTCATGGGATCGAAAAGGGCGGGCTTGAAACTCGCCTTTTTCAGTTTTTATACTGATCTTTTCCAGCCTTTACCGTACAAGAGACACGCCTCCTCGCCACTCAACTTGAATCTTCTCATCAAAAAAATAGTTAAATAAATATATTTACATTAAAACAAATTGACTTGTTTTGTGTGCGCATGATATCTGTAGCATAAAAAATTGCTATTTTTATGCACCTGATTAGCTATGACCAGTCTTCAATGGTTCAAATCACAATACTGTGTAACCTGAGTATTTTACTTGTTTGCAGGGTAGTACTTGGCAAAATCATGAATGGAGCAAGCAAGTGATGGCCGATACGCCTGGGCGAACAACGTCTCCTCTGATGGCGGACCTTTTGCAATCGGGCCACCAGTTCTCTTTTGTCCAGGTCATGCGGCTTGCCCGAATATTTCTTGACCAGAACGGGATAGAGGGGCTTCCTGAAATCCCGTGGCAGGAGCGGGTGCAGATCAGGCCGGAACTTTCCCTGGCATTTCCGGCCGCCGACGTGGCCCGGGTTCAAAGGAACGGTGCAAATCTCCGAGTCACCACCACCTTTCTCGAACTGTATGGTCCCGCTTCTCCCCTGCCGAACTTCTACACCGAAGATCTTCTGGACGAGGCATCAAACGACGAGTCGGTCTTCCGCGACTTTGTCGACATCATCCACCAGCGCCTCTACCACCTCTACTTCCAGTGCTGGAGTAAATATCGTCTCTTCATCCGTGTGGTGGAAGAGAATAACCCGCTTGACCGGGAACGGCTCTTTTGCCTCATCGGTCTCGGGGAAAAGGAGTTGCGGAATACGCTCCCTGATTCCTGGTCACTCCTGCGCTACGTCGGCATCCTGACGCAGTTTCCCCGCTCCGCCCGTGGCCTGGCAACCATCCTGCGAGATGCCTTGAATGAGCGGCGGATCAAGATCACTCAGAACGTGAAAAGGATGGTTCCGATTCCTCGGAACCAGCGGATACGCTTGGGAGTGTCCGGCTGCCGCTTGGGAGTGGACACGGTGCTCGGCAGCGAGATAGCCGACCGGATGGGAAAATTCCGCATCGAAATCGGCCCGCTCACCTGGGATGAATTCAACAACTTCCTCCCCGGGACCCGGCAAAACGAAAAGCTCACCGCACTGGTCAGATTCTATCTTACCGACCCCCTCGAGGTGGAACTGAAGCTGATCCTGGCCGCGGGCGAGGCCAAGCCGATCCGTCTCGGCGATCCGAAGGCGCGTCTGGGCCTCAACACCTGGTGCTTTTCCGGCAAGACCCTGGGTGAAGTGGATGCCGGATTCCAGGTTTCTGCCACGGCTTTCAAACAGAAGACTTCTTCTGTCCCGGAGCCGTCGCTTTCCCCGCCGGATTTACACCGTTCCATGGTTGACTATTATCGCGAGGAGCGGTCGCACCTGAGAGAGTTAACAGAGCACTTCGTACAAAAACATCCCAACCTTGTTCCCCTGGTGAGCGGCCCGATGGCAGACCCCGGCGTGGAAAGGCTCCTGGAAGGGACGGCGTTTTATAACTCCCTGCTGCAACGGAAGCTGGACGATGATATTCCGGAGTTTATCCATGAAGTCATCAATCCTCTTCAGCCGGAACATCTGCGGCCGATACCGGCAACGACCATCGTTGCGTTTACTCCCAAAGCGGAGCTGCATAATCCGCTGCAGATTTCAGCAGGTGCCGAGGTTGAATCCCTAGCTGTTCAGGGCATAAAATGCAGGTTTCGGACCTGCATTGACGTGACGGTACATCCGCTGACATTGTTAAACAGCTCATTCACCCAACCATCCGGCAAGGCGGCTTCCATCAAACTGTGTTGCGCATTGAACGGCATCGGACTTTCCAGCTGGAAAGTTGAAACTCTCCGTTTCTTTCTCGCCGATAACTCCCCGGCGGCTCGTGATCTCTATCTGCTGTTACTGCATTATCTGAAGCGCATTACCATTACTTCACCCGATAACGGCACTACGGTCGAGCTTCCCCCTGGATACCTGAAACCGGTCGGCTTTGCCGCTAACGAAGCCTTGCTCTCAGGTGAAACAAGCTTCACACCCGGCCATCAGATCGTTCAGGAATACTTCCTTTTCCCTGATAAATTTCTTTTTCTGGATCTGGCCGGGTTGGACAACTGTCGAACCTTGGGCAACGGTCTCCGATTTGAAATCAATTTCGAGCTGGCCGCTTGTCCGCTGGTTGTGCCGAGGGTCAATGAAAAGAGCTTTGTCCTGTTTGCCACACCGGTTATCAATCTGTTCAAGCACAAGGCCAAGCCGCTCTCGGTCAACTTGAAAGTTCAGCAACAACAGGTACACACGGCTGGGGAGCATTCAGCCCATTTCCAGATTCATTCGGTAGATAAAGTTGAAGGTTTACTCAAAAAGAAATCGGCAAAAATCAAGTATGAGGTACAAAATCCATTGCTCCAGCACAGCAAGGAAGGCCATATCTGTCACATTACTCAAGGCAGGTCAGCCATTGGGGATGGTTTTGACACCCTTCTTTCAATTCCAAGCCACAATACACAAAATCAAACCGACAGAATAAAGCTCGACATTGATCTTACCTGCACTAACGGCATCCTGCCGGAACAACTCGGCATAGGGGAGGTCTGTGTTGCTGGCGTGGCAACCCCGGAGTCAGTCGAACTGAGAAATATTAAAAGCGTGACTGCCACGATTTCTCAGGGGATCGACCAGAATCGGCAATGGCGGCTGTTTTCTGGGTTTTCCCTGAATTCCACCTCTTTGGCCAGTGCCAATAATCTTAGAGCGGTGCTGCACCTCTTTACTAATCCAAACAGTCGACATCAGGCGTCTGTCATGGCCAATACAAGGAAAATTGACTCTATTGTCTCGATTGAAGCAAAAACTGCCGACCGTCTGATCGGTCGCACTATCTATCGCGGCTATGATATCCGCCTGAAGCTGCGCGGCGACCACTTTGCCGGGCCGGGCGATCTTTATCTGTTCAGCTCGGTTCTCGAGCGGTTTCTGGGCGGGTATGTCACGCAAAGCTGTTTTGTCCGCCTTGTGGTGGAGGAAATTGGTAAAGGATATCAGTTTGAATGGCCGGCGCGGATGGGGGATCGGTGTGTGCTGTAATTAATCGATAATACGGGGGAGATTATAATGGAATTTAAAGGTGCGCTGGTCTCTGCAAGGGGAATGTTGGCAAATCCTTGGGTTAATAACGGGCTTACATTGGTTGGTGGGGGTGTTCAAGCTGCGGCTGGGTTGTTCATCGGGACGGTAACTTCACCAACCGGTATCGGTGCGGTAGCCGGAGGGGTGATTGCCGTTCAAGGAGCTGCGAGCGCAAGCGTGGCCTTGGGAAATTTAGTAAATTTGGCAATGGGAGTGACACCGGTCGTAAATAATACCGGAATTGTTGGCCTGGGGACAAGCATTGTTACGCTAGGCACAAGCAGTAAAGAAACCAACAATATCGCTATGGCCACTGATATGGGATTGAGTCTGTTTACAGGTGGCGTTGGAACCGTTGCGGCAAACCAGGCATTATTAAGCAAAACAAGCGCTCTTACTCTCAATGGTCATATCCTTGATACCACTTTCGGCGCTGGAAAATGGCTTCCAGTTATGAAAAGTCCATCAGCTATAGAAAACACTACAAACATATTAGGTGCTTCTTCAAATGTTGCTGGCGCGTATGATAAGTGAGGCCGGGATGGAAAACAATACGGGTGCCAGAAAGAAAGAGGTTGAAAAAATAATTAAAGCATTGTCTTCGGCCAAAAAACCTTCACATGCCCTTTTGTATTTTTGTATCTTGTTTTCGGCATTGCTTGCGATGCTGGTCGCAATCAATATGCACACTCATTCATTTATTGATTCTTTGTTAAAATTCAGTTTCTCATTTTCTGCCATATCAATATTTTTTATAGTTTTTTATTCATATATAAACAAAGTCAGCATTATGTCAGGGCTGTATGTCGTGAATCAATGGATTGATTGTATGTCAAGGAACGACTGTAATCATCCCTTCCCCAGACATCTTCATCAACTAATTCTTATTCACCCGGTTTTCAGAGTTATTGCCGGTTTGTATCTTTGTAAGGCTGGCAACAATGATGATGGGGTGGCCATGATCAATAAAGCAGCTTCTGAATTACCTGAAATTAACGACTGCGTTTCAGTAGGGGAAATATCCAATACCATAAAATTCGGGCAACTATCTAATATTGTTAAACAAGACTTAATGCCAAGTACAATTTTCATTATGTCATTAAAAGTATTTCTGGTGTTGGGTGCTCTGTCAATATTGATTAGAGCAATAGTTTTTATTTTGAGCACTTTTTTCTGATTTTCTACTGCCATACAATAACTGTTTTAGATGTCACAAAGGTTATGCTTTTCATTTCAGAACCATATGCACATTAAGTAACATGAACATAGTATTTTTACAATTACAGAACATTTTTAAGACTTGATCTAGGAATAAAAGGAGTCAACATATGTCAGCAAGCAGCGCACAATTCACATTTAAGTTCCTTGATGTAGAGTATGAAGTGTCTGTACTTGAATTTACCACAGCTGAGAATGTCTCGCATGTGCCCGGTGCAAATTTAGTACTGGTAAGTGAACAGGTCATCTCTTGTGACGCAGTTGTCCGCCAGGAGTGTTTGCTGACCATTATCAACCCAGAAGGAGCAGGCGCTCCAGATCGATATTTCCACGGAATCCTCCGTAAATTCAGACATGCCGGCATGAATGGCCGGTTTCACCTGTACGAGGCGCAACTGGTGCCATCGCTGTGGCTTTTATCCATAAAACAAAACTGCCGCATTTTCCAGGATATGCAACTGCAGGATATAATCGGCAAGATACTTCAAGAAAGCGGCATAACGCCTGATCTCTTTAAATTCCGATTGGGACACGAAGATATTTTTAATAAATTCAACGTGCAGTATAACGAGACTGACCTGCATTTCATTTCCCGCCTGCTTGAGAAAGAAGGCATTTTTTATTTCTTTGAACATTACAAAGACAAGCATGTGCTGGTTTTCTGCGACACTGATGCCTTTTATCAGGACATTCAAGGTGATATATCTATCCCGCTCAATGCCGGAGGAATGGTAAGCGCAGATAAAATAAGCATCTCATCATTCGATTTTTCAGATCGACTGAGACCCGGCGTACACACCCATACAAATTACAATTTCAAGACACCCTCTGTTGACCTTGAAACTGAATTCAAGGGTGAATACAACAACCCGGACGAACCATTTGAGGTGTACAGCTATCCCGGTAGTTATGGCAAAACGGAGAGAGGCGACCGGCTCACAAAAATACGCCTGGAAACCATAGCAGCACTGAAGGAAAAGGGCAGAGGCGCAAGCAACTGCACCCGGTTGACGTCCGGTGCCACCTTCCTGTTGACCAGCCACAATAACCCGAAATTCAATCAGGAATATTTCCTTTTCGGAGTCGCACAGGAAGGAAAACAACCAGCAGCGCTGAAAGAACTAGCTCCAAAGGATGTCACCCCCGGTTATAGCAACATCTTTATGGTCATTCCGTCTTCCGTAACCTACCGGCCTGAACAGCGCCACGCAAAGCCAATTGTCCCCGGCCTCCTGTCCGCCATCGTCACCGGTCCCAAAGGCGAAGAGATCTGGCCCGACGAGTACGGCCGCGTCAATGTTCAATTCCATTTCGACCGTGAAGGCAAGATGGATGAAAAAAGCTCCTGCTGGATTCGTACCATTCAGTTCTGGAACGGCACAACCTGGGGCAGCCAGTTTATCCCCCGCGTCGGCGACGAGGTTCTGGTTTCCTTTATCAATGGCGACATGGACTATCCGATCATTACCGGCAGCGTCGTCAACGAGGCCAAACAGCCCAATTACAATCTCCCCGCCAACAAGACCCAGAGTGGCATCAGGACCAGAAGCAGCCCCGGCGGCAATCCCGACAACTTCAACGAACTTCGCTTCGAAGACAAAATGGGAGCTGAGGAGGTCTATCTCCAGGGCGAGAAGGACTGGAACATTCTGATCAAGAATGACAAGGGTCAGAGGGTCGGTCATGACGAGACGTTGACCGTCGGTAACGACCGTTCGAAGTATGTCGTCGTGAACCAGAGCGAATCCATAGGTGCTAACAAAAGTATCCAGGTGGGAATCAATCATACTGAAACCATTGGTTCCAACATGACCCTGACAGTCGGCAACTGCAAGACCGAAACCATTGCGATCAACTCGATGGAAACCATTGGCCTGGCAAAGGAATTGTCCATCGGCGGTCTGTATCAGGTCTCGGTTGGCGGGATTATGAACGAAACGGTCGCCTGTGCCAAGACTGAGGAGGTGGGATTGGCGAAGGCGGTCTTTGTCGGTGCGACCATGACGGAGAATGTGGTAGGCGACAGGACCACCAACATCGGCGCCGATCTCTCCGAGTTCATCAGCGGAAAGTATTATTCAAAAGCTAACGAATATGTAATAGAAGCACCCAAGATCACCTTTAAAGCAGGTTCTTCAACAATCGTCATGGATGGAAGCAGTATTACCATTAAGGCTAGCAAAGTATTCAGCAACTAAGCCATGAAACAGCAACTGACACTCTCTGTCGACATAAGTGCTGTGTGGAAGAACATTATCGGAGATTTGATGTGAAAAGAGAACAGACAAAAATCATACAGATTGTCGAAGATGACATCCCCATGGCAGCAACGCGGATTGGCAGAATTGTACGTATTGAGAAAAGCGGAATTGTCCTGGTCGATTTTTCCGGCAACAATTCCGGTCCGATTGCCGCCCGAACTACTACATCGTCGAGAGTGGAGAACCTTCGAAAGGGTAACCCGGCAGGGAGAGAAGTGCTGCTTGCTTTTGAAAATAATGATCCGAAATTTCCCATCATCATTGACACCATGTATTCACTGATCGAGGAAATCGCGGAACCCACGACCGTTGTCGTTGAGGCTGAAGAGCCGCAAGAGGTAACGGTTGACGGAAAAAGCATATCTTTTGAGGCCGAAAACGAGATTGTTCTGAAGTGCGGAAAGGCAAGTATCACCCTGACAAAGGCCGGCAAAATCCTTATCAAGGGTGACTACGTTCTCAGTCAATCTTCGGGAGAGAACAGAATCAGGGGCGGCTCGGTATCTGTCAATTAGTAGCTTGCTGTCGATAATAGAAAAGATGTTTCGATAAACCGTTGTTAGCCACGGATGCACACGGATTTACACGGATGAAGGCAAAAACTGTTCAGCATTGCAAAGTTAAGGGTATTTCATGTTTTAAGATTTTATCCGTGTGCATCCGTGGCAAAAAATGTTTTGCTTTCGGCTTGCCGGGGTTAAGGATGATGGGGTCTCATGGTA
>RPRC01000174.1 GCA_003857395.1 Geobacter sp.
ACGATGAGCCACTCTCCCTCATCCTGCTCGATATCGATAATTTCAAAGGTTATAACGATACGTACGGACATTTGGAAGGTGACAGGGTTCTGGCGGTTCTTGCTGAGGTAATCAGGGAAACCTTGCGAAGTGCTGATTCTGCCTACCGGTATGGCGGCGAGGAATTTACCGTAATACTTCCCGAGACCGAAGGAGAAAATGCCTTGCTCGTGGCGGAAAGACTCAGAAAGGGCTTTGAAGAAACCGTTTTGACACCGTTGCCCCGTTCGGAAGTCCATATGACGGTTAGTGTTGGCGTCACGCAGTATATTCCCGGCGAGGAGGATTCCGTTTTGATCAAGCGGGCCGACAGTGCCATGTATACCGCCAAGACCAGTGGGAAGAACCGGGTTCATCAGGTCAGATAGTGTTCGGGAGGTGAAAGGGGAGCAACTTCAGCAGTTGATACCGCCAAGACTGACAAAAAGCCGTTCCATCAGCAGATAGCTGGTGGAACGGCTTTTTTACTGGTGTAAAGGGGCTGTGATGCTTGTAAAGCTCAGCTTCACATCTTCGGATAAAAGATGAAAAAAGACAGCGAGATGAGCGCCAGAATCCAGGCGCCGGCCGACACTTCCCTGCCCCGGCCGGAAAGTGTTTTGAAGAGCGGCCAGGCCAGGAGACCGGCGGTGATTCCCACGCCGATATTGTAGGTAAAGCTGATCAGGACGATGGTGAGGAAGGCTGGAAGCAGTTCGGTGAGATCGTCGAAAACAATCCGGGTGAGCGGGCTGATCATAAAGCTGCCGATGATGATCAGGGCAACGCCGTAGGCATGGGCGGGGACGGCCGTGAACAGCGGGGCGAAAAAGAGCGCTAGGAGAAACAGCCCCGCTGTCACAACGGAAACGAAGCCGGTTCTGCCACCCTCTTCGATCCCGGCGGCTGATTCCACGTAGGCGCCGGTCGTTGTGGTGCCCAAGAGTGGTGCCAAGGTGGTGGCCAGGGCGTCTGCCAACATCGGTTTTTCGATTTCCGGGAGGTTGCCGTCTTTGTCCAGCAGTTCGGCCCTGGCTGAAAGGCCGATCAGGGTGCCGATGGTATCGGCAAAGGCCATGACGAAGATGGTGAGTATCACCGGCAGGAATTTCGGGGTCAGCGCACCCGAAAGATCCAGCTGGAGAAAAATCGGTGCCGGGCTGGGAGGGAGGCTGACCAGGGTGTCGGGTACTTTTGTGACACCGGACAGCATGGATAACAAGGTTGTTGCCAGGATGCCGATCATGAGCGCTCCCCGGACCTTCCACAGCATCAGGAGCACCGTAAGCAACAGTCCACAGAGGGCGAGAATAACGGAAGGTTCCGCCAGGTTGCCAAGCCGGACAGGTGCTCCGGGAACCCCGAGAACGACAATCCCGGTTTCATTCAGGCCAATAAAGGTGATGAACATGCCGATGCCCACGGCAAAGCTGTATTTCAGCGAAGAGGGAATTGCATTGGCCAGCCAGCTCCGTATCTTTAGCACGGTAAGGACGGTAAAGGCAACGCCGGCAATGAATACGGCCCCCAGGGACTCCTGCCAGGTAAAGCCGAGCGCCTTGACGACGGTGAAGGAGACGAAGGCGTTTTCGCCCATGTACGGGGCGATGGCAAAGGGTCGTTTGGCATAGATTCCCATGATCAGGGTGCCGAATGCCGCTGCCAGGATGGTGGCAGTGGTGGAGGGCCCGCGCGGAATGCCGGCCACTTCCAGGATGGCCGGATTGACGATGATGATGTAGGCCATGGTGACGAAGGTCGTGAAGCCGGCCAGCGTCTCTTGCCGGTAGGATGTCCGGTGTTTGTGGAAGTCAAAATACTTCTTCATGCTGATCTGAGGCTCCTTCTGCGGTTTTCGCTCGTTCGCCGCTAATCCCTTTTCCGGTGCCGGTCAAGGTCCCTGCTGCTCTTCCGGTCACTTGTCAACCTTGTGCGCTTCAGCGTTCGGCTTTTTCCAGGTCACGTCCGTGATCCTGTCCGAGGTCCCCCCGGGAAAATTCGGCATTTTCCGGAAGTGCCAGATGCAGCTCGCTAACCTTGTCAAGGGAGAGGAGCGCATTGTCGATCCGGCAGTCCAGGAGATGGCCGCCAATCTTCCGGTCGGCGGAAATAAAATGGAAATGGTAGCCGGGTAGATTGATTCCCTTGGCGAAACCTGGGGTCCTGAAGCCGACGATTGTTCCGGAAAGTGCCTGGAACTGGAAGACCGTTTGCCGGCTGGCTGCCTCTGCCAGGCCTGGGTACGGTTTTTGTTGCGCGGGAACACTACGGACCTTGATAGCAGGAAAGGTTCCCTCGATTTTGAGGGCATAAAAATAATTGGCTGACGGGAGCAGCGCATCCAGTTGCCGCATCAGGTTGTTGAGGTCCGGTGCGGCTGCAAGGGGAAGCGTGGTCTCCGGGGCGAAGAATTTTACCACGGCAAAGGGTGTCCTGGCCGAGTCTGCAACCGGGAGAACCGTTCCATCCGCCTTGGCCTGGTAGAACGTGCCGTCAAGGGCAATCATTTCCCCATCCAGAGCATCGAAGGTGCCGATGCCGAAATCGCCGTTTCTTTTCAGGTCGGCAAAGCTAGTGCTGCCATCGTAGGTACCGACGAGCAGTGCATCGATGGTCGATGCCTGGTAGATGCTATCGTCTTTTCGGTTGCAATGGCTGCATCCCGGTAAGAGGAACAGAGAGAAGACTGAAACGAGTGTAATTAGGCGGAGGGCTTTCATGCAGCTTCCTTTCTGTCGCGAGAAGGACTTGGCTGTCAGAGTGGTCCACACCTGTCTTTGCTAGACGTAAGCGACAGAAATTGTCGACATCTGCGCGAATGTCGGGTGGCAACCTTCTTCTTAGTATCACAATTGGCAGAGAAATGAATATCTTTTCACTATGTAAGATGACTTTTTCCTCTGTTCTCTTCCGGGGTGAGCGGTGAAGTTCAGCGTTGATCTTTTTTTGCGGGGAAGGTATGTAATGGATAAGCACCGAGGAGAGACAGTCGCCATTGTTGCCGAGATTGCGATCGTGAGACTCTGCGCTGCTGTCCCCGGCCAGCGAGTCGGCACATCTAACAATAAGGAGACACTATGGCACTCTGGTTTCGTGAGTATACCCTGGAGGAATTGAATCAGATTATGGCGGATACCCTTATCAGCCATGTGGGAATTGAGTTTGTCGAGATCGGAGACGATTTCCTGCGGGCACGCATGCCGGTGGATAAGCGGACCCGGCAGCCCATGGGCATCCTCCATGGCGGTGCATCGGTCGTGCTGGCGGAAACTCTTGGCAGCGGGGCCTCAAATCTGGCCATCAATCGCGATGAATATTATGCCGTGGGGCTGGAGATCAATGCCAACCATATCCGCTCGGTGGCCAGCGGATATGTCATCGGCACCGCCCGCCCCCTTCATCTCGGCAAATCGACCCAGGTCTGGGAAATGCAGATTCGCGATGAGAAAGAGAACCTGGTCTGCGTGTCGCGCATGACGAACGTGGTGCTGAAGAAGGAGACGTAGGAAAAGGTCAGAACCGGTCCCGGCCTTTCGCGCCTGGCCAGCCGCCGAGCAGGAGCAGCAGTCCGATTCCGCCTAGAAAGCCCCCGATATGGGCAAAGTAGGCAATGCCTCCTTGTGCAGTTTCGCCACTGTTGACCCAGGTGGCGCTGATGAATTGGAGCAGGACCCAGTAGCCGATGATCAAAAAGGCTGGAACCTCGATAAAGGTGAAAAAGAAAAAGATCGGCAGCAGGGTAAGTATCCTGGCATGCGGGTAGAGTATCAAGTAGGCTCCCATCACTCCGGCCACTGCGCCGCTGGCTCCGATCATCGGGATGCTCGAGTGAGGGGCGCTGATCACTTGCCCTGCGGCCCCGGCAATTCCGCAGGCAAAATAAAAGATGACGAATCGGAATCTGCCGAGAACGTCCTCGATATTATTGCCGAAAATCCAGAGAAAGAGCATGTTTGAGCCGATGTGGAGCCAGTTGCCGTGCAGAAACATGGAGGTGAAGATCTGGTCCCAGGCGTTCGACGGCTCGGAGACCAGTTTAGCCGGTATCAGGGCATATTTGGCGACGAGTCCGCCGACAAAATGATTGACCTGCACGACGCCGCGAGCCGTTTCCACCAGCACCTTTTCGTAGTGGCCGCTCAGTCTGTCCTGGATGAAGAGCAGGACGTTGGCGGCAATCAGGCTGATCGTAATAATCGGAAAATTCTTGGTTGGATTGTAATCCTTGATCGGAATCATGCCTGTAGTATAGGAGAGGAAACGGGACCTGTCGAGACGGATTGCATTTTTTTCAGCCAGAGAGCGGGACTCGTCATGCTTGAAACGCATTCTCTAACAGGTTGTTGAAAAACGTCGCGAGGAGGCCGAGATGGTAGGCGCAAGCAAATGAGGACGCGAGGCGTAGCAACGCGCTACGTTGAGTGTTGGAACGAGCGGCGACGCCCCAGATCGGACCCGCAGTAGTTTTTTAACAACCTGCTAAAGGGAGGAGGTGTCAGTTAATGACCGTATCGGAGCTCCATGCGCAACCGGATAGTGAGCTTTCCCGACGTCTCTATCGTGCCCTCAAGGGGGGGCGGGATGATATTCTTCGGTTGCTGGACGACCCGTCACTGGAGGTGATCAAGGCCCTTCTGAAAAATCCCGGCCTTGATGAGTCCTGCCTTCTCCAGCTCCTGAAAAGGTTGGACTTGACAGAGGATGTTCTCACGGCGGTCTACAGATTGTCGTTGACCGATACCAGCCACCGGTTGAAGGTTGCACTTGTTTATCACCATGCCTCACCGGATCACATAGTACTGACCCTCATTCCTCATCTTTACCTGTTCGAGTTGGTGACAGTCTGCTTTCTTCCGGGCGTAGCCCCGGACAGGAGTCTTGTCGCGGAGCGTGCAATCATCAAGCGCCTGCCAGAAACACCACTCGGAAGCAAGATAACCCTTGCTCGACGTGCACCCTCCGCTGTGGTGGAAGCACTTCTGCACGAAGGCCTGCCGCAGCTCATGGAGGCCTGTCTTGATAATCCTCGCCTCAAGCAGGTATCGATATTCAAATTGATCAATGGGCCAGGCGCCAATGCGGAAACTATTTCGGCAGTGGCTCGACATCCCCGCTGGAAGTCCCGTCATGAACTGAAAGTGGCTATCCTGAAAAATAATAAAACGCCGCTGATATGGTTTACTGCATTCCTTCCAGGTTTGTCTCTTCGGGAGGTGAAGAACATTTACGCCTCGAGCCGTCTTTCGACTGCACAAAAGGTCTGTGTGGCGGAGGAGTTGTTGCGGAGAAGTGGTAAGCAATAGCTCCAAATGGTGTGGACAGTTTATTTCCGGCCGGTTCAGGTGCCATATCGGCACATCTTGGAAAGTCCTTGCCTGGTTTGTCCCGAGGATAAAAAAAGCGGGCGCTAGTAACGCCCGCAAGGATGGAAACGCGAATGGAAGGCGTTTCCCGGCAGAAATTCTTTGGGAAAGAAGGGGCAGGCTTCTTTTCGACAAATAGTTCGGGAGGAAAAATAAAGAGCTGTACGTTATATAATAAAATAAACAGCGTGTGTCAAGGGAAAAGTATTCTGTCTTTTGAATACATTGAGTCCCCGAAGATTGCACTGAAACGGGCAGCGGTCAATCATCGTTCAAAGATTTTTGCATTGTTTCGTATGGAGGATGACAGCAACTTATGAAGTGGTCAGAAGGAGGAGTGAGAGGCTTTTGCCTCTCACTGATCGTCAAGGTTTTCTTGCAGTTCCTGGTCTTTCGATGCCACTTCTTGAGCCATGCTTTCCTTGAGTTTTTTCAGTTTGAGCGCAAGAGATGTATCGGACAGTGCCAACATCTGCACGGCCAGGATTCCTGCATTTTTGGCGCCTGCCTTGCCGATGGCCACCGTGGCGACCGGGATTCCGCCGGGCATTTGGACAGTCGAATAGAGAGCGTCAATGCCGTTAATGGCACCGCCTCCGACGGGAACCCCGATGACCGGGAGAATCGTGCCTGCGGCCATGACTCCTGCAAGGTGGGCTGCCATGCCGGCACCAGCGATAATTACCTTTATCCCGCGACCTTCGGCTTCGGCAGACAGCTGCGCGGTTTTGTCGGGACAGCGGTGAGCCGAGGATATCCTCATTTCAAAGGAGACGCCGAACTGCCGCAGGATCTTCGTCGCCTCTTTCATTACCGGAAGGTCCGTATCGCTTCCCATGACTATTAGTACTTTTGGTGTATCCATATCCACTCCGTATGTTTGCTGAATCGTTCAATTATAGGGGCAACCCCATGTGGTTGCCCTGATTTGGGCGGCCACGCGGGGCCGCCCCTACATTCTTCCCAGCGCCTTGTTGCCGATATCGGTCCGGTACTGAACACCGGGCCAGGTGATGGCTGCCACGCCTTGATAGGCACGGGCAATGGCATCCCGGACCGTTTCGCCCAGGGCTGTCACGCCAAGGACCCGCCCGCCGTTGGTGCAATAGGTGCCGTCCTTACTCGCGGTACCGGCATGGAAGACGAACAGGTCCTCAATGGCGGCGGCCTGGTCGAGGCCGCTGATCAGATCGCCTTTCCGGTAGTCGCCCGGATAGCCTTCGGCAGCCATGACAACGCAGACGGCAGCCTTGTCGTGCCATTCCAGGTTGATAGCGCTGATGTCACCCCGGGCTGTTGCCAGAAGAACGGGCACGATGTCCGATTTCATCCGCATGAGAAGCGGTTGGCATTCAGGGTCACCGAATCGGGCATTGAATTCCAGCGTTTTAATTTCACCGCCGTCAATCATCAGTCCTGCATACAGGACTCCCTTGTAGGTCCGTCCTTCGGCCGCCATGCCGTCCACCGTGCGCCGCATGACTTCCTTCATTACTTTTTCGTGAATAGCAGAGGTTACAACCGGTGCGGGGGAGTAGGCGCCCATGCCGCCGGTGTTCGGTCCCTGGTCGCCGTCAAAGATTGCCTTGTGATCCTGTGCGCTGGCCAGGGGGATGATATTTCTGCCATCGGTAAAGGCCAGGAAAGAGGCTTCTTCTCCCCGGAGAAATTCCTCGACAACCACCCGGGAGCCCGCGTTGCCGAAAGCGTTGCCGGAGAGCATGTCGGTAACCGTTTCGATTGCCTCTTCCCTTGTTTGAGCGATGATGACCCCCTTCCCGGCGGCAAGACCATCCGCTTTCACCACAACCGGCAGCCCAATCGTGTCGAGGAAGGCGATGGCCGGCTCAATTTCGGTGAAGACTTCGTAGGCCGCAGTCGGGACGTGATACTTTTTCATCAGGTCCTTGGAAAAGGCCTTGCTCGCCTCGATGATGGCGGCGTTCTGACGGGCGCCGAAGACCGTGAGGCCGTGATCCTCGAACAGGTCGACAATGCCGAGCGAAAGGGGTAGTTCCGGTCCCACCACAGTCAGCCCGATCTGCTCCTTTTGGGCAAAAGCCAGGAGTCCGGGCAGGTCGTCAACCTTGAGCGGCACATTCTCGGCCAGTTCGGCGATGCCCGGATTGCCGGGGGCGCAGAATACTTTCGTTACCAGGGGTGACTGGGCGATCTTCCAGACCAGGGCGTGTTCGCGACCGCCGCTGCCGATTACCAGAACTTTCATATCTTTTCTCCAGATCAATGGTGTAACGTAGGGGCAACCCCCTGTGGTTGCCCTAGTGATGGGCAGGCACGGGGGCCTGCCCCTACGAGTATTGTGATTGATTGATAACGCCGGCCGTCAATGCCGGAAATGGCGCATGCCGGTAAAGACCATGGCCATACCCTGCTCGTCTGCCGCTGCGATCACTTCGTTGTCGCGCATGCTGCCGCCGGGCTGAATGACGGCCGTGATGCCGACTGCCGCGGCGTTGTCGATGCCGTCACGGAACGGGAAGAAGGCGTCGGAGGCCATGACAGCTCCGGCAACCGGGAGGCCGGCATGTTCTGCCTTGATGGCAGCGATACGTGCCGAGTTGACCCGGCTCATCTGGCCGGCGCCGACCCCGATTGTCATCTTGTCCTTGGCATAGACGATCGCATTGGACTTGACGAATTTCGCCACCCGCCAGGCAAAGAGCAGGTCGGCCATTTCCTGTTCAGTGGGGGTACGCTTTGAGACTACCTTCAGTTCGTTGTAAAGGGCAAGATCCGCGTCCTGGAGGAGCAGGCCGCCGGTAACCCTCTTCATGTCGAGGCGCGGAACGGTCTGTGTGGGCAGGGGACCGCAGGCCAGCAGCCGCACGTTCTTTTTCGCCGCTACGATGGCAGAGGCCTCCGGAGAAACGGAAGGTGCAATGATTACCTCGACGAACTGTCTTTCGACGATTGCCGTAGCGGTTGCTGCGTCCAGTTCCCGACTGCAGGCGATGATGCCGCCGAAGGCCGATTCCGGGTCGGTGCTGTAGGCCCGATTGTAGGCCTCCAGGAGTGAGTCGCCAAGGGCAACGCCGCAGGGATTGGCATGCTTGACAATAACGCAGGAGGGTGCAGCGCTGAACTGTTTCATGCATTCAAGGGCAGCGTCCGTGTCGGCAATATTGTTGTAGGAAAGCTCTTTCCCCTGCAGCTGGGTCGCGGTTGCGGTGCATGCCTCGGTTGCGCCCGATTCCACGTAGAAGGCAGCATTCTGGTGGGGATTCTCGCCGTAACGCATTTCCTGTGCCTTCCGGAACTGGACGGTAAAGGTGTCGGGGAACAGGGCGACATCGTCACCGGTCCGCCGGCCGAGCCAGTTGGAGATGGCCGCGTCATAGGCAGCGGTGCGCTGGTAGACTTTGACCGCCAGGCCGAAATTTGTTTCCCGGGAAACCGTCCCGTTACTTGAGGTCATTTCGAGGAGGACCTTTTGGTAGTCGGCCGGGTCGGTAATGACTGTCACATCGGGCCAATTCTTTGCCGCGGAGCGGAGCATGGTGGGACCGCCGATGTCGATGTTTTCAATGGCGTCCTCGAGGGTGCAGCCTTCCTTGGCCACGGTCGCTTCGAAGGGGTAGAGGTTGACCACGACCATGTCGATGTTTTCGATGCCGTGTTCCTTCATCTTGGCAACATGTTCCGGGTTGCTGCGCATGCCGAGCAGCCCGCCGTGAACCTTGGGGTGCAGGGTCTTTACCCGGCCATCGAGCATTTCCGGGAAGCCGGTAAATTCGGAGACGTCCTTGACCGGGAGTCCCGCGTCGCGGAGCATCTTTGCCGTTCCTCCGGTGGAAAGGATTTCGACATCATATCGGGCAAGCTCCCGGGCGAATTCGAGAACACCTGTCTTGTCTGACACGCTGATCAGCGCGCGCGTTATTTTTGCCATTTTATTCTCCTTGGTTACTGTTGCCTCAGGAGTGTCAGGCTCGCTTCGAGTCTGAGGCGGTCACGAGGCTGGTAACGGGTTTATGTGAAAGATGGATAGCGGAAAAAGGAAAATACCCTGATATTGGCTGGGACCGGATTAGCTCAGGGTCTCATCTTCGGAAAGTTCATCTGTTCGAGAAAATGTTTTTCAAAAGCGGGAGTGCCTGAAAGCGGGACGACCCGAACCAGCCGGGCGAGATTGTCGACAGCGGCAAAACCCTCTGTTGTGCAGAGGGCCCGCTCCACCCCGGCCAGCGCACCCTCACGGATAAAACTTGCAATTTCTACCATGTTTTCGGTGAAAATTCCAACGTTTTTTAGCCCTTCCGGTGAGAGAACGGCACCAAAAGAGCCGGTTAATACAATCTTTTTCAGGTCATCCCCCCGTATTCCCGCGCGCTGGAAGAGTATTTCCATGCCAGCCCTGATGGCCGCCTTTGCCAGTTGCACCTGGCGGATATCTTCCTGGGAGAGAAAAATCGTCGTGGCAGCATCCCGGTACAGGACAAAGGCAGGGCTGCCCTTGATTTCAACTATCCGGTTTCCCAGGTTGGAGGCAATTTCCTCTGGCGGCAGGAGTCGGCCGGTGGCATCGATCAGGCCTTCCCTGAGCAGCCCGGAAACAGTGTCGATAACTCCTGAACCGCAAATACCGCAGGGGGTTTGGCCGCCGATGGTGGTCAGGGAAAGGCGGCCTCCTGTTATCTCGACCCTTTCGATGGCACCCGGCAGTGCCGGCATCCCGCAGTCCAGGTTCCCACCCTCGAAGGCAGGGCCCGCAGCCGCAGAGGTGGCGAAAATCTTTTCTTCCGTTACAAGGGCAATTTCTCCATTGGTTCCCAGGTCGAGATACAGGATGGGGGAAGGCAGCGGCGGGGGCTGCTGAGAAATTCCCGTCTGATTTCCGTACAGGAATGCTACCAGGTCACCGCCGACGAAACCGCCGGGCAGGGGGAAGAGGTAGGCATTCAGGTCCAGCTTCCAGCCGAGGCTGGTGCTCTGCAGCCGCTCTCCTTTCGTAAAGAGAGGACGAAAAGGGGGATGGGCCAGGGAGGTCACCGGCAGGCCGAGGAGAAAGTGTTCCATGGCGGGGTTTCCGGCCAAGGCGATCCCCGCAAGATCTTCCGGGGAGACACCGGCCATCTGCAGGAGGTTTGCAGCCATTTCTTCCAGCGTTTGATTGATCGAATGCCGGAGCGCGGCAAGATTGACTCCGGAGTCGCAGGCTGCCTGGAGACGTGCGATCACATCGGCGCCGAAGGTTGCCTGAGGGTTCCTTGCACCGAGAAAGGCTCGCTGTTCGCAGGTGTGCCTGTCGATCAGGGATGCGGCGATGGTGGTGGTGCCGATATCAACGGCTATGGCGAGCTTTTTGGTGGACATCATTCAGGTTCCCGCGAAAGGGTGAAAAAGTTGGTTTCCGAATTGAATTCCTGATTGGGTTTTCTGCGTTACGAGCAAGAATTGTTACCGTGAGCCATTCAGATACGCCCGCGGGACCCTTTTGCTGATCGCGCAGAAGACCTCATAAGGGATTGTGCCGGCTCGTTCGGCAAGTTCTTCCGCCCGAATGCATTCGCCGGAGTCGCTGCAGCCTAGCAATATCACCTCGTCGGCCTCGGCCACGTCAGGGATATCCGTCACGTCAAGCATGATCCAGTCCATGCAGACGGTGCCGGCCACCCGTGCCCGCTGACCCCGGACCAGGGCATCTCCCCGGTTGCTGAGAGCACGGCAGTAGCCGTCCGCGTACCCGACCGGAACGCTGGCTACCAGCGTCCTTCGGCCGGACACGAAGGTGCGTGCATAGCTGAGGCTCATGCCCGGATCAACCCATTTCAGCATGGCGATCCGGCTTTTGAGGCGCATCACCGGCTGCAGGTCCAGTTTCCCTTTGAAATCGACCGAGGGAATGGCGCCGTAGAGGGCAATTCCCGGACGTACCAGGTTGCAGAACGGGAGGTTGAGGCTGACGGTTGCGGCACTGTTGGCCAGATGGATAAAGCGGGGGGTAAAACCTTCCCGGTGAGCCGTTTCCACGACTCCGGCGAAGATTTCCTGCTGTTTTTCGGTGAAGCGGCGGCCGTCATCGTCCAGTTCGTCTGCCGAGGCAAAATGGGAGATGATACCCTCCAGTTCTATGTTCCGCAGTTTTTTCAGCTCCTTGAGGAATTCGGGCGCTTGCAGGTGGTGGATGCCGAGGCGTCCCATACCGGTGTCCACTTTCAGGTGAATGTTGGCTTTGCGAAAGAGCCGTGCTGCCATGTTGTCAAGGGCCCGGGCCTGCTCCAGGTTGAAGACAACGGTGGAGAGGTTGAAGCCGATACACTTTTTCTCCTGCCCCGGGTAGATTCCGCCGAGCAGGAGGATTGGCCGGTCGATGCCCGATTTGCGCAGCTGAATTCCTTCGGCAAGGAAGGCGACACCAAAGGCGGTAATGTTCAACAGTTCCAGTTCGCGTGAAATGTCCATGAAGCCGTGGCCGTAGGCATCCGCCTTGACAACGGCGAGGATGCCGGTGGTCTTGGCGATACTGTGCCGGAGCTGTAAATAATTGTGGCGCAAAGCGGCAAGATCGATTTCGGCAAGGGTGGGACGGCTGTCCATGATCGACTCCGTTAGGAAAACTTCCAAGATCAAATTTGTAGCATGTATCCCCGGGAGTGTAAAGGCGAAAGCCTTTAAAGGCGTTGACTTTCCAGCTTATTTCCGCTACGGTAACGGAAATAGAAGCCTGCTGGGGGAGTTCGAAAGAACTGAGATTCGCACTGCGGAGACCCTTGGAACCTGATCCGGTTTGCACCGGCGTAGGAAAGCGGCACCAGCGAGCCAAAGGATACAATTCCAGGAAGCCGTGGCCATGTGTCGCGGCTTTTTTTGTTTCTTCTCATCCTCTGACGCTCACCATGAAGAATGGTGGACGAGAGTGGTTGAAGGGAAAAAGTGAGGCAGATATAGATGATTGAAGGACTCTATCTCATAACCGACCACAATGATCGGCTTCTGGAGCGGGTGGAAAGGGCGCTTTCCGGTGGTGTGACCTGCCTCCAGTATCGGAACAAGGTGAAGGATTACTCCTCCCGCCGTGCCGAAGCTCGCGAACTGCAGCTCCTCTGTGCTGGGCGTGGCGTCACTTTTATTGTCAATGACGATCTGCCCCTGGCTGCCGAGATCCGGGCGGACGGTGTCCACTTCGGACAGGATGACGGCAGTGTCAGCGAAGCTCGTCGAGTGTTGGGGCAAGACACCCTGGTCGGCATCTCCACCCATACCGTGGAAGAGGCCCTGCGGGCCGAGGCGGAGGGCGCGGACTACATTGGTTTTGGCGCCATGTATCCCACGGGAAGCAAAGACGTCCAGCACTTGCCCGGACCTGTCGCCTTGGCAGAAGTCCGGGCACGGGTGCAGATTCCTGTCGTCGCCATCGGCGGCATCAATCGCGACAATGCTCCTGCGGTGATCGATGCCGGTGCCGATTCGCTGGCGGTAATATCGGCGGTTCTGGCTAGCCCGGACCCGGAACTTGCCGCCCGCGAACTGTCGCTGCTCTTCAACCGGAAACAGCCCTCGCCGCGCGGTTCGGTCCTCACTGTTGCCGGCAGCGACTCGGGGGGTGGCGCCGGTATCCAGGCGGACATCAAGACCGTGACCCTGCTGGGCAGTTATGCCGCTTCGGTGATTACGGCGCTCACCGCCCAGAATACCCTTGGGGTGACAGCCATTCACGGGGTTCCAGCCCCTTTTGTTGCCGAACAGCTTGATGCGGTGTTTCGTGACATCCCGGTTGATGTGGTAAAGACCGGCATGCTTTTCTCGGCCCAGATCATCGAGGTCCTGGTGGAGAAGCTTGCCAGGTACGGCAAGCGAATGCTGGTACTCGATCCGGTTATGGTTGCCAAAGGTGGCAGCAGCCTCATTGATGACGCTGCTGTTGCGAAACTGGTGGAGATGCTTTTGCCGAGTGCCTACCTCGTCACGCCGAATATCCCGGAAGCCGAAGCTCTTGCCGGACTCTCGATCCGGAACGAAGACGATATGGAACTGGCTGCCCGCGAGTTGCATCACATTGGTGCGAGAAACGTCCTTCTCAAGGGGGGGCACCTCTCCGGGCAGGAGGCGACCGACATCCTCTTTGACGGAAAGGTTGTTCGCCGCTATGCCTCCCAACGATTCAATACGATCAACACCCACGGAACCGGCTGTACCTATGCCTCTGCCATTGCCGCTTACCTGGCGCAGGGGGAGCCGTTGCCGGTTGCTGTAGCGCGGGCAAAGGAATTTGTCACTGAGGCCATCA
>RPRC01000175.1 GCA_003857395.1 Geobacter sp.
AAAGCATTAAATAGCTAACCATAAGGCCAATGAGAGAAAAAGAGATTACCGCTGTCAGTGCTACATGAGTTTTTCTATGGACCCCAAATACAAAGTTTCCATGGAGTTTGAAACTCAAAAGTATGGCAACTGAATAAGAAAAAAATTGTGCAATAACTACATTGGTAAAGAAATATGCGAAAAAAAATGTTGCATAATCAACAGCTGTAACAATCAGAGATACAATTGCATACCTGATGTATCTTTTCTTATTCAATATGAATGTCCTCATATACTAGCCATTCAAAATTGATCTTCTCAATCTTGGCCTTTATTGACAATCCGAGTTGCAATCTTAATTGGAATTCATCAGGGTAGAAGTTGATGTGACCGTCATACACGTATCGGCGGTAACGCTGACACGGCAGTATTAGAATGATTCTATGATTAGCGAGTTTCCTCCATGACTGCAATGCAGATTTTGCATCAGGGATGTGCTCAAGCGTCTTGAATGACACGACCGTGTCGAAAGTATTTTCACTAAACTCGTAATCTTCAACAAAACCCTTCAGAATCTGCCAATTATCCCCTCGCTCTTCGTTCTGATTTGGATCAATTCCAGTACAATGATATCCATTTTTGGCAAGCTGCTTAATGAAACTCCCAGAACCGCACCCGATATCCAGAACCTTTCTGCCCACAACGAGATCCATTGCCTTTATTAGTATTCTTCTGGAACAGTCTGAACTTCGATGACAACGTGGGACGGCTACAGGATTTGTTGTGGCATCGTAATAACGAAACCCTCTCCCCTGCAAAAAATTGAAAAAAATTGCGACGAACTTTCTGTCCGAAAGAATCGGTGGCAAGAAGAGCTCGAACGCTTTATTGACAAGGTTTGTAATGTTTTTATTAAGAAGCCCGCCTGGAAAAACCATATCCGCCCCTTTGTTCTCCTTGCCACCTACAACCCTAAATATTCTTGGACGATCTCACCATTATCATATTTGCGGTTGTTATAGTTGAGCATTTCATCGTCAAGTCCAGTTGTGATCATCTGCACCCCGCCAATGATCAACAAAACACCAAGGGTTAGCAGCGGCCTATTACCGATCACCTCACCCGCAAGCCACAAATACGTAAGGTATATGCAGATGATAACGCCGATTGCTGAGACTAGGCTCCCCAACCCACCAAAAAAGTGCATCGGCCGTTTCAGAAATTTCGTCAGGAAAACAACTGTCATAAAATCAAAGAAACCGTGCGTGAAGCGAGTTAGGCCGAACTTGGATACCCCAAATTTCCGAGAATGATGTTTGACAGGGATTTCCGTGACTCTGTAGCCCTGTGCATGAACCAGAACTGGCACGAATCGATGCATCTCCCCATAGAGATGTAGCTTTCCCACGACCGACCGGCGGTAAGCCTTTAGGCCGCAATTGAAATCGTGCAACTTCAACCCTGACCCCCACGTAACCATCATGTTGAACAGTTTCGATGGGAAATTCTTGCTTATAACCGGATCCTTTCGGATTTTCTTCCAACCTGATACCAGATCATAACCTTCATTCAACTTAGCGATCAGCCTGGGGATTTCTTTAGGGTCATCTTGCAGGTCTGCATCCATGGTAATCAGGATATCCCCGCTGGCACGCCTGAAAGCTTCATTTAAGGCGAGTGATTTGCCGAAATTTCGCCGCAAGCGTATCCCTTTCACGCACTCATCATTTTCCCGGAGTTTACTGATTACGTCAAAAGAACCATCCGTACTCCCATCATCGATGAAGATAATTTCATAGCCGCAATTCATCGCACTCATTTCTTGAACAATGCCCTGATATAGTGCAGGAATGCTTTCAAGTTCATTAAGCAATGGTATGACAATCGACAATTCCGGTTTTGACTTTTGAAGCGTTCTCATTCTGTCCTCACTTGTCGTTCATGGCTGCGTCCGACTTCAACCATGCCAATTCAAGTTCTGCAATTTTATTCATCACAGATGACACATCGCGTGTCGCTGATTTCCCCTTCAATAAAATCAACCAGGGGTCTTTCCAGATTAATCTGGAATATTCTTCATGACTGAGCAAATCCCTGATTGAGTTGAGATAATCGAGAGGATCCATCTGCAAATGGTGAGCAAGGGCAGCAAGCCTACCAGGGTCCCTGCCACCGTTCACCGTTGTCGGGCTATCCAAACGAAGAACGACAGCATCTGCTTCTCCAACTTTGTTAGGGTAGATGTACACTTCGTGACGTTGGGTAAAATGTGCACCGATATTCCCTTGTACAGATACGCTCATATCAGGTGTGACCAAATCTCGGACCATGGCATAATTCGGATCATGCAATGCGAATACGCGCTTAGGTTCCCAAAAAACTACACTGCCAGGAAGCGAAAAGAAAGGGAAGACACGCCATCCTATCACCAGAGTGATAAATAAAACTATTAAAGAAAGTCGATCCACCGCCGCCATCTTTAACAACCGGCCGGCTCGCCGGCTGCCATAAATTCCCGCAGCAATCAGCACAGGTATCAGGGTTACGCTGTGATATGCAAATATGCTTCTGGGCATTGGATTGGCAGATAGCAGGTTGACAAGCAAATCTGCAATCCCGGGTAACAAGAATACGCAACCAACGAGCGGCAAGCACAAAAAAAGAAGCAGCAGCAGAACAAGATATTCCAAGCCGCCCATGTCGATAAATACCTGGCGGAGGATATCCAACGGATTGGCCAAGATATTTATTACAATTTCTTCGAGGGAATTGCCAAGCCAGGCGTAGCGGCTCAATTGACCCAGATCTTTTGACATCATCAAATGCTGCCCCGTCGGGGAAAAAGCGGGCATGATGACTTTCATCACCACAACAATGAAACCCAACCCCAACAGAATAAGTGATAAAGACGTTTTCCAATCTCTGTGCCTTATATACCAGAGCAGACCGAAACCAATCACTAGTAGGCCAAAATGCTCTTTGCATAACAAGACGAACAAGCATGCAGCGAAGAGCACAATAGCCTGTTTTTTCTCGACTGCCAGGTAAGCCAAGGCGATAAATGGGGCTGCCAGGGAAACGGGGTGGAAATCCCAGGATGCGGCACTCATCATGAACGGGGAAAACAGGCAGGCAGCTGCCCAGAAAAATGCGGCTTTTTCAGATTGACAGACTCGCCTGGCAAGAAAGAAAATCGGCAAGCCAGTCAGGGGAATCGCCACGGATTGGGCCAATATCAACCAGACAACGCTCGGAACGAGCAGGTAAAAGGGCACGAACAAGGCAAGAACTGGATCGAAGTGAATTCCCAGTCGACTGATAGGCTTGTTAAAAGCATCGCTATTGAGAAAGAGTTCACCTTTAAGAGTTCCCCATACGGCTTGATCCATATGACCAAGGTCATTAATGGAAGTCAGGTAGTTGAAGTGTCTCGAGATCCCATAATATGAGAAAAAGACCATCTCGAGCAGCATAAAGAACAAGAATACTGGCAAAAGGTTTTTCTGTCCGGATATTTTATCGATGCTTGTTTTCATGATGATAAAAGTCCTTTTCTGAACTCATAAACATTTGATGACCGTCAGTGACTGATGTCTTGTTAGCATATCTCTCAATTATCTCCCGGTTTACCTCGCTATTCCTGATGAAAATACTGGCTACTTTATCCTGGTAGATCAGTACCCAGTCCTTCCTTTCTTTCAGGAACCTGGTGAGATGTGAATTGGTGTTGTAAAAAATCCAGTTTATCCGGTATTTGTCCAGGGTTTTTTCCCATTCATCTCCAAAACTTGTCACCTTTGTGTATTCCTTCAATATGCTTGTTCCATACATGTCGGAACGTCCGTCAAAGAATACTTTATAGCGTGGCCAAGCGGCATAGATTACATAATCGCCGAACTCATCGTTATTGAACATATTTCCTGGAATATTTGCGTTTTCAATGAACTTGACGGCTGCCACCGGCTTTGTTTTTGGATCGAAGCCATGTTGAATGTTTCCTGCCGCGGCCAGCCAAGCCATTGCGCAGATGGCGGCAATTGGCCACAGAATGCCTCCTGAAGAGACATCAATAGCGGCAATATTTTCGGCTTTTTTCTCAAACAGTGCAGTGAATCTGCCAGGTGAGCTTTTCAGTAGCATATCGGCCTGACGCATAAGGATTGGTGCGCTGACAATTGCAAAGAGGGGGATGTAACGGACGGCAAAGAGGGACATATTTAGAAATACCAGAAGCAGAAGAAGTTCAACAAGCCGCAATCGTTCACGGGAAAACGCCAGGACTGCAACCAGTAACAGCAGAAGGTATTTGAAAGGGGTTGGTTCATGGAAGTTTGGCGACATGAATTCGGATACGCTGTCCATGATCAATTTATTCGATACCAGATTGAAGGGAAAAAGAAGTATGTGGTAGCCGTAAGGATTGATACATGAAACAGGGAGGCAAACCGCTGTTGCAATGGAGAGCATTTTCAGGCGTTGCCGGGCCTGGCTTCGCGTTTCACGATCATGGGAAAAACAGTCCGGCAGTGCTCCCAGGAAATGTATACCCAAGAGCATAAAGCCTGCCAGGTAGCCTCCATGCAGGTTGACCCACAGAAGCATGATTGGTGGCAGAAGGTAGAGACGGTTCGTGCCGTGAAGTCGGTATTCCTCAAGAATCCAGTACCAGACGAGGAATATCAGGAGGGAAAATATATGGGGGCGTGCCAGCCAGTGAACCTGGGACGATATGGTGACAAGAAGAACGATGAAGACGGCAAGTAAAATATTGCCACCCTCATACTTTAGCATACGGAAAAGGAGCATTGAAACAAGGGCAAGAATTCCCGTGAAAAATAGTACCACTCCCGTAAGGCCAAAGGCGCCGTGTATGAGGGCCATGATTATTTCCGAGAGCCACTCATGGGCTGTCCATGGGAGCGGTGGTGTCAGAAACGAAAACATGTCATGGTGAGGCACGGACAGGTGCGAGAGGATCCATTCTCCTGCGCGTATGTGATACCCTGTATCACCATCTCCCAGGAGTGCCATGCCCTTGGTGAGAGAAAGATAGATAAATATTGATAGAAACAGCATGTCCGCAAGGGACGGTAGAAAGAAAAGCTTTTTCAGTCGCATTGAACAATTCTCCAAATATTGGCGGTGGTGTAAGAGGTTACTATTATAGATAGTTTTCAATTCGGAAAGTTTCGGCAGAGACCGGGTTGGAACTTCCCCGAAGTCTCTCGTAATCGGTCACCAGTCGTCTCACGGAACATGCAGCCTGCTTGCTTCAGGCGATTTCCTTGCTGTCGCCAGCTTGCAATGAAGCCGTACGAGAGACTCCGTGAAAGCCCCAACCCTGTACGGAATAGCAATTTTCAGAGTTTCCGGATGGAATCTCCATAGTCTCAATGATCCGGTCGGCTATAACAATCAGGGGAAGAACCGCCTGTTTTACATGGTTTTTCCTCATGTTTGTAACTTTTACGGTCATCGGAATGTTTTGGTTGACCGGCATCAGGGTGGCGTGAGTTCAGAAAGTACAGTGGGCGCCCTTTTGTTTCGTCGAACATCCTGCCAAGGTATTCGCCGATAATCCCAAGGAAAATCAACTGAATTGCTCCGAGAAACAGGACCACAACCATCAACGACGGGTAGCCTTTTACCGGGTTTCCGTACAGGAGTTTTTGCAGGATAATGAGTGCACCATAGATAAAGGATACGAACGCGACGATGAGGCCCATATAGGTTGCCCACTTAAGCGGAGTGGTGGTGAAGGAGGTTATCCCATCGAGGGCAAAATTCCACAGTCGCCAGTAATCCCAGGTGGATCTGCCGGCGAACCGGGGATCTCTTTTGTAGGGAACCCCAATCTGAGGGAAACCTATCCAGGCAAAGAGGCCCTTCATGAAGCGGTTCTGTTCCCTGAGTTGCAGGAGGGAATCAAGTGCTTTCCGACTCAGGAGCCGAAAATCACCAACGTTTTCCGGAATTCTGACACGTCCGACCCGCTGTATGAGCCGATAAAACCAATGGGCGGTGAGCTTTTTCAGCAAACTCTCTCCGCGGCGTTCAATCCTCTGGGCGTAGACCACATCCCATCCTTCACGCCAGCGCTTCACCATTTCAGGGATCAATTCCGGTGGGTCCTGGAGATCGGCATCTATCACAATGACTGCATCCCCCAGCGCATGGTCGAGACCTGCCGTCATGGCGATTTCCTTGCCGAAGTTTCTGCTCAGATCCAGGATGGACGCACGTTCGTCGTGGGCGCAGAGGATCTTCATTACTTCCAGTGTTCCATCTCTGCTTCCGTCATTGACATAAAGGATTTCCGACTCAAGGGGCAGGGAATCCAGTACCTTGGAAAGCCTTTCGTGGAATGCGGGGAGTACCTCCTGCTCGTTGAAAGCCGGGACAACAATGGAAAGAAGGCCGCTCGTGTAGGCAACAGTTCTGTCCGGACAAAACGATTGAGGTTCTCCATTGGCGATTGACATTCTTTTGCTATCCCCTTCCGTCATTTGTTTTGGATGTCGGTGCCATTATTTCATGGTTGAACATCTGCGGATGCCCGACTGGTATTGATTGCGAGGGATTCCAGATAGGCCGCAGTTGAGGATAGAGATCACAAACCCTGTCAACTGGTCCGGACACAATCATGATATTCGGAGTTACTCTGGTAATGGATAACCAGAGTGGAATTTTGGGAAGATCTTGAGGGGCATCCAGAATAACGGCCGCAAAGAGCTTGATCGACTTTGATGGGCGGATCTGCTCTGTGAGAAAGGTTTTCCGATTCATCCCCCCGAACTGCTTCCTTTTTTCTCCGGTCTCACTGATTCTGACATCCACCTGATAAACAGTAAATGCTGGTAAATATAGCATAAGGTGTCGATAGCTGTAAAAGGAATAGGGTCCGATGAAGAGGGCGGTGGTTTTCGGATTGAAGGTGCTGAACCCCTTGAGAATGGCGGCAATGTTTCGATCGTGAATTCTCAGTTCTTCACGGCTTACGTGTAACGGGTAAAGCAGGAAGATGCCGGTATTTGTCAGCAACACGATCATGACAAGGGCCTGTTGGAAATCTTTTCCCGTCAACCTCCGCAATTCACTGCCCAGGAACAATAGGGCTACGGAAACGACAATCGCGAGTGGTGGAAGAAGGACCAGAACATAACCTGGATTTGCCGGGTGGATAAAGACCAGTAGGTAAAACAGGACGGAAGGAAGTATCCAAAAGGCGAAGAAAGCAGCTTTCGGCTCTTTCAAAAAAGCAGACTTTCCGTGTCGGACAAGTGCGTAAAACGCCAACACCAGGAGTGGCAGGGCCGCTCCCAGACTGGACAAAAGAAAACCGGTTATTGTCCGCCCAAATAGCAACAGTTGGGGTAAGCCTTTTTCAAATACCGAATTATGACCGGTATTAAAGCGCCAGAGTTCCCCGAATGCCGCTACGTATTTCTCCGTTCCGCCTGTCATCATGACCATGGGTATCAACCAGGCGAGAACCACAATCCCCCCAAGTGCCAACCCGGTGAAAATTCTTTGCAGCGATTCTTTTCTTGCCGAAAAGAGCCACAATGGAAAGAGAAAAACGACGCTATTCTGGCGAAACCCGCCTGCCAGTGCGAGGATAGAGATGGAAAGCCAGAGATACTTCGACTTGCCCTGGTAGATCCTCCAGCACAAGAGACCAATGACAGCACTGAAAAATGCTTCGATGCAGTAGCTAAGCGCAACTTCGCCGTGAAACCAAAAATTTGGACTGGTGAGCGCAAGAAATGCGGCAATAGTCCCAACTCTGACGTCAAATATCTCTTTGCCGAGCAGATATATGGTGGCAACCGTGAGCCCGCTGAAAAAAATGCTGATGAGAACAAAAGTTGTATTGGCATCGGAAACGAACAGATACAAGAAGTTACCGAGCATTACATAGAGGAAATAGCCGGGTGGGTGGGGTTGATGAAGAACAAGGTCATAGTCCTGCAGGGCAAGTGCGAAATGCCCTGAGTCCAAATGATAAAGGTACTTGCTGGTGAAGGGGAGCCGTGAAATAACCGTGAGCAGAAAAAGGAAAATGGGCATACAACTTGGCATCCATGGAGATTGTTTTAGATAAATTCGATTGCATCCCCGACAACAACGCTTACACCAAGAGTACCTGCCGGCAGTTCCAGAACGGAGGATGCCTTCAGATAGATGCTGGTCATGCGGTTGGGAGGGAAAGAGCGGACAAGCGCCACGATCCGATTATCCTTATTCAGAAAAACTGCATCAATAGGGAATTTCATGAAAAAGGTGTGAATGCCTTTGCAGGGGGAGATCAGAAGCCCTTTGCCTGCTTCGAGTTTGTTTTTACCCAGGAGTCCCTTCAGACGTGCCGGCAGGCTTGCCGCAAGGCTTATATCATTTCCCAATTCCATCCCTTTTTCGGGAAGAAATGCTCGCATGGTTTTTCCCCTGATGAATCATTTTCAAACGATTCTGCCAATGCATAAGAAAATGGGGCGTACACCTTTCTCAAAAAAAGTACGCCCCTCAAATGAAAAACGGCAATATCCTATTTCTTGCCCAGCTTGATATAGATAAGGGCCAATTCAACTGCAATAACGAGGAGAATAATAGAATTAAATTCCAGCATAGGTACACCTCCCTTCCGGTTGAGTTAACCAAATATGCCCAGAACCTGGATGAATGCTGAACCGAGCATTACTACCAGTAATGCCGGGAAAATAAAGAGTGCCAAGGGGAAAACGAGCTTGATTGTCGTTTTCGCGGCTGCTTCTTCGGCAAGCTGCCGTCTCTTCGTACGCAGAGAATCTGCGTGAACCCTCAGCGATTGGCCGAGGCTGGTGCCGAATTTCTCCGTTTGTGCCAGCATGATGACAAATGACTTGACGTCGTCAACCATGGTTCTTTCCGCCATATCCTTGAGAGCGTCCATGCGAGGTTTGCCTGCCCGCGTTTCCCTGGTTGCTATCCTGATTTCCTGTGCCAGGGGGTCTTTTTCGAATTGCGGGGTTTCCGTTACCCGGATGAGTGCTGCATCCAGACTGAGGCCGGCCTCGACACAGACGGTCAGCAGGTCATGAATATCCGGCAGGGTATGAAAGATCTGGGTTTGCCGCTTGTTTTTCATATAGTATAGCCAGTAGCTGGGAAGCAGAAATCCGATAATTGCCAAGGCAATCGTAACGAGCAGTGGCTGTGATTTGAAAAAAGCCTCCCGGAACGTTTCCCCGTGAAGGGTGGTCATAACCAGATAAATCGGATAAAGAAGTGGTAGGAGAACTGTCAGGATGATTTTGCTGCCCATAAAGGGATAAACATGTTCCTTCCGAAAACCGGCAGCCACCAGCATTCTCGCATACTTGGAATGCTCCTTTGGAGACAGGGGGATCTTCTCTCCCAGAGTTCCGAGAGTATTGTGGAATTGAGACGATTTCCCCCTTCGTTCGATTGTCAATTCTGCCTGGGGAGAAAGCTTGTCGAGCCTTTCCTGGACATCAGTTTTTCCACCGACAAAATACGTCATTAGTGCCCAGGAAATCAGCGCGACGGTTATGAAAACTGCGAGTGTTATGATGAGGACCATAACCTCCACCCCCTAGATCTTTATGTTGATGATACGTCGAATCACTAAAAAGCCGATTAGCTGCATGACTGCCGCGAATATCAGAATTGTTCGCCCGGTATCGTTCTCCAGCAGATTTTTCTGGTATCCCGGAATCATGAAATTCATAAGAAAGAATACCACAATCGGCATGACTGCCAGGATGTATCCGGTCATTCGTCCTTGGGCGGTATGCACCTTAAGCTGCCGCCGGATCTTGATCCTTTCCCGAATCGTGTCAGCGAGCTTGTCGAGAATTTCAGCAAAGTTTCCGCCCACTTCTCTGTTGATATCGGCGGCAGTTGTGAAAAATCGAAGGTCGAGACTGTCAATTCTGTTGTTCAGGTTGTTTAGTGTGTCGTTAATGCGAAGCCCGAGCAGCTGCTGGTCATAGGCAGTCTTGAAAAGTTTCCCTACCGGGTCGGATACCTCAGTACCCACCAGTTCGATGGCGCTGGTGAAGGAATGCCCCGATCGCAACGAGCGGGAAATCATGGAAAGCGCGTCGGGAAACTGTTCGGTGAACTTTAATTCCCGCTCCCGTTTTTTATATTCCATGTAGAAGAAGGGGACCAGGAGCAGCACAATTCCGGCAGCTAAACTCAGGTAGATGTTTCTGGTAAAAATGAAGCTGATGATGAAGCCGACGAGTCCGAGACCGATGACAATCGCAAGGAAGTTTGCCAGCGTCATGGAAAGGCCTGAGCGGTCAAGCCTTGAATCGAGTCGGCAAAAGAGGGGGATGCCGTTCAGGAAACGCTCGAAGGGAGGGGTTTCCTTGAGGATGTCGGCACGAACATCATTGGGCATGCCCCCCGTATCGCTCCCCTTGGTCATGGCGACATGGCGCAGCCTTCTTCGCAGTTGGGCCTTTGGTGAATCCTTCACCGCAACAACATTCAGGTAAATCGAGAGTACGAGAAGAAAAACGGCAATAAATATGAGCAGTACGATCAGCAGCACGGGTAACCTCCTGTTTAATCGAATGTACCCTCGGGAATTTCGTAACCGTATACCCTGAATCTCTCGGCGAAAAACGGCCGGACACCGGTTGCCTTGAACTGGCCTATCACGTTTCCATCCTTGTCGATACCTCGCTGTTCATAGACGAAAACATCATGCATGACGATGGTGTTGCCTTCCATACCGGTAATCTCGGAAACCTTGACGATCTTTCTGGTGCCGTCCGAGAAACGAACCAGCTGGATGACGAGGTCGATTGCCGACGTTACCTGCTCACGTATTGCCCGCTCCGGCAGATCCATGCCTGCCATGAGCACCATCGTTTCCAGACGCGCCATGGCATCCCGGCTGGTATTGGCGTGGATGGTGGAAAGTGAACCATCGTGACCGGTGTTCATGGCCTGGAGCATGTCAAGGGCTTCGCCGCCGCGAACCTCACCGATGATTATCCGGTCAGGCCTCATCCTCAAGGCGTTTCGCAGCAGGTCGCGCTGGGTTACTTCGCCACGTCCTTCGATGTTCGGCGGGCGGGTTTCCAGCCGAACCACGTGGTCCTGCTTCATGTGGAGCTCTGCCGAGTCTTCAATGGTAACAACCCGTTCGTCAAAGGGGATGTACTCGGAAAGCACGTTCAGCAGGGTCGTTTTCCCGCTGCCGGTACCGCCGGAGATCAAGATGTTAAGGCGGGTCTTCACTGCACCTTGGAGGATATGGGCCATGCGGCTGTCCATGGTGCCGAAGCGGAGCAGGTCGTTCATTTTCAGCGGTTCCATGCCGAAACGGCGGATGGAGAGGGCAGGGCCATCGATGGCAAGGGGCGGAATAATGGCATTGACCCTCGACCCATCTGGCAGTCGTGCATCCACATAGGGAGACGATTCATCGATCCTTCTTCCCACCTTCGAAACAATCCGTTCGATAATCTGGAGCAGGTGCTTGTCGTCCCGGAAGCAGATATCGGTCTTCTGCAGCTTGCCGAATCGCTCGACGTAGACCTGTGAACTGTTGTTCACCAGGATGTCGGAGATCTCCGGGTCGGAGAGCAGGGGCTCCAGGGGGCCGAGACCAAAGGTTTCGTGCTGGATCTCCACGACCAGACGGTCCTTTTCCACCTGGTTCAGGGGTACGCCCTCTTCGACAATCAGACTCTCGATGATGTAGCCGATCTCGCGAACCAGTTCATTGCTTCCTATCATGTCGACCTTCGAAAGGTCGAGCTTGTCAATGAGTCGCCGGTGGATACGGGTCTTCAGCTCCTGGAAAAATTCCCTGTCTTTGTTGGCGTTTCCCGTTTTTGTTTGTAGGGTATCGAAATCCATACGAGACTCCTTGTGTGTGAGTGAACTACTTGCTTAACTCTCCCAAATCCTTTTTCAACAGACTAACCAGGTTTTCAAAGGCCTTGCTTGCCGATGAACGGGGCATCAGCTTGATCAGCGGTATCCCCTTGTTAATGGATGAGATTATATCCTCATAATCATTGGGGAGAGTGACGAAAACATTATACCCAAGAACCCGCTCCGCATCTTTGATTTGAATATCGGCCTTTGGCAGGTAGCGGTTCACAACCAGTTTCAGCCGATCTTTCTTGATGCCTTTTCTTTCCATGGCTGTCAGGTAGCGCTTAGCTGTCTTGATGGTCGGCAAACTAAGCACCATGGTAAAAAGGGTCATGTTGGCATTTTCCAGGATGGCCATGGTACACCCTGCAAGCTGACCGCCGCAGTCAACCACCACATAGTCGAAAATACCCTTGAGAAAATGCAGCAGGCGGTTGATCTGCTCGGGGGTAATGTCGATTGCCTCGTCCAGTTCGGTCGGCTCCGTCAGCACGTAGGGCCCTGATGAATGGCGTGTCATGACTCCCATAAGGAAGTTAGCATCCAGACGGGCGATGTTATTGGTGACACTGCTCAAGGTGTAGGATGGGTTCACATCCAGAAACGTTGAGATATCTCCGGTCAACAGGTTCAAGTCAACCAGCGCAACCTTGATGTTGTCCGATGCCAGTCCGGCTGCCAGGTTTACCGCTACTGTGGTAACTCCTGCGCCCCCGGTCGGATAGTAGACGGCGATAATTTTTCCTGCCTTGGTTTCGACCGGCGGTTTCGTGAACCAGAACCTGCCCACTTTCGTCAAAGCCTGGATCAGTTCTTCCTGGGCAATGGGGCGCAGCAAGTATTCAACGGCACCGGCCCGCATCAAATTTAATATCCACTCAGTACTCTTTTCAAAGGAACTGACGATTACTGACAGTTTTGGATGATTCGTGAGTAGATACTGAACTTCTTCAATACCCCGTTTCAGGTCGCTTACTTCCAGGATGACGATATTGGCGGAGCTTTTCTGGATTATTTTCAGTGCTTCACCAAAGTCGTCGACCGAACCTTCGATTTTGATGGTGTCGGCAAACGGTCGCACGATTGACGCAATTACGTCTCGTGAGGGTTTGTCGCTATCGATGATGACCATGGAGATATGTGGAGGCATAGGGTCGTGTCACTCCTCTGTAATATTTGAACTTTCAATTCAGCCCTGTAAAGAGGCCGGGAACGAAACGTACCAATCGATAAACTTTCTGTGACGATTCCGTATTTAACTACTTTACCAGTACAGGTGGCGTGACAGTGTTAATAACTGGGCCGCCTGGGTGGCTTCCGGGATAAGATTTTTAGTAAGCAATAAAATGGTTGATAATAGTGCTTTTGTTCTCATGTTTCACTACTCCACCGATACGGAAGCCGACAAAACCATGTTCTTTTCCTGTTTTCTTGTCCTGTTCCGTGGTTTACTTTGTCAATCGCAGTATCTGGTTGGCAATTGCCTGAAAGCAGCTATCCAAATCTTCATCTGTTACCGCATGGCAATACAAGCCTGTAGGCTGAGATGCATTGTGTGAAACAAACGGGTCTGAATCCGTGGCTAAATCAGTGGTATTGGCGAGCCTTCGCAGTATGGTGGAACCTTTTTCTGAATTCAATGTGTAACTGCAGAAGTTTATTTCCAATGAATCCAAACGGGTACCCAGTCCGAGCGTCATGACGGTAATTGCATTGTCGCCAGCTCCGCTGCGGGCCTGGT
>RPRC01000176.1 GCA_003857395.1 Geobacter sp.
CAGTACGAGCTGATTGATCAAAATCTGCGTTACAACCCCCAGAAGTTTTGGCAGAGGAAAGAGCACGAAAATGATAATCGAATGCCCATCCTGTCACCTGACAGGGAACATCAACTCAGTGGACGTTCCGGCCGAAGGGCGTAATTTCGAATGCCCCAAATGCAAAAGCAGCTTTTTTGTGGCCAAACCGCCGCCGGAAGCCGACGGCAGACACCTTATGAGCATGTGCCCGGTCTGCCAATACTCTACCTTTACCGATGAAATGTTTGCTGTCTGTCCGGAATGTGGAACAAAAGGAACGGACTACCAGAAAATGCTTCTCCAAAAGTCGGCGGGAAAAAAGGACCTGCGCGTTCCGGCACCGGACTACCCGGAGGAACCGCCCATGGCAATCAGTCAAGATCAGGTCCAGCATGATTTCGAGCTGCTTACCCGTTCGCGCCGCAATCCCGACTTTGCCACGGAGCCACCTCTTGAAGCAGTTGCAGAGAAACCCGTGCTTCCCCTGCCGATCAGGATAACCGGCTGGGCGGCACTGGCAACAGGCGGCGTTTTTCTCTGCTACGGTCTGGCAGGGCTGGCAAACTATTATGGAACCGACTGGCAGGCACTTCTCTCCGCCCCGCTGCTCGAGCCGGTCTCCAAGATTGTAATATTTTTCAAATACGGGATTTTCCCGTGGTTAAGGACACTAACCGGCCTCGTAATAGTCCTTGCGGCAACCCGGTTTCTGGCTCTGAGACCATGGGCTCCCAAGGTTTTGAACGGTTTATGCTGGGGCAGCATCTGCCTCCTGCTGATCCAGGAAGCAGATGGGATCGTCAAGCGGGTCTTGATAACGTCCGGTTCACCCTCTGCTATTTTCTATCTGGATTGTCTCGTCAGCTACCTGATAAAGGTGTCTCTGTGGAGCATCCCATTTCTCGCCGTAATCTGGCTTTTGAGTCGAGATGAAACCTCACAGGAATATCCGGAGGCCTGATCTGTCCGCTGGGCAACCCCTCTGGCAGAGACACTTTTTGCCAGCTTCACCCTAAGTCCGGCAGGCTCCTCCCCAAACCTTAGGCTTATTGATTCCTTCCAGAACAAGAGCTTTTTGCCGCAGGTGAGAACTAGTCAACGGCGCAGGTGAAACATTTCAAAACGGGTACTTTCCCACAACATACTGATAGTACATACAAAAGACACTTCAGGGTAGCTTCTCGAGGAAATTCTTGCTAGCATAGGTTTTCAACACACTGAAACACTATGCCTTCGGAGGTTAGAATTTGAAAAGCCGTGCACTCTTGATCCTTTTCCTTATCCTCGTCGGTTTGACCGGCGGTTTCCTGTTCCTGCGGGATGGCAAGGCCCCGCAAGTTACTTTTTACCCCGCTGATGGGACCGTTTCTGCAAACAGTCCGCCAAATCTGACCTTGGAGGATACGGAAACCGGCCTGAAAAACCTTACGGTTACGGTGTCCCAAGGTGGCAAGGAAACAAAGCTGGTCGACACCGCATTCCCGGGCGGCACACCCCGTCACACGGTCCCGCTGCCCCTGGACAAACTCGGCTTGAAAGACGGCCCGATGACAATTGATATCATTGCCGCCGACAACGCAATGCTGGCAAACCGAGCCAAGCAGAGTCTGACGGTTGTCTACGATAACCGTCCCCCAACCATTTCCGTCCTGACCACTGCCCATAACATCAATCAAGGTGGCTCCGGACTGGCACTCTTCCGTGTTTCCGAGAAAGTACGTCGAACCGGGTTGCAGGTGGGAGACCGTTTCTTTCCGGCCTTTCCCCAGCAAAGCGGCGTCTATGCCTGCCTGTTCGCCTTTCCCTACGATATGAAACCAAATGAGTTCCTGCCGCGTCTCGTTGCCGTGGACCTGGCCGGTAACGAACGCACCAGCGGTATCTACTTCCATATTAGACGTAAGCCGGCCAAGTCCGACCGGATCACCATCAGCCAGGCTTTTCTCTCCGAGAAGATGCCGGATTTCCAGCACTATTTCCCGGACACCCGAGACCCGCTGAAGCTCTTCCTGCGGGTGAATAACGAACTCCGTGCCGCAAATGTCGCCAAGTTGAAGGAGCTCCAAACCAAAACCGCCGGAAAACCGCTCTGGCAGGGTGCCTTCATGCGTCTTCCCAAGGCCGCCCCACGGGCAGGATTTAACGACCAACGCGACTATTACGTCGACGGCCAAAAGGTTGACCACCAAACCCACCTGGGTATTGACCTGGCATCCCTTGCCGCATCACCGATACCGGCAGCAAACAACGGCACCGTCATCTTTGCCAATGAACTCGGCATCTACGGCCAGTGCGTTATCATCGACCACGGCCTCGGACTGCAGAGCCTCTATTCTCACTTGAGCAGCATGAGCATTGCGGTCGGCGATCACGTGACCAAAGGGCAAATCATCGGCAACACCGGCACGACCGGCATGGCCGGCGGCGACCACCTGCACTTCGGCATACTCGTGAACGGCATAGAGGTTGAGCCGCGGGAATGGCTTGACCAGCACTGGATAACCGACAATTTCACCGACAAATGGAACCAGGCCCTCGGTACGGCCAAGTAACGTAACGAGAGAGTCAATCCCTGTTGAAGCTGTCCAAGCCATTTCATTCCGGCTTACGGACGACTTCCGGACAAAAAAGGGGCACCTGACCATGAACGAAACAGTTCATGCCAGGTGCCCCTTTTTTCATACCAGCTGCAGCAGAAAAACCGGCTGCTTTCCTGCTCTCCGCAAGCTTATCTTCGCTTTGTACTGCCGAGTTTGCCCACCTTCCACGGAATCGTCTTGCGAACCGGATAGCCCTTTTCCTTAATCATTTTCCGGAGAATAAAAATCCTGTCCTCGGGGTGCGGGTGCGATGCCAACAAATACGGGAGTTTGCCACCCGCCTCCCCGGCCAGCCGGGAAAAAAAGTCGGTGGCACCTCCGGCATGGCCATATCCGGCAGTCAGCATATCCAACCCGAAGGCATCGGCAGCAGTCTCCTGTTGTCGAGAGTAGCGCATCTCCATACCGAGAAACAGGTCCGAAGCTATTCCGGCCACAGAGCTGTCCTGGCCGAACAACATTGCAAGGGCCAGGGTAACGCCAAGCCCCCGGCCCATGCCTCTCAGGTGGTCGCGGTGGGCATAGTGGCCAAGCTCATGCCCCAGAACCATGGCCAGCTCATTTTCCGAGTGCACATTCTTCAGCAGCCCGGAAAACACCATGATCTGCCCACCCGGCAAGGCCATGGCATTTACCGCCTCGTTTTCAGCAACGCTGACGGAAAAAGCATACTTTTTCAGGGGGGAATCCGGGGGCAGGGTCTTCAGCATTTTCTGCAGAAGGTTGGTAAGCTCAGAATTCTCCTGATGACGGTATTTCTCCAGCAGATATTTGCCCGCCCAGACCTCGACATCGACGGGTACCCGAGGGACAACCAGTTCGGCCAGCCACCAGAATCCGAGGGAGATTACCGCCACTATGGTAACCAGCCCCCCGACCATCCAGGCCAGTTCCGCCAGGGGATGGCTGCTGGAAACGTTTACGTTGCCCGAAAGTTCCCGCGGTGAGTATTTCATTTGGGGTTCAAGGCAACCGCCGTGCCGTAGGCGAGCACCTCAACGCAGCCCAACTTGTTTTTGCGGTTGGCCGCGTTGCCGATAGTGGCTGTTTCCAGACGCAGATTAACGACCATATCGGCACCGTTACCCAGCGCCTGCTCTTTCATACGCAAAATCGCTTCCCGCCGTGCCCGATCCAACAGAGATTCATAGGCCTTGATGCGGCCGCCAAAGATGTTTCGCAGGATGGCAAGCATGCGCTTGAAATAGTCAACGGAGATTACCGCGCTGCCGGACACCAGAAAGGCATTCTTCACCCGCCCCTCGGCAAAATAGGCTTCAGCCGTCATCACCTGCACCATCAACTGCTCTCGCTCCCGCCTGATAATAGAAGCATAATGTTTTCTTTCCGCGTAGGAGCCTGCCGTGTAGCCTAGCGTTAGAAGAGCCAGGAAAATCAACAGGTCGAAGTATCTGGCTAGAAATTCCATGTCAGTACTCTCCTATTCGACGCGAACGGCTGTGCCGTAGGCAAATAGCTCGGCAGCCCCTTGGGCGACGGACGAAGTGGCAAAGCGGATGTTCACCACGGCATTCGCCCCACACTGCCTTGCCTGCTCCGTCATCCTCTGCATGGCTTCTTCCCGGGCATCCTGCAGCAGTTCAGTATAGCCCTTCAGTTCACCCCCCACCAAATTCTTCAAGCTGGCCATAATATCCCGGCCGACATGTTTAGCACGCACGGTGCTGCCTTGCACGATACCAAAGTGCTCTACGATTTTTTTACCGGGAACAGTGTTTACGTTGGTCAGAATCATAATCCCCCCTCTTTCGTTGCGATAATTTTACCGAGTAAAAACGTAGCGCCAGGGCACGCAGGTACTTTACTGCCCGCACACCGGCCATACATAGTTGATTTCCTCCTTCTGGTTGCTGTCAACACTGCCGTCCTCCATATTTACGGCATCCGCATACCCGCTTTCGAGAGGAGCAGCCGAAGAGGACCAATAGTAATCCTGTTCCGCTAAAATATCCTCGTCGTCGACATTGCCGCTGTTCAGATATGCCAGCAGATCCGTCAATTCGCCGGGTGAGGGCAGGCGCCAGCCCTCGCATCCGCCGAATTTCTGCATGTTCAATTCATGGAGAAACTCAAGGGCCTCAGTCCACGTCAATTCCAGACCGGCAGGGTTCCCATCCCGTGTCCAGAGGACCCCGTTTCCAGGCAGAGAAAACGTTTCGTCATCCGAAACAGGTATCTTGCTCTGAGCAAAACAGGCGCCTGAATGGAAAGGGCTAGAGACAAAAAATGCGATCAGCCCAGCCAGCATGAACCTGATTGCAGTTGTCGTAGCAAAGGCAGTCATCCTTTTCTCCCTCTTTCAGATGGTTACAGGTTACAGGTACCGACGTCGTGAGAGATTCAGTTCCAGCCACGAGCCAAATGATGCAATGCTCAATCCTGACTCTTTCTGCTCCACGGCACCAGCCTTTCTGGTCTGTTGCCCGGCTGATACGTAGCATTTTTTCGATACATACCAGATCCATAATCGAATAACAATTAATTAATTTCAATCATTCAGCCGGTACCGGAAGGGATTACCACCTATCCGAAGACATCACAGAACGGAAACAGGTGGAAGAAACAGTCGCCAAGCTCAACGAAATACTGGAAAAGCGTGTTCAGCAACAGACCGAACAACTGGAAGCCTTCAACAAGGGGTTGAAGGCCATTTCCGCAGCAGTGGCAGACGAACTTCTTGTTTTTCTGGACAGTATCGGCAGTCAATCAGAAGGTGCACAGTACGGTCACTCGTCTCGGGATTGGCCAGACAACCGTTTGCTTTGGCCCAGATGATTCCAGATCTATTCCATTTCTTTTGATTGACCTGCCCAGAAACATTAACATTCTTGACGAAGTGATTGTTTCATACTAACCTATATCCTATTATTTGGTGACATGTTTTCTTTGCTTTGCACCACCCGGGTACTTTCAGGAAAGAAGCCGTGGTCATCCTCGAATCATACAAGGAAGCTTCGACCGTAGCCACTGTTTCGATACTGAATCAACGGTAAAAAACATATACAGCAAGTAGCCGATAATACTCAACCATCCGTGAGGATGGGGCGGAAAGCCTACAGGGTCTCACCGAGACAGCCGGGTTGCCGAAATACTTTGATACAGGTATTCGGCCCCGGCTATTTTTATGTAACGGCGTACAATGCTTCGACCCCGATGTCAAAATTGGAGTTCTCTCGCTCCCTGCTTTTCTTTCTTCAATAAATCAAGGAAAAGCAGCTTTCTTTCAAGTAACTCGTGCCTTACCGTTTTGGGCGTGAAGGACTTTCATCCCGCGGATGAAACAGCCCATACGACGGGCCATGGTGGCCCTGTCGGAACATCACAAGGAGGAAGTTGTTATGATGCGAAGAATGTTCAGTGGAATGGTATGCCTGCTGCTCATGGCGGCAGGCTCGGCGTGGGGGGCCGATGCGGCGAAGATCACGCAGCTTGCGGTCAAAGTGCAGACCGATGTGCGAAACATGGTGAAGGTGCAGAAGGTTGCGTTGCCCGAAGCCGTCGTACAGCAGAAGGCGTTCCTGCTGCGACAACCGGAAGTGCGCGATGTGAAGCAACTGAAGGGGAACAACCTCATGGTTCGGTTTAAGGATGGAAACGAACTGTTGATGCTGCTGGGTGAGGATCGGCTCGGTTCCACCGGAGAAACTGCCCAGATGGAGCTGCAGCCGCGAGTCATTACGCCGGCTGACCGGGTTCTCGTGGACAAAAGAGTGATAGATCCCTCAAAAATCATTTCCCTCCTGCCCTGCGCTCCCAAGAGCAACAAGGCCTTGATCTTCGATTGCCTGGAGGACGATTACAATGTGCTTTCGCCGAAGATCTGGACCCAGGTCAAGTCGGACCTCGAATCGCTGGGCTACAATGTGACCACGAAGCTGAACAACAACGCCAACCTGGCCAATGCCGCGCTGCTCGACAACGGAGAATACGGTGTCATCATGCTTCGCGGTCACGGCGGTGACCTGGGCGGCGATTTCGGTTTTCTCGTGCGGCCCTGGTACACCAGCTACCCGCCCGCCAACAGCGGCTACACCGGGACGATCCGGGCAAGTGCCTATAATCATGCAGCAGGTGCTACCCAGTTCGGCTACATTATTACCGGAACATTCAGTTCCACATACTGGGCCGACAAGGCTTTTCCGTCCACGATATTCTTCCTGGAAAGCTGTCATGGCGCCGATCCGGGCGCTCTGCCGGGCATGCCCACCTGGACAACGAGCCACGGAGCATCGGTATGGCTCGGCTGGAACGAGTCGGTCTCCTTCAACTGCGGAGACAAGGGTACGGATCTATTCTTCCAGAAAATGAAGGAGCAAGAATCCGTGGGTAATGCGGTTGCAGCGGTGTACGCCACCGGGTGCCGCCCCCCTGAACTGGTGGCCTTCCCCGACAATAAGAACAGGTGTCAGCTGGCGGTCTGGAAGTCCGATCCGAACGAAGCTTCCGTAACCAACAGCCGCGATTTCAAGCTCCTCAGGCTGGCTTCAAGCGGTGCACAAATCCACGCGACGATAAGCTTCTACAGTGCCCCAACTTTAAACGAGTTTTTCTTCTATGTGGATACCGGCGGGAGCGCCGCGGCCGAAGTGCTGGTCAAATGCCACGGGAACAACTTCGAGGTGTACAAGCAGACCCAGCCTGGGCTCTACAACAACAAAGTATACACGGGAACCCCGACCAAGAGCGGCAATGATTACAGTATCGTCGTGCCCTGGAACACATCATTCGGCACTGCGAACCCGGTCAAAATCTGGCTCTACGACATGACGGGCAAGGACAGACTTCCCGATAGCGGAAGCGTGACCTTGAAAAAGTAGACTAATTCCCTGTGGGAAGACATGTGCGGGAGCAGTGGTGCGAATGTCTCTGCTCCCGCACATCCGGGAGGTATGCTATGAAAAGAGTATTTCCGGTCTGGTTCGGGATGTTTCTGCTGCTGGCCTCGGCCTGCGCAGCAGAACCTGGCAAGATGAGTTTGGAAACTGCCCGACCTCGGGTCACGCCCGAGTCGCTGCCAATGGAAGCCGATACCCGATATGCCGAATATCTGCATGCTGCCGCTGGCAACAGGAGCGCGGCAACGGAAAAGACTGCCGCATATCTGCGGACCCTGCCGGGGGTGAAAGGGGTCACGGTTCGCGGCAGTGACAGTCTGCTGGTGATCATGGAAGACGGCAACGAATTATTCCTGATGCTCGGCAGGGAACGGCTCTGAAATTAACCCGGCAGCATCCCGCCACCAGTTGACCTTCTCCCTGCAGATGGCCGATATGCACCAACAGCCTGCCGCCCACATCGACCAGCCAGGTTTTGGGCAGCGTAAAAAACTCAAGAGTTATTGTTTTCAAGCAATATTCCGCTTTGCCCCAGACTTTCACAGGTCTGCTGCAACTGATAGATGCCCATGTAGAACGCCCCGCAAATAGAATCATAGTCATCAAAGGCATAGGAGGCCAGCGACAGCCAGATCATTGCGTGAAAGACCTGAATCTTCAAGCGTGGTCGGCCGGTCAATGCGAAAAATTTGTCGGAGAGATGATCCCAACCATTGCTGGCAATCCCTAGCAGCACTTCATTATTATCGGCGAAAGTGAGCCGGAATTCTTTGGCATTGAACTGATCGTAATTTCCGACAAGGGAATAGTAGAGCTTGGCCCAGTCGTAGTCCACGTCACCATAGAAGGGCAGCATGCCAAAGTAGCCGCGAGGATCAATGAGGAAGAGCGCCTTGGTCTCTTCGTCATACAGGGTGTTGGAAAAGGTACAGTCACCATGGATCAGACTGTACTGATTTGAAAAAAAAGGGCTGACCGCTCGGGTGACCAGATCCCAGCGTTGATAAAAGTTGATGCACCGCTTGCCATTGACAACGATGTGATCTTTCTCCATCAGTGGAATCAGGGATGCTATTGAATCAAGGCGCCTTTTGGTTTTAGCAATCAGCGCTTCTGTGTTGTTGTCTGCGAAATCCCCCGTGCGAACAGGCAACCCCTGATGTATTTCTTGCAGGTGGTTAATCAACGCAGTCAGTACGCTGATTTTTTCAGCAGCAGCGAGGGGGGTTTTATACAGAGGTCCGCCAGACAGCCGTTGCATATGCAGCGGGTTGGTCTGGTATATTTCCGGCAGAAAAGACCATTGTTCGTGCTTCACCTTCTCGTACCAGTTCTGCTCGTAGGCTGCCAGCACTGCCCCCAATGAATTACGGGGGCTTTTTATCACACAATTTTCCTCAAAAACGATAGTATTGAAGGGCCGCGCCACCGGATAGCGTGCACAGAGGGTTCGGTAGGACTCCAGAGTGCCGACTTCACTGGCCCCTTCAAGAAAATAGGGAGAAAAGGATGTGCCCGAGTGCTGCAAAAAGCTGCAGAACTCGCCACTGCGGGGAAGAGCGTCGAGTACCCGCTTGCTTCTAAAGAGATAGACCCCCGCGATGCCACAGCTGTCGCTGGCTTCTTCAAAAAAGGCATTCTGTTCAAATTTCCAGCGGCACACGAAATCACGCGAAAGGCCGATATAATTATGCAGGTCCAGGCAAAGATCCTGAGGCCAGAGCTCCTTTTCAAAGAGGAGGTCACACCACAGAAGCGCAAATGGCTCGGCAGGAGGGATGGCAGCGAGGGTGTCTTTGATCCCGGCACAGTTCCCGTGCCCGTTGGTTTCAATCAGGGTGTACGAAGCCTTGGCATAAACTGCCAGGTACTTGCGCAGGACTTCTTTCTGGTAGTCGGCAATGATGTAAAAATGCGCTGCAGGCTGTTGAGTCATCATCCGCAAGATAAGCGGTTGGCCATTGATGGGGATAAGGCCCTTGGGCTTGTTCGCACAAAGGTGTTCCATCCGCGTTCCCTTACCGCCCGCCTGAATAATTATGTGCTGGATCTGGGCACGCATTTAATCTTGCCCCTCCCGTAAAACATCTGCGGCGAGCGCTTCCCAGTCACCGGTTGGAGGGATTATTTTTTCGTACGCACTGTCGCAAAGTCCGGTAAGCCTGAGGCTGTAGGTGGTGAAGCCATCGAAGGGGGCTTCGGGCCCCTCCTCTGAGTAGAGAACGGTAAGGGCACACCGTGCAGTGGCAATCAGGTCGCAGAAGCCGCTACGCAGCGAAATAACACGGCCGGCCAGCTCCACGATAGGGATGGCTTCACACAAAGGGAAAGTCAAGGGCACCGTACCGGGTAACCCTGCGAGAGCATTGTTCGGCACGTTGGTTGCGACGGTGTACCCCTGCGCTGTTAACTGGCGGACTAGCGCCAGCCAGAGGCGGTTGTCAACCGGTTGCACAGTAACAGCGGCGGGAACAAGCAGGACGGTTCGACCCCGGGGGAGTAGCGCCTGGTCAAAGCGGGCTTCAGCCGAGCGGCGCCACTGCGGTTGGATAACCGGCGTGGCCGCCACGGATTCCCGCGGCAACCCGAACAAGACCCGATAGCTGTCCAGCAGGTTGAAGCCACCATAACCGAGTACCCTGTCGAGCCCCTCAAAATTTGGGTGAAATAAAATCGGGTAGCCTTTTTTAAAACAGGAAAGCGCTGCAATCCGCTTGAAATTCAACTGATCATACACTGCCACCTGAGAAAACGCACCGGGGAACATGGCAGGAATATCCGCATGCGCCCGCCTGACGACAACGGTACAGGAATCGCCATTCAGCCGCTCCCTCGCCTGGGCTGCCAGTGCGCAGACCATATAGGTATCACCGATGCCGTAGGGCAGGACGAAGGTCCAGCCCTCTCGACGCAAAATGCCGGTCCTGGCCCGTAAAGCCTGCAACAGTAGCCGGGAGGTTCCAACAGTTGTGAGCACTGGTTTACCCCTCCGCTATCAATGGTCGCAATGTTTGCACCCTCTTTCCTTCGTCATACAAGACAAGTGGGCCAAGCTTTGATACTGTGCTTTTATTTCTCAAATAAAAGCACTACAATAGCACAAAACTATAGGGTTAGACCTACGCAATTGACCTATTCCAGCCAAAGCCTCCGCGGTTTTTAGCACGCATCAAATAGCGCCGGACCTTCTTTCCGACCCAATCCTTCACATACCCGAAATATCGGTTCGAATGGCCGATCCTAAAGGGCGCTTCGGGGCACATCGTTATTCTGCATAGTAAGGGCCTTCTAGCAGCCTGGAAGCATGAGGGGTCTAGATTCTACACAAAATGTAGAATCTAGACCCCTCATGCTTTCTTCTGCCCCCTCTGTGCTTTCCTTCTCTTAGCCTTCTTTCAGCGGAGTCCTCTAAGATCAAGTCGTAAAGAAGGGAGCGCCAGAGGACGCATCCCCTTCCAAACCAGACTAAACTCAAGCTTGCCCGCGATCCCAGGCTTTGCCGCCTATCTGGCGACTCCTCTTGCCACGGTCTGTTTCTTGCCCAGATTTCTTCTCTCCCTGCCGACGTAAGACATGGAGCCTTTTCTGATGGGGCTCTTACCTACCTGAACCCATCCGGTGGAACGCCGGAATGCCTTGATGTTACCAGCTGCCAGCAGCAAATCCAGCTCATGACGGGAAACAACCATGTAATGATTGTCCTTGAACAGAACAGGTACCCATCTCATACGAACACTCCCTAAACGGTAACAGTAAAATGCTCTACTTTATTAAGGGTTATATTTACCTTATATAATTAGTGAACGAGAAGAGTCAAGAGCATTTTTAACACAAGGTTCTCCGATGGCTTTGTATCCAATCCATGGGGAACATCGGGGAAAAGCGTCGTCCTTCCCATCGCGTCATTTACGGGGCCCAATCCCTTCATCCTTTTGGCTTACGGCCTGACTGCTCACTATCCTACGCATAAAGCATGATGTTACCACCAGACCTCCAAGGACTCGCAACCCGGTTGCTGGACTGCCTTCAGGGCGGAATTTCCACCCGCTAAATTATGCGACCTTGCCCGGCCGCAACTCAAGGCATGACCTTAGCTATGCCCTACCTGTACTGTCTGTCCTTGAAGAAAAAACAAATCAAAATTAAGACTTGACAAATCATTACAAACAATGAGTATATCATTCTAATTAAAATATTCACATCTGCATATGTTTAATATTTACACAACCACCTCCTGTGCTAACTGATTTATTTAAGCATAACGAATAGTTACATCCTTCGCAAGACTCACGGGCAGAAAAGCTACCGGGAGAATCCATTCATGCCTTTACCTGTCAGAAAACTATTCACCGGCAGGGTTGGGGGAGTACCCCTAGGGGAATTTATTCAGTTAACGAAACCACCTGAACAATTCCATGGGTGTCGGTTACAGAAAGCCTTTGTTAAAAGCATACCTGGATAATTTTGACCTGCAGAAAGCAAAAGCCTTGGGCCTTTTGCTTGCATGCACGTTCCCATGGTAACAGAACCGAATCAATAATCATTATTAACGGAAAAGGCGGGAAAGGACACATCAGGGTCAAATTGCAAGATTGCAACTTCTGTCATTCAACTTGCAATCTTGCAATCCTATCGATACTGGGAACCTTCTCTATTTGTCAGCTATTGTCTCCCCTTTTGCCCTTACAACCTCGGCTCCAGATTACAAATGATATTTTGAAGTCGTGCCCCCCCCAAGACTCCAGCCGTGTCTGGTCCTCTGACTCAGAACAGGTAGCGGAACTCACCCATCAGGCCATGGGAACTGTTTCGTTCACGGAACTCACCGAGGTACTTCAGGACAGCCGACACCCCGCTTCTATGGATGAACGTCAGACCGGCAGCGACTGCCGCACCATATTTTTCCACTTCTTCACCTCTGATCGAAAATGTGTTCCCGGGTGCTCCGGCAAACGACGCCGTGACAACCTGGTCATCGATATCGAAATCATAATTGAGTGCCGCGCTTAGCTCGGGAATCACGCTTGCATTTCCTATGGCGAATGAACGGGCCAAACGAAGGCCCAGTTCCGACACCAGGGAGTCGGTTTTACGGCTCTCGACCGCCAGGTTCAGGCTGTCAGCCCCGGTCTCGGTGAAACCTTCTTCGGCCAGATGAATATGGCGTAACGAAGCAAATGGCGAGATAGTCAGCCAATTGGCCGTAAAATTATAGCCAGCGCCGAGATACGTTGTGAAGGCATCCGCATCATGCTTGCCGGATGCTTCGCGCAAAATAGTGCCGACACTGATAAAGCGGCTGTTGTGATAGCGCTGCTTCCCGTATGAAAAAGTCCCCTCAATATAGGCATTTCCCGCATAATAGCTGCCATAGAGAGCGCCCGTTACACTGTTGACCGAGCCATCTCCTTGGGAGGATCCAAAGTCGACCTCTGCCCGTGACATGCCCAGACTGGCACCGAGCAACAGGTTGCCTGGAAATGTGTAATCATAGCCGATCGCACTGCCATACAGAGTGTAGTCATACCCCGCATACCCGGGAAGTGCCTGATGATCTCCCCACTGGCCATAACTGTTGATCCAAAGACCATTCATGGTCTGACCCCGAGTTGACTGCTCAATGGTCACAATCCGGCCAAGCTCCGCAGCAGAGCCGGAGTACGCAAGAAGAATCGGTTTCGTTCCACTGCCGCTGTCGGCAGTCATCATGTTCACGCGCAGTTTTCCCATCCGCTGTTTCAGATCGCCAAGGAAAAGGCCGATTCCCGCCATGCTCACCTTGCTCAGACTGGTATATGAACCGGAATTCATGCCCGCAATTGCGGCACCGAGCTGCGACGATTCCAGTCCTTGGAATTCTCCCAGCACCGCAGCGAGATCGCCGCTGGCAGTCGGCATGATCCGGTCAAGATACTCGGCCATGGCATATTCCACCGGGTTGGTAGCCACCGTGGTGACCTTCGGAGCAGTGACCTCCAACTCGACGACGTTCGATGACTGGTTCAATGCAAAGGAAAGAAGCGGTTTCGATGCGGGGAGCAAAACACTGCCGAAAGAGCCGCTAACGGTACCTCCTGTCGTTTCGACAATGTCATAGGTCGTGCCATTCAGGTAAATGCCCGGGC
>RPRC01000177.1 GCA_003857395.1 Geobacter sp.
ATAAACTCGGCTGGGCTCGATACTTTCAGCTTCCATCCCTTTCCCTGAAGCAAGTGGCCGCGGCAACCCCGCTCAGCTGGAAAGTGACATTGGCGGATGAACTTCACGACACCATACCCGTTGACAACAACTTCACCCTGGTCGGGATAACTGCCATGACCCACCAGGCAACGCGTGCCTACGAGATTGCCGATACTTTTCGCGAACGGGGGATTCCGGTGGTCCTTGGGGGAATACATCCGACGGTGCTTCCCGAAGAAGCCCTCAGCCACGCCGACGCTGTCGTCATCGGCGAAGCCGAGCCTGTATGGGAAACGCTTCTTGACGATCTCCTGCAAGGCAAGCTGCAGCAAACCTATCAGGCACCGCTTCCCGGCGGAAACCGCCTGACAATCCCGTGGGCACGGCGGGAGATATTTGACGGCAAGCGCTACCTCACCACCCAAACCCTCCAGGCAAGCCGCGGCTGTCCCTACGACTGTCCATTCTGTATCGTAACCCCCTACTTCGGTAACAGCTTCCGCTACCGGGACACTGACGAGATTGAAGCAGAACTTCAGTCCTTCGACAAAAAGCTTGTAATTTTTCTTGATGACAATATTCTGGGGGACCCGGAAAGAGCCAAGCCGATTCTTGAACGGATGAAGGGGCGCAACCTCCGCTGGGGAGGCCAGGCAAATCTCCGTTTCGCCGAAGACCCGGAACTGGTTCAACTGGTAGCGGATTCCGGATGCGTAGGCATTTTTGTCGGTATAGAATCGGTTGCCGGACTGCACGCAAACCATCCTAAAACAGCTAATGGCTCATCCCACGCCGATCTGATAAAAAGAATCCGGGATGCAGGGATTGTCCTGGAGGCTTCCATAATTTTCGGATTCGACGACCACGACGAGAGCATCTTCGAAAAAACTGTCCGGTTTCTCCAGGAGACCTCCCCGAGCCTCCCCACTTTCAATCTCCTGACGCCGTACCCCGGCACTGCACTCTTTACGCAATTTGACTTGGAAGGTCGCCTCCTTCACAAGGACTGGAAACACTTCAATCATTCCGAAGTCGTCTTCCGACCCAAATTGATGACGCCTGAACGACTGTATCAGGGTTGGCTGGAGGCCCGACAGGAAGCCTATTCATGGCCTTCCATTTTCTCTCGGATCAAGGCAAACCGTCGTAGTCGCTTCACGAACCTCGCCTACAACATTCTCCGTAAAGGGCCAAACGACTCATTAGGAAAAGGTCGAACGTAATCAGCAGCCTGTCCCTTCCCGGCACCCCTTTCATCTGCCACCCTTCCTGTGTACAGCCTGACGGCTGTCTCTCGATTTATTCGACCTGACATCGCTGTTCTTCTGTCGATTTTATCCCGACAGCCACCAGAATCCCCAATCAGCAGTGTAAAGCCAGCTCTACCTTCAAGGTATTTCCGTCCCTTCCACTCCTCACCCTTTCAGCCAAAGCGAACAGGGATCGGGTTAGTACCTGTATCGTTGCGAGCCGGAAAAATATCAGCACATAGCCAGCCGTTTGATTTCAAACTGAAGTATTTCCACAATTTGACAAGCACCATGCCTGCGCTACAATTCCCAGTATACATAGTAAAAAAATCGGCGATTTTAGGGCAAGGAGGCCACAATGTCAATTAATTTAGTGAAGCTTCTTATCATTTCCGTATTCTTGACGGCATGCACAACACATAACAACATTGCAACTGAGCACATGAACAGTATGTCAACGTCAGTACCCTTGCAAGAATATCTGATTCAGCCCGGGGATTCGTTAGATATCAAGTTTTTCTACAATCCCGAGTTGAACGATCTGGTAGTTGTTCGACCCGATGGTCGCATTTCTCTCCAGTTGGCGCCGGAAATTCCGGCAGCGGGCCAAACTCCAGCACAACTGACGAGCACACTGGAAAAACGCTACGAAAAGGAGCTTGCCAATCCCGGCATCACCGTTATCGTCCGTTCGTTCAGTTCACAGCGAGTTTATGTAGATGGAGAAGTTAACAAACCCGGAATGGTAGCCCTGCTGGGACCGCTGACGGTTCTGCAGTCCATCGCCGAAGCGGGTGGCGCAAAAGATACCGCCAAGACGGACCAGGTACTTATCATCCGCAAATCTAAAGACAACAAACCTCAGGCCATAGAAGTGAATCTTGACGAAATTAGAAAAGCTGCCGATGGAAGTCAGAACTTACTTCTTGCCCCCTACGACGTTGTGTTTGTCCCGAAATCCACGATTGCCAACGTAAATCAATTTATCGATCAATATATTCGCAGGAATATTCCTATCCCGTTCGGGGTATCATACGGAATTGGTTTTTAAAAACGCGGAAAGCAGTGTATGCCGGTTTGCTCCGCCGTATCGATGTAAGCAAAATTCAGGGAGTTGAGAGGTTATCATGGAAAGGACTAGTTCGAGAAAGCAGGTGGATCAGAAAGTGAGTTTGAGAGACTTGCTCACCATCTTTTTCAAGCACCGAGCCAAGATACTCACTATATTCTCCATCGTCGTAGTCATGGTGACGATAGCCACATTTTTTGCCTCACCCGTTTACGAAGCAAAATCTACTTTGCTCGTTAAATACGGACGAGAGTATATGAACCAGTCCGAGGTGGGAAGGTCTGAACCAATGATGTCCTTGAACCGTGAAGAAATAATCAACTCCGAAATCCAGATACTAAAAAGTCCGGACTTGGCAAAAAGGGTAATTGAAACCGTCAAAATCGCCCAGATGTATCCGGATCTGGCAAATGATCCTCCCGAAGATACACGGCCCATGGATATCGCCATAGAACGCTTCGAAAAGAGTCTGGACGTTGAAGACATTAAAAAATCCAGCGTCATCCAGGTTTCTTTCGAACATATGAATCCACAGATTGCCTCAAAGTCAGTAAATCTCCTGGTCGATTATTTCAGAGAGAAACACCTTCAGGTCTTCAGCAGCCCCCAATCCTCCTTTCTGGAGGGCCAGGTCGAAGCTATTCGCAAGAAGCTTTTGGCATCGGAATCCGAAATGCAGTCCTTCAAACAGAAGAACCGGGTATATTCACTGGATGAACAGAGAAGTCTGTTGCTGAGACAGCGGACCGACCTTGCAAGCGAGACGCTGAGTGCCCAGAACACCATCGATGAACTGCAAAGGAGACTGTCTACTCTGAAAGCCAGGACAAAAAACCTGACCAGCTCGAATGCAATGTATACGGGAACGGAGAGAGACAAAATCATTGTGGAGGCCAAGTCCAGGCTCCTTGCACTGCAAATCAATCAACAGGAACTTCTGCGGAAATACAAGGGAGAAAACAGGCTGGTAGTTGAAAACGACAAGCAGATACAGCTTGTGAAGAATTTTCTCCGTGAGCAGGAGGAGGACATCAGTAAAAAAGTGATGACCGGCAATGTGGTGTATCAAGATGCCCAGAGGGATGCAGTTAGAACCGAGGCGGATTTGAGTGCGCAACGGGCAAAATACGCCACGCTGAGAATGCAACTGGGACAACTCGACCGCGAGATACAAGCACTTGACCTCCGCGAAAAAGAAATGCAGAACCTGAAGCGGGAACTGGCCACAAATGAGAAAAATTTTCAGGTGTACGGCGAAAAGATGGAAGATGCAAGAATCGCTGACGACATGAATAAGCTCAAGCTGGCAAACATCAGCATTATCCAACCGGCGTCGACTCCGGTAGAGCCGATCAAGCCCAAAAAGGGTCTGAACATATTACTGGGAATAGTCTTCGGGACACTTTCCGGCATTGGGTATGCTTTATTCTCGGAACGCAACTCTCAAGGACTGGTGTCACCTGAAATTGCTGAAAAGCGTCTCAATCTCAAGGTTCTTGCCACCATCCCCTACAGGGACGAAAACAATGTACGCAAACTTCTACAATCTTAAGAAAGAGCCTTTCCATATAACACCAGATCCGGAGTTTCTCTTTTTGAGCCCCAGCCACAAAGAGGCGCTGGGATCGATTATCTACGGTATCGGGCACAAAAAAGGGTTCGTGCTGATAACCGGTGAAGTCGGGGTTGGCAAAACCACTATTGTCCGTTCCTATCTTGAGGATGTCGACAGAAGCAAACTGAAGATAATCTATATTTTCAATTCCAATGTATCTTTTCAGGGTCTACTGAGAACGATATACCGGGATTTGGGGATCATTGACCTTACTGATGACGTCTTCGAGTTGGTGAATCAACTCCATTATGTTCTGATCGAGGAATACAAAAAAGGCATCACCGTCGTACTCATTATCGATGAGGCGCAGAACATGCCCGTTGAAACCCTCGAAAACATCCGGATGCTCTCAAACCTGGAGACCTCTACGGATAAGCTTATTCAGATCGTTTTCAGCGGCCAGCCCGAGTTTGAACAAATACTTGAACGAAAGGAATTACGTCAGTTGAAACAACGGATCGCTGTCAAAGCGACAATTCGCCCCCTGTCCGCAGAAGAGAGCCGGGCCTATATCCTTCACCGGCTAAAGAAAGCTTCCGCAGAAAATTCCGCACTATTTACAGATGGGGCCTTGCGGAGGATTATCAAGGAAGCACATGGCATACCACGACGTATCAATATACTCTGTGAAAATGCCTTTATCACAGCACTAGGCTACAAACAGGGGCGGATAACATCTGGTGTCGTAAAAGAAGTCATCTCTGACTTTTCCGGGAAAAAAAGAGGAGCGGCCCTAAAAACGGCTCTAGCCTCCTTGGCAGTTGTTCTGGCTATGCTGTCTTCGTATTTCATGTACACCCTAAACAAAGATCAGGCAGGATCTGATGCAAGTAAACGCCCTGTCCTGCAGGCATTGGCACGCAAAATCGACAATACAACCGTCAAACCTAGCGGGACACTCCGCGAAACTCCAGAGACTGTTTCCCCAGTTATCAGAGTCGTGAAGGCAGGGGACACACTATCGCGGCTCGTGGCAGAGGTTTACGGAGTAAGCAATAAGAGACTTCTTACTCTTGTCAAGGAAAGTAATTCCAGCATCAATGACGCCGACAGGATCTTGGTCGGAGATCAGATTCTGTTCCCCGCACGAAATAAAGGGAGCCGGAGGGGATATGAGTAAGATATATGAGGCATTGGAAAACGCCCAGAAGGAATCACGGGAACTGACTACGACAAAGACCGAATTGCCCCAAACCACTGCTACTGCAGTTTTGCGCTCCGTTGCCCAGATGGATTTTGAAAATGAGATGATTGCCCTTTATCAGAACATCGAGACGCTTCTTCCCGATATCGAAAGGAAGGTAATTCTATTCCTAAGCGCAAAGGAAGGCGAAGGCACCTCGACAATTGTTCGTGAATTCGCCAGAATTGCCGCCAGGAAGATGGGCAAGCAGGTATTTGTTCTGGATTCCAGACGTAATTCCCATCAAAAGTGTATTTACCTCCATATTATCCCTGAGGGCAGCAGAGAAGGATTTGAGACAGGGAATGATGCGCACCGGGAGGAGATGGATCTAGAGATGTGCCCCGTAGACCTGCCTGACGGAGATACTCCCTTAAACTTTTATTCAGCAAACATAGTAGATTTCTGGGATTCATTGAGACAGAAGTATGACCTCGTTCTTATTGATTCGAGTTCCGCGTCCAGTTCTCCCGACGGAATCGAGATCTCGCGCAGGGTGGATGGGGTGGTTCTAGTCGTGGAGGCGGAAAAAACCCGCTGGCAAGTTGTTGAAAATTTGAAAGAAAAGATAGAAGACAGTGGCGGCAACATCTTGGGGATGGTTTTTAACAAGAGGCGTTTCTATATTCCAGAAAACATTTACCAGAGATTGTAAGAACCTGTCCAGGTTCACGGCATACCGGTGGATTAAAAGGCGGGAACAAATGAAAGTGCTCGTGGTAATGAGAAATATTTTGTTTTCCGAAGCCCTGTGCACGGCGCTGAACTGTGAAGCGAGTGATTATCAAGCGCAGACTAACCATCAACAGACCCCAATCGAATCCTTTAAACCAGATGTGATACTCGTAGATTGTGAATATTTGCAGCACGGTAGCCTCCTGCTCTGGCCCGAAGGCAAAGTTTTGCTCATAGATACCGGATTGCAAGAGGAAGAGATCATTCATTTAATGCACATACACAAACTATACGGGGTGTTTTCACTTGATTCCGGCCTTCAGCAATTGCGAAAAGCCCTGCTAGTCATAAACGGCGGTCAGATATGGATAGACAATGGAAGCTTGAAGGTGATTCTTCACGGCATAGACAACGCCAGGCCAGGTTCTGCGGTTGAAAAACTCAGCAAAAAGGAGCGACAAATTGTCGATCTGGTCGTCGAGGGTTTCAAAAACAGAGAAATAGCCTCCAGACTTTTTCTGAGCGAGCAAACCATAAAGTCACATTTAGGTCGCATTTTCAGAAAAATGCAGGCAAGAAATCGCTCACAACTGGTATCGATGATATGCAAAAACAGGCCTCCTCTCGACGATCTCAATCATCGTCACCTGTTTTCCGAATAAATGGCTCCTCCCACCCCCCACGCGTCATCATCAACCAGTAGCCAGTATCAGCAAGCAACAAAACTAACTGAACATGTTATTACTTCGGCAATTAAACATCACAACCCTGAGGTAGGGGCACGGCGCGCCATGCTCCGATTGGGCGAGGCAAGCCTAGCCCCTACCATTGATATGTTTAATTGCCTCCGTAATATAGCGGCAATGGCACTAAATAGGTACTTTAGTGTTAATTGACTATGACTACAATAGTGATATACATATAAACATGACTATGATATCTAAGGTATTTTTAATCGTCTAATCATATGATCAAATATAGAATGTCAATATATTTACTACTTGTAATTATTGTTTACCTTTATGGCTACCCTTCCTAATTAGTACTTTTGTATCATAACACAACACATTGCGAGTTGAGGCCATGAAGCACAATAGATTTAATACTTCGAGTTATGTTGATGGGCCCCTCTATAAGCCTAACAGTGATGATTCAGGCACAAGTTACTGCTCAATGGTATTTAGTAATGAGATCTGCAGAGAAAATACATTCCTTAACATCCTTTACAGTGAACGAAAAAGAACCGATCGTTCCGAAAAACCGTTCCTGTTAACGTTACTTGATATTCACAATATAAAGACGGCAGATTCTTTCCCGCTAATTTTGCACGGTATAGAATTGGCACTGCTGAAGTCAAAAAGAGAAACTGACATATGCGGCTGGTATGAATACGGATCAAAAATAGGGGTAATATTCACGGAAATTGATAGCATAGAAACACGGGAGGCACGGGAAGCGATATCAGCAAAGATTCGAAAAAATCTTTCAGAGAACATCCCTCCCGAAATTATGGATGAATTATCGGTCGTTTTTCATTTTTACCCTGAAAAACACGACGATACTACAACAAAAACGAATGTTTTTGAAAGAACCCTGTATCCCGATTTCCACTTCGATCACCAGGCACAAAGGAGCGGGCATTTCATCAAAAGAGCCATCGATCTGGTTGGAAGCAGCCTGGCAATCCTGGTACTTTTACCCGTATTCTGTTTCATCTCGATACTAATACTAACTACCTCGAAAGGACCGGTGCTTTTTCGACAGGAGAGACTCGGGCAATTCGGCAAGAAATTCATCTTCCTGAAGTTCCGATCAATGCAGGTTGATAGTGATGATGCAATACATAGAGAGTACATCAAAAAACTCATCACAGAAAACAAGGCCTGCGAGGAAAGCAGCGACTGTCTCCAAAAGCCGGTGTACAAAATACGGAACGACCCGAGAATCACACCGATCGGAGCATTTTTGCGTAAGACAAGCCTTGACGAACTGCCTCAATTACTGAATGTCTTCAGAGGGGAAATGTCCCTCGTGGGGCCAAGACCGGCAATTCCGTACGAGTTTGAAAACTACGATATATGGCACAGGTACAGGCTGCTGCAGGTTAAACCGGGAATTACCGGACTCTGGCAGGTTACCGGCAGGAGCTCTACTACTTTCGATGAGATGGTGCGCCTTGACCTCAAATATATCCATGAATGGTCACTTTGGCTCGACGTAAAGATCCTTCTACTCACTCCATGGGCTGTAATCAAGGGAAAAGGAGCATATTAGCGACTCGGTTACCTTTTCACATGCTCGCAATGAAGATAATGATGCTCATCTCAATGCCGGCCCGTTCTTAAGCACGGTGGATTCAGGCTGACTGTTTCAGGTGCACTGAGGGGAGGTTTCACATGATACACATCGGCGTCATAGGATACGGTTATTGGGGTCCGAATATCGTTCGGAACTTTGCTGATGCTGAGGGTGCCACGGTTACGTTCATTTCCGACACCAACCCGGAGGCCCTCAAGCGGGCACAACTGGCACATCCGACAGTCAGAACCACACCGAACGACTGTGAAGTGATCCATTCTCCCAAGGTCGATGCCGTTGCGATTGCCACTCCGGTCTCAACACATTACGCACTCGCCAAAAGAGCGTTGGCAAACGGCAAGCATGTCTTCGTCGAGAAGCCTTTCACCACATCGGTCAAGCACGCGGAAGAGTTGCTCGAACTTGCGGACAAGGCAAATCTCAGGATTATGGTGGATCATACCTTTCTATTCACTGGTGCTGTCAAGAAAATCAAAGAGTTCATCGATGAAGGTGTGCTGGGACGTTTGTTTTACTTCGACTCCATCAGAATCAACCTCGGACTCCTGCAGAAGGACTCCAATGTCGTTTGGGACCTTGCGCCCCATGACCTGTCCATCATGGACTACCTGATCGGCGGCAATCCTACCGCGATTGCCGCAACCGGAATGGCGCACATCAATGGCTTTGAAGACGTGGCGTACATAACGGTTTTCTACCCGGACAACCTGATTGCCCATATCAGCATAAATTGGCTTTCACCCGTCAAAATACGGATGACCATGATAGGCGGACAGAAAAAAATGTTGGTATGGAATGACATAGTCGCTGACGAAAAAATCCGGGTTTACGATCGCGGGGTGGAATTGAACAGCCAGGAAGAATCGTATAACGCTCGGATCAGTTATCGGTCCGGAGACATCTGGGTACCGAGATTGCAGCAAATCGAGGCATTAAAAATAGAGGCCCAATACTTTGTCGATTGTGTGGAAAATAATCTGCCAGCGATAAATGACGGCCTTGCAGGGTTGAGGATTGTCAGGATGATTGAGGCTATCATAACATCTCTGAAGATGAGAGGCGCCGTCATCTGCCTGCAGCCTAATACGCACCTCAGCGAAAGTACAAGGAGGGAGATGTCTTGGAAAGCTATGCCTGCATAGAGAATGACGTCCATTTGGGACAAAATGTCAAACTGTCCAAATTCATAAACTTGTATGGATGCAGCATCGGCGATAATTCCAAAATCGGAGCATTCGTCGAAATCCAGAAAAATGCCTCTATCGGGAAGAACTGTAAAATTTCCAGCCATACCTTCATCTGTGAAGGCGTACAAATCGAAGACGACGTTTTTGTAGGTCACGGGGTCACATTCATTAATGACACCTTCCCCCGGGCGACGAATCCTGGCGGCAGACTGCAGACGGAAGAAGATTGGCAGGTAGAACGAACCCTCGTCAAAAAAGGCGCTTCCATCGGGTCCGGAGCGACAATACTCAGCAAAGTCACCATCGGCGAAAACGCCATCGTTGGAGCTGGCAGTGTGGTAACGAAAGATGTCCCGCAAAACGTAATCGTTGCCGGGAACCCCGCACGGTTCCTGCGGGGAATCTCGAAATCCGATCAGGATATTCCCGTGCAGTAATGAGTGCCCGGGCTTCTCATGGAACCGGTCAGTCTGGTCATCCACCAAGTGAGAAAAGCCATGTCTGATATTACTCAAGAAGCTGTAATCATTGGAGGAGATTTTCAAGGATTAGGGATTGCCCGCAATCTTTCCGGACTCGGAGTAAGAGTTTTGGTCGTAGACCCGGTTTTTTGCATCAGCAAATTTTCGAGGCATGTTGACAGGGTCCACAGATCCCCTGCGTACGGCAACCCGGAAAAATTTACCGACTTTCTTATCGGCCTTTCTGTTCAAGAAAAACTACAGAAACCGGTTATATTTCCCACGAGTGATATAGCAGTCCGTATCCTTGCGAAAAGCCGGACCAGGCTGGAAGAGCACTACCTTGTCCCAACACCAGCCTGGGAGATTACCCGTCTCGCGTATAACAAAAAGCTCACCTACCAGCTTGCAGCGGAGATTGGGGTTCCCATCCCCAGGACATTCTTCCCCGAAAGTGAAGAGAAACTGTCTGAACAGGTGCTGGATTTTCCCGTTATTCTTAAACCCGCCATAACTGCGAATTTTTATCCCGTTACCCATCTGAAAGCAATCAAGGCCAATGATCACCATGAACTGCTCCGTAATTACAGATACATGTCCTCCATCATAGACAAAACAGAAATCATGGTACAGGAGATTATCGGCGGGGGCCCCAAAAATCTCTACTCCTTCTGTTCACTTTTCAGTAACGGAACTGTGAAGGCAAAGATCATGGGAGTGCGACTGCGCCAGCACCCCATGGATTTCGGTAGTTCCAGCACCTACGTTATTACCTGCAATGTTCCGCAACTGGAAGAACTGTCGGCACAAATACTGAGAAAGATGAATTACTACGGCCTGTCGGAGGTCGAGTTCATGCTTGACGAGAGGGACAACACCTACAAACTGATCGATATTAATCCTCGGACCTGGGCGTGGCACACCCTCGGAGCAAAAGCGGGGGTTAATTTTTCCGCGCTCTTATTCAGGGACATGCATAACGATTCCGTCCAGCTGGATTCCTTCGAGACCGGGGTTACCTGGATCCGCGAGGTAAGTGACGTACCCACGGCACTTATGGAAATGGTAAAACAGCGCCTGAACGTCATCGACTATCTGAGAACATTGAGGGGAAAAAAGGAACTGGCCGTCTTTTCACGTCGAGACCCTTTGCCTTTTGTGGCTGAACTTTTCTGGGCTCCCTACATGTTGTGCAAAAGAGGATTCAGGATGTGACCATGGAAAATATCGCTTTGGGCATCATACTCAGCCAATTGATCATCATACCTTTGGCGTTGAAATGGGAATTGGATCTGAAGACCGTTACTCCCGCAGGACTGCTCATCGGTTTCATGGCCGGCATAGGCATCAGTGTATTGTCACCATGGATCGCCAGCGATTTTATCTGGAGAGTTTCGGCAGGAGTCGTATTGGTCCTGCTCTTTTCAGCAACAATTCTTCTTCTAAGATTCTTTCGAGATCCGGTTCGGGTTCCTCCAAAGAGAGACGATTGTATTGTTTCTCCTGCGGACGGAGTCGTCAAATATGTCAAGAGCATAGATGAGAATTCTGTTCCTGTTTCCTCGAAAGGCAATGAATCCGTCAAGCTCGCCCAGCCCTTTATCGACATACTTCCCGACCGCAAGGGCTATCTTATCGGGATTTCGATGAGTTTTCTAGATGTGCACGTGACAAGGGCCCCGATACCGGGGGAAATGACTTTCTGTGAACATAAAACCGGAAGTTTCCTGTCATTGAAAAAGCCTGAAGCCGTTTACAGAAACGAGAGAGTAAACCAGGTTATCAAGAATACGCGGGTCAGTATCGGCATAATCCAAATAGCCTCCCGGCTCGTCAGACGGATTGTAACCTATGTGGGGAAAGGTGACCATTTGTCGCTCGGCCAGAAAATTGCGCTGATAACCTTCGGCTCCCAGGTCGATGTCATCATTCCGAACCTGGAAGGATTGCAGCTGGAAGTTAAGGTGGGAGACAAGGTGCTTGCCGGAGAAACGATCATTTCAACAATGGCTGGTGCCCATTGCCAGGAAAGAGTGGTGTCTCATGACAAAAGTTCCCTTTCTTGATCTACACACCCAGTACGAAACCATCAGGGATGAAATTGCAGATGCGATCCAGCAGGTTCTTGATAGTTCCGAATTTGTCGGGGGTCCTTTTGTGGAAAGATTTGAAGAAGAATTTGCCGATTTTTGCGGCTGCCGGTACGCGTCGGGCGTCAGCAGCGGAACATCGGCCCTGTGGATGACACTCCTGGGTCTTGGAATCGGACCGGGAGATGAAGTCATAACCGTGCCCAACACTTTTATCGCTACGGCAGAAGCAATCAGCATGTGCGGAGCACGCCCGGTTTTCGTGGATGTGGACGAACAGTCGTACACCATGAACCCAGCGCTGCTGGAGGGTGCAGTTACACCGAGGACAAAGGCAGTAATTCCTGTTCACCTTTTTGGACAGCCGGCAGATATGGACCCAATCATGGAGTTCTCGGCGAGGCATACGCTGCATGTCATTGAAGACGCCTGTCAGGCCCATGGCGCACAGTACCGGGGAAGGCCCGCCGGTTCAATCGGCATTGCCGGCTGCTTCAGCTTCTATCCCGGCAAAAATCTCGGTGCATATGGAGAGGCGGGCGCGGTGGTAACCAACGATCCGGAGCTGACTAAAAAAATCAGGACACTGCGAGACCATGGGCAAGTGAGAAAATACCATCACACCATGATCGGCTGGAACGGCCGCATGGACGGAATACAGGGTGCATTACTGAGCGTGAAGCTACAATATCTGTCAGGCTGGAATGAAGCCAGGAGAAAGAACGCGGCACTCTATGACCGTCTGCTAGCGAAGACAGCCGGCATCAGCCTCCCACAGGAAATGGACTACGCAAAACACGTGTATCACCTCTATGCGATACGGACCAAAAACCGGGATGCGCTGCAGGGCTTCCTCGCGGAAAGGGGCATCAACTGCTTGATTCATTACCCGCTGCCCATACATCTGCAAGACGCATATCGCTCATTCGGGTTTGAAGGAGGAAACTTCCCGATCTCGGAGAACTGCGCAGGAGAACTCCTTTCTTTGCCCATGTATCCCGAACTTGCCGGGAACCAGATTGAACATGTGGTGCGCGAAATAGGGAATTTTTATTCACAGACATGATATGGCCTGCGGCATGAAATCCCTGCAACCTTGCAGGCAAATATTTGGCCCCCATAGATTAGTAAATCTACATATTTTCCAACATACTAATTAAAGGTACTTTTTTACTCAAAAGCCTACTAATAAAATGACAATATACGGATTTTGGAATTAACGTTTCCGATGTTTGACAAGCTATTTTTCCGTGGCATAAGAAACTTATAGGCTATCAGCATACCTGCTAATACCCAGATGGATCCACATTAAATTGCCACACCAATATATGTAAGTATACAAATAGAAGCTACTCTATTGAAGCACTTGGGTTCCGGTTTTCGCAGAAAAGGCGGGAAATGGCCTGTCAGGGCTTTTAGAGAGCATTAATACTAACAATCCACCCTAACCAATCCGACCCTTCCAAAACTGACTGAAAGGAAGGCGGAAAAACACAAGAGGAGGTACGACATGAAAAAGCTGTTCAGAAAGTTTATCGCGGCGGCTTCATTGGCCATTCTTGCTGTTTCCATGAGTGCATGCGGCGGAGGGGATGACGCTGTTGTGGCAAAGCCAGGCGCACCGACAGGGATTCTGGCAACCTTCAACAGTC
>RPRC01000178.1 GCA_003857395.1 Geobacter sp.
AAGGTAGAACACGGCTTTTTAATTTGTAAATTCTTGACAATATTACCTCTAACATTATGATATCAATATGTGATTAATTAGTTTCTATCACGAATTCGAATTATCAAAAAGGCTGCATTTTACTGAGAGGGGGGAATTATGAAAGCGTGTGCTTTGGTCGTTCTTTCATTGTTTCTGCACATTCTCCTGTCAACTTCAGTTTTCGCGGCGGACAATGATTTCATTAAATTTCCAAAAAATGAATACTCCCTTATTACCGGTTACGGCACGACCTTTGATGGCGTGGGCAAGAATTCCCACACTAGGGTGCAGACCTTTGACGTTATCGGCCGCTATGGACGGTTCCTCTCCGACGAACTGGGAAACGGATGGTACAAAGGGAAACCCGAACTTCTGGTGGAGTTGCCCTTTTCCCTAACAGTAGACCCTAAGGTCTCGCCCATGGTGGGAGTGTCTGTGCTGGGTTGCTGGAAACTGACTTCCTCAAAAGAATTTGTCCCGTATATTTTCTTTGGTGTTGGTGTGGTCTACGTCGATCTCGACCTGGAATGCATGGGCAGCGAGATAAATTTTGTGTATCAGGGAGGAGCGGGAATTCAGTATTTCCTTGGCGAGATGATCGCATTGAACCTGGAATTCCGCTACCATCATATTTCAAACGCAGGGCTTGCAGAACCCAACGCGCCGATCAATTCAGGAAAGGTATTAGTTGGCGTCAGTTTCTACAGATGAGCTGGATGCTTTCTAGCCCTCTGTGGATATACATGTTAAGTAAAGTCAAGCAGAATTGGGGGTCAGACAGAATCTGAGGGAGACAGCCACCATTTCATGAGGGAGCCTGTCTCGTGCCGGCTAATGCTCACAATCTCCAGAACCGTATTCCTTCGGCTTCCATGTCAGATGCCTGAAAAATCCCCTTCACATCCACCAAAACACTTCCATTCAGCAAGCCTTTATACAGTCCAACACCCATCTCCCGATACTGCCGATGCGCAACCGCCACAACCACAGCCGCTGCGGGCTGCAACTCCTCAAAGGGGACCACTTTCAGATCATATTCGTGTGCAACCTCAACCGGATCGGCCAGGGGATCATTGACTTGGACATTGATTCCATACTCCTGAAGCTCCCGAATTATGTCGATTACCTTGGAATTACGGATATCGGGACAATCTTCCTTGAAGGTGAGGCCGAGGACCGTAACCGTTGAAGCGAGGATATTCTGACCGGCGTGGATCATCTCGCGGATGGTGCGCTGGGCAATGAATTTGCCGACACCGTCGTTAATGCGGCGACCTGCCAGGATAACCTGGGGGATGTAGCCGATCTTCTCCGCCTTGTGGGTCAGGTAGTAGGGATCAACGCCGATGCAGTGCCCACCAACCAGGCCCGGCCTGAAGGGCAGGAAGTTCCACTTGGTCCCGGCAGCTTCCAGGACATCGAGAGTGTCGATGCCGAGCCGGTCGAAGATCAGCGCCAGTTCGTTCATCAGGGCAATGTTCAGGTCGCGCTGGGTGTTTTCGATAACCTTGGCTGCTTCGGCCACCTTGATGCTTGCCGCTTTATGAACCCCAGCCGTCACAACCGAGGCATAGACCGAGGCAACTGTTTCCAAGGTCGCCGGGTCTGAGCCGGAGACGACTTTTTTGATTTTGGTAAAGGTATGCTCTTTGTCACCGGGGTTGATCCGTTCGGGGCTGTAGCCCACGGTAAAGTCGCTGCCGAAGGTCAGCCCGGAGACCCGCTCCAGAACGGGAATACAATCCTCCTCGGTGGCACCGGGGTAGACCGTGGACTCATAGACGACAATATCCCCTTTTTTTAGTGCCTTGCCAACTGTCTCCGAAGCCTTTATCAAAATTGCAAGATCCGGCCGTTTAGCATCGTCCACCGGTGTGGGAACAGCAACGATGTGGAAGTCTGCGGTTCGCAAATCGTCAATGGAGTTGCTAAAAAGAAGGTTAGTATCGGTAAGTTCCCCGGAGGTGACCTCGCCGGTCCGGTCATAACCTTCCTGCAACTCGCGAATTCGCTCCGCGTTCACGTCAAAACCGATGGTTCTGCTTTTCTTGCCAAATGCCACTGCCACGGGGAGTCCCACATAGCCGAGGCCGATAACGGAAATTTTTCGAGTCATTAGTTGCTCCGGAGTTACGGGTAAGAGAAAATAAGAATCATATCTATTTGTCAATGGGGTCAAAATGTAATTCAAGCATGAAATCCAGGGAGAACTTTCAAAGTACTTCAAAATTCTGTTCGTGAAAACACGGAGGTATTCGTGGCAAAATAGTCTTACTTTGCTGCTGCGAGTTTCTTCTCAGCGGCTCTTGATGAAGTTGCAGGCCCTGTAAGGAGTGCCGAAAGTCCCTCCGCACCGACATGGCTTTCTACTTCGCGCAGTCCCCGCCTCAGCCAGTCGGCCAATCCCTGAGAGGCGTGGGCATCGCTGCCGAGGCAGTCGTACAGGCCGCTCTGGAGGTTTTTGATGGCGGCTTTTCTGACCTGTTCGCCGTAGATGCCGGCGAAGCTTCCCAGGTTTCCCTGGAAGCGGCAACCCAAAGATCGTAACAGCGAGCTAAGATCGTGGTCACTATTCGCGGTTTCCAGTTCAAGGTTCGAAGCGGGGAGCTGATTTCTAAACTTCCTGTTGGCAAATCTCAGCACTGACCCCAGAAGTGATGGTGATTTGGCCTTTTCAGTGGTTTGGAACAGTGAACTGCGTTCAGGGTGAGCGAAGAGAGGGGTGTAGCCGCGGAGTGTCACCTGGTAGGCGATGGAGCTGAGGAGGGTCGGGGTGGCCCGGAGAGGGGCCTCCATCAGCAGAATGTTCGAGTCTCCGAGGGAGAGCGGGTCGTCAAGCTGTGCGGGGAGGAATTCGTCACAGTAATATTCGCTTCCCGCAAAAACGCGCAACGGGATGCCGGCCCTGTTAATTGCCTCCTGCAGGTCCCGGGTCGCCTGGCGGATACGGATAGCTGAGGCCTCGTAGACACCTGGTATTGAGTGCGGGGTGCAGTGGATCTGCGTGAAGCCGGCCTCGGCAAGGATTTCTGCCATGGTCAGCGACTCGGCGAGATCGTTGGCGCCGTCATCCAGAGTGGGCAGTAAATGGCAGTGCCAGTCTGTCCAATGGCGAGTGTTGCGTGTGGCGTGTGGAGTTATCGTCATTTTTATTGGCAAAAACCGCTATGGGTGGTGAATTTTCAGCTGTAGCTTCAAGGGACATTTATGCCAGGATTTTCTATCGAATCTACTAAGCATTTGAAGTTAAAGATTTTTACCGCTATTGAAAAATTAGTCAAGTATTTTAATGCTCAAGTTCCGGACAAAACCGGGGGGTGCTAGACATTATGTCTAGGAAGGTGAACGGGACGGGTAGTTGAAGTTATCGGGTCAAACATTGAACCTTCGACGTTGAATTTTTTCAGGTTAACGTCTACCATGTGCACTGGAAATGATGGAGAGAAGGGGATGGGCATGATCTTGAAGGAAACGGTGGCCGCGGAACAGGCCGGGATGCGGTTGGATGATGGTGCGGCGCTGCTTTTTGAAGCGCTGTCAAAGACCAGAGTACGGAGGATTGTCGACCTGGGGGGCTGCGCGGTGAACGGTACCATGGTGAGAGTTGCCTCCCGGACCTTGCGGCAGGGAGACGAGATTGTCCTGGGGGTGATGGAGCCGGAACGGTTCAAGGAGCTTGTCTATACCGCCGAGACGGTTATCTATGAAGACAAGGATCTGGTGGGAGTCTGCAAGCCGGCCGGGTTCAACTCCCAGCGGACACCGTACCAGTTGAAGGGTACCGTGGAGTATGCCATCGGCGTGTATATGAAGTGCAGTGCGAGCGGCGAGCCGGTGCGAATTATCCACCGCCTGGACCGTGGCACCTCCGGGGTGATGCTGTTTCCGAAGAATCGCACTGCCGCGGCACGGTTGTCGCAGCTTTTGAAAGAGGGTCGGGTGGAGAAGCGCTACCTGGCCCTGGTAACCGGCACTCCTCCGGCCGGGGAGTGGCTGGTGGACCAGCCCATTGCGAAGGTAGGCTCGGCGCGCTACGGGGTTGCCAGGCCGGGCAAGGAGGCACAGACCGGTTTCCGGGTCGTGGCGCAGGGGGATGGCGCGGCCCTGCTGGAAGCGCAGCCTTTCACCGGACGGACCCATCAGATTCGCGTGCACCTGAACCACTGTGGACTGCCGATCGTTGGCGACTCCACCTATGGCGGGGTTGCTGCAGCACGCATGATGCTGCACTGCCGGTCCATGGCTTTTGAGGGGCAGGACGGTCAGGTGGTTACTGTTACGGCCGAGCCGGATGAGGAATACCAGCAGATTTGCGGGCAGAAAGCGGTTTTTGGGTTTTAGTTGTGGGGAGCGCCCGTGAGTCGAAGCTTTTGCGAAGGCGTAAGGCAGGAATCTTTTTTAGCCACGGATGCACACGGATGCACACAGATGAAAATCAACCCCCCGAAAGGCAATGTAGCCGCGATGAAGAGGCTGGAGGGGATACATCAATTTTCTGGTGTTCTGTAGTAATCTTCAGCTTTTTTGGTAAGCAATATGGTAACAGTTTTGTCGCAAGAAAAATATTCAGGGGTTTATAGGAAAAAAGCTTTTTGTGCTTTTGCCGTTTGCCCCTTCATCCCTAGAGAGAAAAGGCCATGTAAGGTTCTATCCGTGTGTATCTGTGGTAAATAAATGTCTTTGAGTCTTTTATCTCAACTTCCATACCTCAAAACTGAAATTGCCTTATCGCAGTTTGAGTCGTGTGAAAAGTTTGCCAAGCATGTGGTTGAAGGGATGTTCACGGGGCAGGGAGGCGATGACCGGGTATTTGCGAGAGCCGAGTCGGGACAGTTCTTCCTTGATGCGGGGATTGTTCTCGTGGAGCAGTCCGTCGCGGAAAGTGCGGATGGCGTTATTTCTTCGCCCGGCGAGGAGATAGATCCTGCCGAGATTCAGGTAGTGGATGGAATTCCATGATTCATCCCTGAATGCGCTCCTGCAGAGGGAAATTGCCTGCTCGAAGTCTTGGTTCTCCTTTGCCAGGCAGTAGGCCAGGTTGGAGATGAGTTCGGGGGTTTCGTCCAGTTCCGCGGCTTCCTCAAAATGTTTGAGGGCCAGGGCGGTGTTTCCTGCGGATAGTGCCGTAATTCCGTGTTGCAGCAACTGCTGAAACTGATCTTCCATAACTTCTTTCCTCTCCTGGTCTGCTGCCCGTTGTGATGTATCTTTTCGGCAAACGGAGAAAAAACTTTATTGAATCAGTAGCCCACTATTCACAATCGTTTTTTCTTTTGTCTCAACTCTGCAAAGAATGTGCTGAGCAGGCCGGAACACTCTTCTCCGCGGACTCCGGAAGTGAGGGCGACGCGGTGATTGAGGCGTGAGTCGTCCGACAGGTCGTAAAGGGAGCCGGCGGCTCCGGCCTTCGGATCGTGGCAGCCGAACACCACCCTTTCCAGACGGGCGAGGATGATGGCGCCCATGCACATGGGGCAGGGTTCGAGAGTGACATAAAGGGTAGCGCCGAGCAACCGCCAGTTGGCCGCCTTCTTTGCCGCCCTGCGGATGGCCGTCATTTCCGCGTGGGAGGTGGGGTCGAGACTTTTCTCCCTGAGGTTGTAGCCACGGCCGAGCACCACTCCGTCCCGTACCACCACTGCGCCAATGGGAACTTCGCCCCGGGCCCCGGCCTTGTTCGCTTCGCGGATCGCCAGGCCCATCCAGTACTTGTCGTCTTTTTCCAGTTTCATTTGTCCGGGCGGGTCAGGCGCCCTATTCCTCTTCTCATGAATATTTGTCGTCTGCTGTGGTACTATCCAGAATTATCGGGTGATTGTCAATTTATTTGTATTAGAAAATATTTATTTTAGAAAGTCATTTTAGCCACGAATTCCACGAATAAAGGCGAATGAAAACAAACCCTAAAATCTTCTAAAGGTTTAAAAGCATCTGCTGTGCAAGGTCGTATTCGTGCAAATTTATGTATATTCGTGGCTCAAGGATGTTTGTTTTTTAAAATTCTATCCGTGAAAATCCACTCCTTCGCTGAAGCTTCGGCGCGCAAGCGTGTGCATCCGTGGCAAAAAATGTTTTTTATCTTTTCCAGCCTTGAACATTGAACAGTTTTTTGGAGGTTTCATGCGTATTTTTGATATTTCCGTGCCACTTGCCGCTGGTCTGCCGACCTGGCCGGGGGATCCGTGTCTGTTGCTGGAGCCGGTGCTGCTGTTAGAAAATGGGGATGGGGCACAGGTTTCCCGTATCACCCTCGGTGACCATTCCGGAACCCACGTGGATACTCCGGCGCACATGCTGGAAAACGGAGCAACCTTGGATAGTATTCCACTTTCCCTGCTGATGGGAAGGGCCCTGGTGGTTGACCTGCGTGGCTGTCGAACGATCGGCCTGCGTGAGCTGGAGGTGTTGCCGCTGGCGGGAGAGGAACGACTGCTGCTTCGGACCGACAATTCATCACTCTGGACAACGCCGGATTTTTGTCCGGATTTCGTTGCGCTGAATACTGAAGGAGCAGAGTATCTGTTGAGCAAAGGCATTCGACTGGTGGGAATAGACTATCTCTCCATTGAAAGTTTCAGCGGAGACGGTTCGGTTCACCGGACCCTGCTGGGGAATGGTGTCGTGATCCTGGAGGGGCTTAATTTGTCGCAGGTTCCGGCCGGTGCCTATGAACTGCTTTGTCTGCCGTTACGAATTAGCGGTGGCGCGGGTGTTCCGGCGAGAGCCGTATTACGGCAGTTTTGAGTTGAAAGCAAAAAAAGTAAGACGTGAGATGGGAGACGTTAGAAGTAGTTTTGTCTTACCTCGTACCCCGTAATCCGTACCCCGCACTTTGTACCCCGTAATCCCGATTTCCCGCTTTTCCCAACTCAACATTCAAAACTCAAAACTCAAAACTGCTTTTCCAAGCAAGGCTGTTATACTTAAATCAGGAACACAGCAATTTCCCTGCTGAAAGGAGAACAACCATGACACAACCTTCCCGGAAAAGAGGCGTTGAAGAGAAGGGTCAGCGGACTGCCCGGAGTACCGATGTCTATATGTCGGGGGACGGGATGGAGGTTTGCTATTGTACGAAATGCGGGGTAATCAACCGGCAGAAACGCTGGTTCATGGATCCGCTCGAACTTGCCAAGCTGAAAGAGGACCCGTCGGTCGGGACGATCGTGTGCCCTGCCTGCCAGAAGATGCAGGACAAGGTTCCGGGAGGTTTCCTGACCCTGTCCGGTTCGTATCTGACCAAACATGAAACGGAGATCCTGGAGCTGATCAAGAATACCGAGGCAAAGTCACGGGGGAAAAATCCCCTCGGACGAATTATGGAGATCACTCAGGAAGGGAATGTTCTTACTCTTTTGACCACGCTGGACAAACTGGCCGAGAAACTGGGAAAGGAAATCTACAAGGCTCACAGCGGTGAGCTGAACCACCAGTGGAGCCATGGGGAAAGCTCAGTGCGGGTGAACTGGAAACGGGATCTTTGAGGCAGGCCTTTTGGTTGATGCAGGTACAAGGTGAGATAGGGGCGGCTATGCGGGCCGCCCTTTTTTTATGGGAGGTGAAATGTGGAATGCGGATTACGGATTACGGACTGCATTGAACTTCGATCTTTACTCCGTACCCCGCATTTCATACCCCGTACTCCGCCTTTTGGGTTCAAGATTTTCATTCGTGCTCATTCGTGACATTCGTGGCTAAAAACAGGTTTGTTTTTCAACTAAAAACTCAAAACCAAAAACTCAAAACTGTTTTCCAACTATCGCGTAGCTGCCCCGGAAGCTGACTGCTACCTGCGAGCCCACCATGATCTGTGCCTCGAGGGCCAGGCGTGCCCGGCCCTTGGCGCGGAGCTGTTCGAGAAAATGAGCGTATCCGGGTGCTTCGGGGAACTGACAGTGTGCCTCCCAGTGGTCTGGTACCGGCAGGGCGTAGCTGATACTGCTCTCGTGGATCATGATATCGCCGGGGATTTCTTCCTCTTTGAGCTTGAGGTGGATGAGCCCCCAGCCGGCCAGGACCAGCAGGGAGAAGAGGCTTCCGCCAAAGGCGGTCCCCTTGTCATTTACATTCGGGCCCAAGGGGGCGCCGAGCACGAGATTGGTGCCGTCATAGTGAAGGACCCGGATCCCCATTGCCAGGGTTATGGGGATCTTTGTGCGGAAGGTCTTTTCCAGATAGCGGCGAAGGGTTTCAGAATCCATGGCGTGACCCTATTCTACGGTGACGCTTTTCGCCAAGTTGCGGGGCTGGTCCACGTCGGTTCCCTTCATGACCGCCACGTGATAGGCGAGAAGCTGGAGAGGGATTGTCAGAACAACCGGGAGCAGATACTCGGAACAGGGCGGAACCTCGATGGTCGCTTCGGCTTTTTTGGCAAGTTCCGAGTCTCCGGCCGTGCAGACCGCGATGACCCGGCCACCGCGGGCGATCACCTCTTCCATGTTGGAGGCAACTTTTTCGTAGGTGTCGTTGCGAGGGACCAGGACAACCACCGGCATCGTCTCGTCGATAAGGGCGATGGGGCCGTGTTTCATCTCTCCTGCCGGATAGCCTTCGGCATGGATATAGGAGATCTCTTTCAGTTTCAGGGCTCCCTCCAGGGCGATCGGGTAATTGATCCCCCGGCCCAGGAAGAGAAAATCGCTTGCATTCATATAGGTGCGGGCCAGCTGCTCCACCTTGGGGTTCAGGAGCAGGGTTTCGTCGATCAGGGCCGGCAGATGGAGCAGGGCCTGATTCATTTCCAGCCCTTTTAGCCGGTCGAGGGTGCCGATGGTGCGTCCGAGTCTGACGGTGAAGAGATAGAGTGCGATCAGCTGGGTGATGAAGGCCTTGGTGGAGGCAACGCCGATCTCGGGGCCGGCATGGGTGTAAATAACTCCGTCCGATTCCCGTGCGATGGACGAGTCCACCACGTTGCAGATGGCGATGTTTTTCGCACTCCGGGATTTCCCTTCGCGCAGCGCCGCCAGGGTGTCGGCCGTCTCTCCCGATTGGGAGATCAGCACCATCAGGGTCTTGTCGTTGATGATCGGGTTCCGGTAGCGGAATTCCGAGGCGATATCCACCTCAACCGGGATGCGGCAATGTTCTTCGATCAGGAATTTACCCACCAGTGCGGCGTGCCAGGAGGTGCCGCAGGCAATGATGCAGATCCGTTCGATGCTGCGGAGATCCTGGTCGGAGAGCCCCAGGGTTTGCAGAAAGACATCGCCCTCTTCCTCCAGCAGGCGGCCGGTAATGGTGTCGCGAATGGCCCGGGGCTGCTCGAAGATTTCCTTGAGCATGAAGTGCTTGTAGCCACCCTTTTCGGCCATCAGGGGGGACCAGTCGATGTGGCGAGCTTTCTTTTCCAGTGCTTCACCGGCAACGGTGCTGAAGAGCGCTGTAGCGCCGCGGAAGACCACCATCTCGCCGTCTTCCATGAAGACCATCTCCCGGGTGTGGGCAAGGATGGCCGGGATATCGGAGGCAACGAAGAATTCGCCGTCGCCCAGTCCGACCACCATCGGTGATCCGAACTTGGCGGCAATGAGAATCTCCGGTTCCTTTTCACAGAGGATGCAGACGGCGTAGGCGCCCCGCAGTTGACCCAGGGAGATGCGCACGGCCTGCTCGAAATCGCCGATGCTGTGGTAATTCTCCTCCAGGAGGTGGGAGATAACCTCGGTATCGGTTTCGCTTTTAAAAGTGTGACCCTTGCCGATCAGCATCTCCTTCAAGGCCAGGTAGTTTTCGATGATACCGTTGTGCACCACGATAAAAGAGCCGCCCTTGTGGGGATGGGCATTCGTTTCTGAAGGTCTGCCATGGGTAGCCCAGCGAGTGTGGCCGATTCCGATCGTTCCCTCGAGCGGTTCCGTATGCAGCCGCTTCTCCAGGTTTACCAGTTTGCCTTGGCTTCGCCGGATGGAGGATTGGCCGTGCAGCAGGGTGCAGATTCCGGCGGAGTCGTAGCCCCGGTATTCGAGTTTTTTCAGACCGTCAAGAATAATGGGGGTCGCTTCCTGCGCCCCGATGTAACCGACTATTCCACACATGGCAATCTCCGTACAGCAGTGATGAGTGTTGAGTTATCTATTTGGAAAGGCGGATTAATAATACGGATTAGGGGATGCGGATTAAGGTTTAAGTTGTACCCCGTACTCCGCCTTTTTAATCCTTACCCCCTGTTTTTCCGCCAACCGTCCTTGTTCACCTGGCGACAACGGGCGATGGCGAGGGCGTCAGGCGGAACATCCTCGGTCACGGTGCTGCCTGCGGCGATGGTCGAGTTGCGGCCGACCGTGACCGGGGCCACGAATTGGACATCGCTGCCGACGAAGACGCCGTCTTCGATCACGGTACGGTGTTTCGATACGCCGTCGTAGTTGCAGGTGATGGTGCCGCAGCCGATGTTCACGTCGCTGCCAATGCTGGCATCGCCCAGGTAGGTAAGATGGGAGGCCTTGGAGCCTTTGCCCATGGTGATCTTCTTGGTTTCCACGAAGTTGCCGATCTTAACCTTTTCCAGCAGTTCCGTTCCGGGGCGGAGGTGGGCCATGGGTCCGATGGAGACATCGTCGTGGATGATCGATCCTTCCAGTACCGAACCGGCCTTCACTACCACCCGGTTGCCGATCCGGCAGCCGCGGATGATTGCTCCCGGTTCGATGAGGCACTCTTCGCCGATTTCGCTCCGGCCGGAGATGTGGACTCCCGGGCCGATCACCGTGTCTCTGCCGACCAGTGTTCCGCGGTCGAGGTAGCTGGCGGCGGGATCCCTGAGGGTGACGCCGTCGCGCATATGCTTTTCGTTGATCCGTTTGCGCATGACCGCTTCCGCTTCTGCAAGCTGGACCCGGTCGTTGATGCCCATCACCTCCAGCGGGTCGGCGATGGGGTGGGCGGCGCAGCTGAGGCCTTGTTCCACGGCCATGCGGATGATATCGGTCAGGTACTGTTCACCCTGGGCATTGTCTTTTCCGAGTCGGGATACGGCGTCGAAGAGGAAATTGGCTGCTACGCAGTAGATGCCGGAATTGATCTCGCGGACGGCGCGCTGGTCGGGAGTCGCATCCTTTTCTTCGACAATTGCCGTTACCTCGCCGGAGCTGTTTTTGATGATTCTGCCGTAGCCAAACGGATTGTCGAGGGAGGCGGTGAGGACCGTTACGGTTGCCCGCTGTTCTTCGTGGCGCTGCAGCAGGTCGCGCAGGGTCTCGGTTTTCGTGAGCGGCACATCGCCACAGAGAATAAGAACATTGCCGTTGAATCCCTGGAGATGCGGAGCGGCGCAGGCAACGGCGTGACCGGTGCCGTTCTGTTCTTCCTGAAGGGCGAAGGCGATATCTTTCCGGTCGGCGAAAAAGTCTCGCAGCGCGTCCGCCTGATGACCAATCACGACAATGATCTGTGAGGCGTTCGCTTCCTGTGCCGCGGTCAACGGATATTCTATCAGAGGGGCTCCGGCCAGGGGGTGCATGACCTTTACGAGCTTTGATCTCATGCGCGTTCCCTTGCCCGCCGCCAGAATGATTGCTGCGAGTGATTTCATGGGACAAACCTCCCAACTATCTGGTTTAAAAAACGTTTAACTTTAAACAACCAGACAGAGCAAGTCAAGTCGGTTCTATCGGAAAAGGAGAAATTATCCTCCTCCGAGCTGCCAATTCGGGCAAGGGCAGGCAGAAATGGAGCGATGTAAGCGGATCGAAATATTTTCCTTTACAGACCGGCCTCTGGCCATTAGGATTTCATTATTCCAGTTTTATCCGGAAACTCTGCAGGTGCAACCGATGGTTAGGGAGAGGCATGGGGATCGTAGACGATATCGAACATTTCGAGAAGGGCCTGAAAGAGCTGATCATCAAGTATGAACAGTATTTCCTTGGCTTGGAGAAGCGTGAACCCCTGAAACTGCTGGATGAGGTAGAGCGTCTGGCAAGGCGTTATAACGCGGCAGCCGTTTCCAATACCATGCTCCTGTTCCGCTACAATTCCGCTAAATCACGCCTTGTCAGCTACCGGCAGTACTGGAATCGTATCAACCGACTGATCGATGAGGGGAAATATTCCCGGGATCGCTTCAAGATGCAGAGGAACGAGGCATCCGGTCAGCAATCCGTTCCGGCCGTTGCTGAATCCCAGGTGGATCAGGTATATCGTGAATATACCGAGGCCTGTCGGTTATGCAATGTTATAACGGCGAATATCACTAAAGAGGCAATTTCTGCCACCCTGGAAAAACACCGGGCTGCCATCAGGGAGAAGTACCGCTGCAGTGATCTCGAATTCCGGGTTCTTGTGGAAGACGGGAAGCCGAAGATCAAGGTGCGTCCCAAATAATTTCCATTCGGAGTGTTCAGATGGAAACCAAATAGCATTTGTTCGTGAGAACGGCGACCAGAATCCGGGACCCATGTGAAGGTTTCGGAAAAATTGCTAAATACTTCGGAAAAACTGCCGATAGAAGATGAAGCAACAGAGGGGTGTGACGATATGGCAACGTGCCGTATCGGTCAGATAGTGGAAATACCCAGCCCTCTTACTTCCTGCGGTTTCCCTCCGGAGTTTTCATGGATACACGACCTCTCAAGGCTGGAATGACACCTCTCTTTCTCCCGGTGCCCCCGATGTTTGAAAGATGTTTGGGGTATAAGGGGGAAGGTCGCTTTGTAGTCTTTTTTTGGGAACATTTCGATGAATTGTGTTTCCGTGATGATTTTCTTAATTCCGGCACGCTCGATTCCGCGAGCTGGCTGCTCTTTATGCAACATCCTTTCGTCAGACGTCATGTGAGTTCCTTCGACTTCGGTTCGGCCGATTTCCCCGCACGACATTGGCTGCTGCTGGACAGGGACGCCCGGAGGTTCTTTGTGGGTGACAGGGAAACCGTCGAATCCTTTCTCGATGCGACAGGATGCCCTGCTACGAAAATTGCGGGCATGCCGGGTCGGGAGACGACCATTACCCTTGACGAGTTTATCTCCATGGCGGGAAACATCGAAGAGGTTCTCGGCCAGGAGTTGTACCCGGCAGAGATGATGAAGAGGTTACAGGAGCAGCAGGCCGTGTGCTCCGAATTGCGTGAGTGGTTAAAGCGGTTGGGGCATTAATCCGGGGTACGGGGTACGGTGTAAAACGTAATCCGATTTCATAATCCGAATCCTCAATCCTTTCCTGAACGGCAAAGCCGAATGGATTTACCTTTATTGAACGGACATGCCTGCTCCAGGCATTCCCGGTTCAGGTGGCTGAAGGTACAGCAGGGTTCATTTTTAACGGGAAGCAGGATACCGAATTCATCTTGCAGAAATCGCACGGCAGCGAAGATTGCCAGTAGTGAATCGCGTTTGCAGCAGCGAGCCCCCCCGGTTTGTGCAATTGACAGCAGGCTTTCCGCTGTCATCCGGTTGCTCAGTCCTCTTGCGCAGGTTGACAGGGGGGTGGCACCGGTTA
>RPRC01000179.1 GCA_003857395.1 Geobacter sp.
CGTCGTCGCCAAAGTCATGAAGATCAGGAAAAATACCCACAGCGCCCTTTTGACCAGCTTTCATTATGTCATTATTACTGCCGAGCGTAGAGTTTCTGTTCGGGTTCGCGTCTCCGAGAAGTACGATGCTGCGTTTCACTATAACAACCAGCTTATTCAGGGAATTATCGAAGATATTTCTTTTAGCGGCCTTTCCATCAATACACTGAAGGGAATTTCCCTTGAAGATAACAGCACTGGTACGGTTACCATTGCCCTTCCTGCGACCATGCTTGAAGTAACCGGTAAACTTCTGAAAGTGGACCACGACGATTCTTCCGCCAAATTCATCATTGAACTTGAACTGGACACTAAAAGCGAACAATGTATTTCCAAGTTTATTTTCGCCCAGCAAAGCGGAATCATCCGGGAGTTAAAGGATCTTTTCAACAGCGGTCCAGACACCATTATTGTCTGAATTATTCAGGAATCCCCTTATCAACAAAAAAGGGGCCGGAATTGCTTCCCGGTCCCTTTTTTGTTTTGTCTTTCTAACACGGCCTGCTCCCGGACGCAAAAGCGGGCAGGCAATCAGACGTTAAAACGGAAATGGCAGATGTCGCCATCCTCCATGATGTAATCCTTCCCCTTCAGCATGGCTTTGCCCTGTGCCTTGGCAGACGCTTCACTCCCCACCGCAACCAGATCATCGTATTTAATCACCTCTACCCTGATAAAGCCCCGCTCGATATCGCTATGGATTTTACCGCCTGCAGCCGGTGCCGAACTCCCTTTTCTGATAGTCCAGGCCCGCACCTCGTCCTTGCCCACCGTATAGAAAGACATGAGACCGAGAGCATCATATGCTGCGGCATTGAGCCGGTCGAGCCCTGCTGATTCCAGGCCCAGGGCAGCCAGGTACTCACTGCGTTCCTCGGGATCATCGATGCCCATAATCTCCTTTTCGATCAGGGCGGAGATGAGAAAGACATCCTTTTCCGCAGGCTCCGAGGTCCCCAACCGCTCCTCCTCCACATTGAGAATCCAGAGGATCGGCATCAGGGTCGCGAGATTCAGACTCCTGATGGCAGCCAATTCTTCTTCGCCGAAACCGAGCGTGCTGACCCTCTTTTCATTCTCCACAGCCTCCCGGCAGACCAGCAGAACCTCTTCTTCCTTTTGCTGTCCGGGGGTAAGCCCGCTTCTCTTTTCCTTGGCAAGCCGTTCCAACCTCTTTTCGATCAGCTCCAGGTCGGCCAGCAGCAGCTCCGTCTCCAGGGTGCGTCGATCGCGGGATGCATCAACCGAGCCGCTTGGATGATAGACGCTCTCGGAGGCAAAGTCCCGCACCACGAGACAGAGAAGATCGCAGCGCCGGGCTGCATCGAGCCAGTCGCGTTTCCCCGTCCCCTCGGACATGTCAGGACAAAGAACGACCTTGTTTTCCGCATACTTGGTCTTTTCCGGCTGGGCCATTTCCGTCAGCACATCGACACGTGGGTCACGGATCTGCGCTACCCCTTCGAGAGATTCGCCCTCATTCCGGTGTTCCGGAACGTCCCGACCGGTCAAAAGAGTAAAAAGTGTCTTCTTCCCTGATTGCGGAAGACCCAAAAGCGCAATTTTCATGCTATTCCTCCGTGTGCAAATGTTGTGGTTTGCAGTCCTCACCCTGTTGGAACGAAGTCGCGGAACGCAACGCAGTTCTCAACACAAGGAAGCAATTTCACTACAGGTTGATCAATTTGTCAATAAACCTTACGCGTAGAAACAGGGTGATATTTCACTAAGGGCTAAACTTCTGAGCAAAACGTACGATAAGGACAGAAAGCACATTACCTGGCCAGGAGGAGCACACGTGAGCGGGATCACCTTTGAAGAAATCATGTTCACCATAATGTCGGCAGCGCAGGATACCTTTATGACCTATATGGGCATGGAAATCCTTGCGGGCAAGATAGAAAAAAAGATCGAGCCGGTGGAATCGGATGTTGTGGGAATCGTCGGCGTGGCAGGCGAGCGTGTCGGATACATCATGTATGCCACCGACAAGAATAGCGCTCTGCATGTGGCAAAGGAACTCCTCATGATGGAAGATGCGGACGAGGAGGCTGTTCGCGACGCCATCGGAGAGTTAACAAACAATATCGCCGGGGTATTCAAAAGCAAGTACCATGAACAGTACGGCAGCGTGGCCTTGGGGCTGCCGCTGGTTGTTTCCGGCAAGATCCGTCCGGTCAGCGAACCGCCGGAACCCGCGGAAAAATCCACCATGAATATTCAATGCAAGGGCGTGACGATTCCATTCAAGTCATTGGACGGGGCTGTCTCGTTTCGCATCATGGTCTACATGTAAGAGGCAGTGTTGAGTTATAAATTTCGAGTTTTGAGTTGGCAGGATGAGCCGTCAGGACCGCATTCCGTGCCGGTGTCAGTCAATCCGGGGCACTGAAAGTTTACGGAAAACTTCAGTGCCCCGACCGAAAACACTCACAGGTAATCCGTCAGCCCCCGCCTCTCCAACTCATCGACCACCTTCCTGACCTCCTGGGCCCGCTCTCTGGGGCAGACCAAAAGGGCGTCCCCGCTGTCGACCACGATCAGGTCATGCACTCCCACCAAGGCAACGACCTTGTTGCCCCCCCGGACCAGGCAGCCGCTGGAATAAAGGCTCACCAATAAACTTTCGCCCATAACGATATTTCCATCCGTCCCCACTTCCAAGATCTCCGGCACAGCACTCCAACTCCCCACATCGCTCCAGCCGAATGAGGAAGGCAGAACCACCACCCCCTCCGCCTTTTCCATCACGCCATAGTCAATCGACTGGGACTCGATCCGGCCATAAAGGTCTGTTACCTGATCTTTCATGGAATGCAGGCGACTCAGGCAACTCGGCACATCAAGGACGGTGAGACCGGCCCAGAGGTCTGGCATATGGGTCCTGATGCGGTCAAGGATAACATCTGTTCTCCAGGCGAACATTCCGCTATTCCAGAAAAAATTGCCGGAAGCAACGAACTCGCAAGCCTTTTCCCTGGGAGGCTTTTCAACGAAGCGCTTCACCGGAAGCACACTCTGGGCTCCCTGCGACAGATCGGCTTCAATATAGCCGTACCCGGTCTCCGGCCCCGTTGGAATAATGCCGAGTGTGACGAGCTTCCAATCTGCGGCAGCAGCCTCGGCTCGGAGCAAGGCCGCCCGAAACGCCTCTACGTCCCGAATGAAATGGTCAGCCGGGAGAACCACCATGACGGAGGTCGGGTCACTGCGTTCAATAATTGCAGCGGCAAGACCGATTGCCGGGGCAGTATTTCTCGCCAGCGGTTCCTCGACAACGAATATGACATCACTGTTGAAACTTGCCAACTGGCGCTTGGTTTCCTCTGCCTGAACAGCATTGGTAACCACGAAAATTCGCTCCGGGTCAAGGGGAAGGACGCGCTCCACGGTTCGCTGAAGCATGGATTTATCGCCGAAAACCGACATGAGCTGTTTGGGGGTCTCATTCCTGGAAAGCGGCCAGAATCTGGTGCCTGATCCTCCTGCAAGTATGACGATATTCATTATGGATCCTTTCAAATGGAGCAGGCTTGCGGGATGATCCGGAAAAAGCAGGGATCTGCCACAAGGCCGTGCGTCTCTGAGTTTTCCTAGCCCAGCGTCACGCAGTTACGACCCGCCAGTTTGCTTTGGTACATCAATCCGTCGGCCCTTTTCACCAGGGAATCCAGGGTATCACCCTGACAGGCCAGAGTGGCACCGAGGGACACCGTCATCCTGATGTCCGCACCTCCGGTTATCACCGTGGAGTTCTCTATCATTCGTCGATACCTTTCGGCAATATGACCAAGTTTTTCGCAGTCAACGTTGACAACCGCAACGACAAATTCCTCGCCTCCCCAACGGCCAACGGTATCAAAGGATCGGGAACTGTGCGCAAGGGTTTGTGCCATCATCTTCAGCGCCTCGTCACCCACATCGTGACCATAGGTGTCATTGATTGCCTTGAAGTGGTCAATATCCAGAAAAATCAGACCAAAGGTCCAATTGTACCGGGCACTTTCATCAAGCTTCGAGATCAGGTACCTGCCCAGATAAGCCCGGTTTGGAAGGCTCGTCAGGGAGTCCTGAAAGGCCTTTTCCTGCAGTTCCTCAATAAGGGAGATGGATGCAAGTTTTTCACTGTTGTCCCGGAAAACTTCTACGATACCGACAATGGCGCCAGTCTCATCATGAATGGGTGTAACCCTGACATTCACCGGTATACGATGACCATTTTTATGATGGAGGAACACCTCTGCCTCAGCAGGAATTCCATCTTCCAAGGTTTTCCAGGCCGGGCACCCGTTTTCACAGAGGCTCTTACCCTCCGCATCAACATGCATGAGGATATTGTCCCAGCAATGGGACCCCTCGACCTCGCTGCGGGAATAGCCGGTAATCCGTTCCGCACCATTATTCCAGTACAGAATGGAACGCTCCCGATCCAGGAAGTAGATACCATCGTACAGATTATCCAGAAGTTTTTTATAGAACTCAAGAGTAATTTCTAAAATAACGGCTCCTGTGTGCAGGGGATTATTCAAAAAATGACCTGGAAGGTGCTGAAATACTACCAGAGGTCAATACATTCGTAAAGCAGTGACAGGATCGTCCCTCTTCAGTACCGAATCTGCCGGGTTTCTGGCCCTCAGTCAGGGACAGGTAAAGACAGAGCGCCTTCAGGAAAATGAACGGGCAGTGGAAACATAAGAAAATCAACTGTCAGGGATTATCTTTACTACTACCTTTCGGGAACGCGGCCCGTCGAACTCACAAAAGTACACGGCCTGCCAGGTTCCAAGCAACAGTCGACCATTTTCGATGAGCAGGGTTTCTGACACCCCGACCAGAGAGGATTTCACATGGGCGTCGGAGTTGCCCTCACTATGGTCAAAAGGCGCATCGACAGGCACCAGTTTTTCGAGAAAGCGGGAAATATCGCGCCGGACATCCGGGTCGGCACCTTCATTGACGGTGATGCCAGCCGTAGTATGGGGGCAACACAGGTACAGCACAGCGCTTGAGACCCCGGAATTTTTCACTATCTCCACGATACGCGGTGTGATGTCGATTAGCTCGTTTCTCGAGCGGCTGGAAAGCTGAATATAGTGCAGCATGGCTCATCTCCTGAAAGTATCCTGCCCGTCACCAGTACAAGTGTTAAAGGGAGTGCTCAAACAGCACTGCCGCGGCGGCAAGCTGTTCCGAGGTACCCATAATCAGCACCACGTCTCCCTCACGAAGCTCCCAAACAGGATCGGGGTTAGGAATCACGGTATCGCCGCGCTTGATCATCAACAGGGTGGCACCCGAGCGATCCCGGAGAATTCCTTCCCGCAGGCTCTTCCCTGCCAGGGGGGATGCCGCACCCAGGCGAAAAGTTGCAATTTCCGCCCCGGAAAGGAACCCGGAAATTCCGACCGCGTGGCTATGCCTGCGGCTCATACTCCGGAACATATCATAGGAATCGCTCCGCACTTCAGAAACGTAACGTTCGATCTCGTCGTGGGTCAGGAGATACCTCCGCAAGACACGGGAAAGTATTTCGATGGAGGTCTCGAATTCTTCCGGGACAACCTCGTTTACCCCCAACCCATACAACGGTTCCATCTCGGCAATATAGCGGGTCCGGACAATAATGTGCACCCCGGGATTCTGCCGTCGCGCCTGGTCGGCAATGCGGCGGCTCGAAGCGGCATCCGAAATTGCTATCACGATAATCCGGGCCCGGTCGATCCCGGCATGGGCGAGAATCTCGGCATTGGAGCCATCGCCGAAAATAATCTGATTGCCCTTTTTTTTCTCCGCCTTGACGGTAAAGGGATTGGTCTCAATAACAAGATGGACAATCTGCAGATGCTTCAGCACCTTGGAGAGATTGCGACCGTTCACTCCGTAGCCGACGATGATCACATGATCGGTCAGTGACGTCTTGCGCTCAGTTTTCGCCAGCGCCCCCCTGCCCCGGGTAAGGGAATGGGGAAAAAGGGCCACGATCCTGTCGGCTGCCGCCGGAGCGATTTTCATGCAGAACGGGGTCAATCCCATGGTGGCAACCGATGAGGCGAGGAAGATCTGATAGAGATCCGCTGTCAACAACCCGAATTTAAGTCCTGATTGGCAGAGAACAAAGGAGAACTCCCCGACCTGGGCAAGGCAGAGTCCCGACATGATGGCGATACGCATCGGCACGCCGAGAGAAAACACCGCACCGGTAGTTATCAGGGTCTTGACGAGAATGAGAGTAAGTACAAGCGAGGCAATCAGCACAGGGTATTTGACGATAATGGCGGGATCCAGCAACATCCCCACGGAAATGAAAAACAGCGAAATAAAGGCATCACGAAAGGGAATGATATCGCCCAAGGCCTGATGACTGTATTCAGATTCGGAAATGGCAAGACCGGCAATAAATGCACCCAGTGCCAGAGAAAGGCCAACCTGTGCAGTGAGCCAGGCTGTACCGAAACCGATGAAGATGATCGTCAGAATAAATAATTCCCGACTCCGGCTCTTGACCACCTGGCTGAATATCCAGGGGATCAGAAAACGGGCGCCATAGTGGGCTGCCAGGACGACCGCGGCCGCCTTTGCGGCAACAGCCAGGACACCCGTGAACCCTTCTCCCGCTCCGGCAAGAAAGGGAGTAAAGAGCATGAGCGGTACTACACAAAGGTCCTGGAATATCAAAACACCCATCGACATTTTGCCGTGGGGCGTGTCCATCTCGCCGGCATCCATGAGTAACTTCATCAGGATCGCGGTACTGGACAGAGCCACCAGAAAACCGAAGAACACCGCTTGGCCCAACGGATAACCGAAAGCTGCACCCAGAAGGGCAACAACCAGAATTGTCAGTCCAACCTGAAGCCCTCCCCCCATGAGCACCATATGGCGGATGCGCATCAACTCCTTGAGGGAAAATTCAATACCGATAGTAAAGAGCAGCAGCACCACGCCAAGCTCGGCCATCTGCTCTACCTGGTGAGTATTGCTGATCAGTCCCAAGACATGCGGCCCGGCCAGGATGCCGGAAACCAGGAAGCCGATAATGGACGGCAACCGGAAGCGCCGGAACAGCACAACAATTATCACTGCCAGGCCAAAAAGGATTTCAAGTTCTTTGAGTGCTTCGAGACTCATCGACTCTCCCTGCTAACGAATTTCCCGACCTGGAGTGACGAAAGAAATCCCCAGGCCGGAGTAAGCACCGATATTGACACACTCAATGATGGGCGCGGAAACCTCCTTATCAGCCCCCCATCGGACCAGGAAACTGGTGCTGAAGCCGCCACTGGTGTCCTTTTCCTTGATAAAAATGCTCGTGGATGCCAGCGGCCCCAGAACAACGGTTTTTGGAAGCATGCGCCTGATCAGTCGGCCTGTCGATGCATAGTAATCGGCAGCGACAATCCTGATCGAATTTCTCAGGTCGGTGTTGCGAATACTCAGGGTACTGGCGAGGTTCACCGGAACCGCCCGATCACCGGTATAGGCCATGGAATAGACCGGCACATAAAGTGTACCGCCTCGAGAAGGCGCATCCAGGCAAAATCCGGGCCTCGAAAACATGGACAGTACAACGAAACAGGTCAGTCCCGCTGCAACCATGAACAGCATCGACTTGATTCTCAGCATGGCTTCTCCTCCTTTCGGTAATTCAAGAACGCGGCTTTCTACTCCCTACTCTAAGGGATAGCTGCTGGTGCGTCAAACCGAATATTGAAGTAACGTGTCACTTTACGGCTATTTTCGGCTCATTCTCAAAAAAAAGACACCCAGGTGGGTGTCTTTTCAATAAAGCCCCTGAACAAATGAGGGCGTAAATTACTCTCAGATCACAGTACGATCAGGCAAGTTCGAATCGGTCAAGATTCATAACCTTGTTCCACACAGCTACAAAATCGTGCAGGAACTTCTCCGGGGAGTCCTGACAACCGTAAACTTCCGCGACGGCCCGAAGCTGGGAGTTTGAGCCGAAGATAAGGTCTATCCGGCTGCCGGTCCACTTGAGTTCGCCGCTTTTGCGATCACGCCCTTCGAACACATCATCAGCTTCTGAGGCAGCCTTCCAGGTCGTGCCCATATCGAGCAGATTCACGAAGAAGTCATTGGTGAGCGTCTCGGGCCGCTTGGTGAAAACGCCGTGTTGTGACTGTCCGTAGTTGGCATTGAGGACGCGCATGCCGCCAACGAGAACCGTCATCTCGGGTGCGGTCAGGGTCAGCAACTGGGCCCGATCAAGGAGCAGTTCCTCCGCCGACACGCTGTACTTGGCTTTGAGGTAGTTGCGGAAACCGTCCGCGGCCGGTTCGAGTACGGAAAATGACGCCGCGTCGGTTTGCTCCTGGGACGCATCCGTACGTCCCGGTGTAAAGGGAACGATGACCGTGTGCCCGGCATTTTTTGCTGCCTGCTCGACAGCGGCGCAGCCGCCCAGAACGATCAGATCAGCAAGGGAAACCATCTTCCCGCCGGACTGGGCACTGTTGAACTGCTTCTGGATCCCCTCAAGGGTCTGCAGCACGGTCTGCAGCTTGGCCGGTTCGTTGACCTGCCAATCCTTCTGGGGAGCGAGACGGATGCGCGCGCCGTTTGCGCCGCCGCGCATGTCGGAGCCGCGGAAGGTGGAGGCAGATGCCCAGGCGGTGGAGACCAACTGAGAGACGGAAAGCCCAGAGGCAAGGATTGCGGCCTTGAGGGCAGCGATGTCTTGGGCATCAATCAGTGGGTGATTGACGACCGGAACGGGGTCCTGCCAGATGAGCTCTTCGGCCGGAACCTCCGGGCCGAGGTAGCGAGAACGGGGACCCATGTCGCGGTGGGTCAGCTTGAACCAGGCGCGGGCAAAGGCATCGGCGAATTCTTCAGGGTTCTGCTGGTAGCGCCGCGCGATCGGCCCATAGATCGGGTCGAAACGCAGCGAGAGATCCGCCGTGGTCATCATCGGCCGGAATTTCTTTGACGGGTCGTGGGCGCCAACAATCATATCCTCATCATCCACGTCCTTGGCCAGCCACTGGTTAGCCCCGGCTGGGCTCTTGACCAGTTCCCACTCGTACTTGAACAGCACCTTCAGATAGCCCATGTCCCATTTAATCGGGTTCGGCTTCCAGGCGCCCTCAATGCCGCTGCTGATGGTATCGCCGCCTTTGCCGCTGCCGAAGCTGCTCTTCCAGCCGAGCCCCTGCTCTTCGATACCGGCCGCTTCGGGCTCAGGCCCTACATGGGTCGCCGGTCCGGCGCCGTGGCATTTGCCAAAGGTGTGCCCGCCGGCGACGAGCGCGACGGTCTCTTCGTCGTTCATTGCCATACGGGCAAAGGTTTCGCGGACATCACGGCCCGAGGCAACCGGATCCGGATTACCGTCCGGCCCTTCCGGATTCACGTAGATCAGGCCCATCTGCACAGCGGCGAGGGGATTATCCAGATCCCGGTCACCGGAGTAGCGGCTCTTGGGCTTGTCGCTCGTAGCCAGCCATTCCTCTTCGGCTCCCCAGTAAATGTCCTGTTCCGGTTCCCAGACGTCTACGCGCCCGCCGGCAAAACCGAAGGTCTTGAAACCCATGGACTCCAGCGCGCAGTTGCCGGCGAGGATCATCAGGTCGGCCCAGGAAATTCTCTTGCCGTATTTCTGCTTGATCGGCCAAAGCAGGCGGCGTGCCTTGTCCAGGTTCACGTTGTCCGGCCAGCTATTGAGGGGCGCCAGGCGCTGGTTGCCGGTCCCGGCGCCGCCGCGGCCATCGCCCATGCGGTAGGTGCCGGCGCTGTGCCAGGCCATGCGGATGAAGAGCCCGCCGTAGTGACCGTAGTCGGCCGGCCACCAGTCCTGCGAATCGGTCATCAACGCAAAAAGGTCATGCTTCACTGCATTGAGATCGAGTTTTTTGAACTCTTCAGCATAGTCAAAAGACTCTCCCATGGGATTGGACAGGGAAGAATGCTGGTGCAGAATATTCAGGTTCAGCTGGTTCGGCCACCAATCACGGTTCGACGTGCCTCTGCCTGTCATGGGTATGGCAGTTTTGCCCGTCACCGGGCACTTTTTCTCATTACTCATGCAATTGTCTCCTTTCGTTGTATGAATGTATGTACCGGTAATGATGACGTACTGGTTGTCGCACCGTTTCTGCTTGTGAGTTTCTTTTCCTTGCTTATGCGTTCCTCATTTCTCAACGTGCTCGTTTCGTCGTTTCGTAGCGTCTGCCAGTCTGGCCTCCGTGTTAACAATACTTGGGTGTTTCACAAATCTTCCCGGTACCATCCCGACAGTTGGGGCTGGAAGACATTGTCAATGATATGAATGAGGCCGTTGCTGCACTCAATGTCGGTAGTGACGAATTTGCCGTTATCGACCACAATCTCCCCTTCATCCATTTCCACAGTAAGGTACTTGCCGGTCTCATTTTCGAGTTTCCCCGAAATCATCTCGTGGATTTCCTTGAAGGAATGCGTCCCCGCAACCAGGTGATAGGTGAGGGTGTCCGAGAGATTCTTCGGGTCAAGAACGGTTTTTGCGATGTTCATCCTGATAAAGGCATCATCGTTGGGTGCAAACAGGGTGTAGGGACCGGAATCCTTCAACCTTTCCACAAGATTCGCCTTTTCAAGCAAGGATGCCAGAGTGCTCAACGATGCATCGGACTTGATGGTTTCCATGATATCTTTCATACGTACCTCCTTTTCTTTGGTGGAATTCCAGCGATTTTATGTTTAGAAAATACCATACTATTCTTTCGCAGAAAGTCAATAGTTACAAATAATAGTTATCGATAAGGAAGTAAAATTTTTATCGATTCAGGACTTGTGCTGGCATTCGGGACACAATCCGAAAAAATCGAGCCGGTGAAATGAAATAGTATATCCGGTTTTTTTCTTCATCTCTTCACTGAGCTGATCAACACTGGCAATTTCCGGATCCAGGATTTTTCGACACTTCATACAAATTGCATGAGGATGAGGATAAGGCCTGTTGCCGTCATAACGGTTGCTGCCATCGGGAAATCCCAGTTCAAGTACCTCGTTCAACTCCTTGAGCATTGCAATGGTCTTGTATACCGTAGCGATGCTGGTGGTCGGAAACTTGTTCCTGACTTCGGTATAGATTTCATCAACACTGGGGTGCTCCTCGCTGCCGGACAGAATTGATAGAATGGCAAGACGCTGAGGGGTGAGGCGGAAATCCCGTGCCTTTAACTTCGCTAGCATCTGCGCCAGACGTACTTCTTTCTGTTTTGCCTGTTCAGTAACTTTCAAGATCACACCCGAGTTAAGGATCCTAATTATTTATGGATAATCGTTATTAATAGTATATGTTTTTTTACACTTGTCAAGTAAGCTATTTCATGACCCCTGGTTGTAACAGATCTGAGTTCGGAAGAGCTGACACAAGGTTCACAGACACTGAAAACTCCTCAGCACATGAATCAGCGATCGGTCTTGTCCAGAAAACGGGCGGCAACCTCGACGCACTGCAGGCAACTGATGAGGTTCTGTGCCCGAATCTCGCGACACTGCTCTGAGCCGGCCACTTCGACAAAAGACTTGCGGACAGACTCTTTCTTTTCTGGATCGTCAAGCAGACGCAACGCAGAATGGAGGGCTCCGCAGGTACCGTTATCGGCCTTGCCGCCGCCCAGCTTGCGGGCGGCGCTGATTTCATCAGAGGAAATATCATTTCGCTCCTTAAAGGCCTTCAGAATGCTTTGGGCGCAATTGAGCCGCTCGTTTGTATAGGAATGGACAGCTGATCTAACCGGCATAATGTTACTCTCCTGTACTATTTAAATATTCAGTATTTAATATATATCATAATCAACATGGTAATGATAGCCATTTTTGTGACAAAAAGTATTTGCAAAATTTGCATCAGCATGTTCCTCATTGCCACATCACATGCCACAGACGCCGGGGCCGCCCTGCTCAGCCATTGACAAGAACCGTTTCAAAATCAAGGTTCGGTTTCATCAGCATCGTCCCGCCACCCTCGGAAACAACACGCAGCAAGGCTTCGGCATTATGCACCCGCGATCCCGCAACATGGGTTACCGGAGTCCCTGTAAAAGCATCGGGGCACAGGGGCGACGATGGCCCGAGCAGGACGACGGCTCGCGGCTGCCCCAGTCCGGCAAGTACCTCGTCACAGGTACCGTTGATCAGTGATGTTCCGGTAACAATGGCAACGGTGCACTGCGTCATGGCCTCACGTCCCTGTTCCGGGGTAAGCGTATCGCCATGATGCGAATTCAGCTCAAGGACATCAAAGCGGCAGCCGATTTTCCGTATCTGGGCGACAATCGGCGCAAAGTAGCCGATCATGACCACGCGGTCTTCCGGGGTGATGCCGAGCGTGGCGATGACTTCGTCCCGTGAGGTGGGCGGAGACGGCAGTGAGGCGAGCAGGGCATTCGCTGTGGCAAGGCCGACAGTCCTGGCCATGGCCGAGCTCTCATTCGCCAGCATTCTCAGGAGTTCGCCGGCCGGACGGCCCGTCAAAGTTCCCGCTTCTTTGAAATGCGTGCAGCAGGCAGCATCCGACTTCGCTGTCCAGGCCACACCGGCATGTCCGCTTTGCAGCTGCACGGCAGTGTAGCCGAGCCCGATGCGCACATCAGTGACAACAGCAACCCCCGCCTGGGGTTCCAACAAATCAACCAACCGCTTCTGAATCGTTAACGTCATCTTGTCCCTCGCTTTTTTTTGGAGTAATTACATTTTATCTCGCGTGAAATTTTTAAGATAAAACCTTTCGCCCTGGTACTCAGACTCAACAAGGTGTCCGGCAGCGATCAATTTCAAGATGATCGACCAATCGCTCCCTACCCTTTCAAGCAAAGCCCGAACGGCATCCTCTCTCATGGGATGAACCGACGTGATCGCCAGCAGATCCTCTGCCACATCTCCCAAGCTGGAAAATGCCGTACCCTCGTATTCCGCCAACAGCTCCACCTCGATACCGCTGCCGTGCAGCACCTGATAGGCCCGGTTGAGACAATCTTTCTCCGGGATTGCCACCCACCGTTCCGCCGGAGGACGCGTTGGCAGGGAAAGATAGGCTCGCACAGGTTTCAAACGGGCAAGAAAACGCCCAAGCAATTCCAGATCAGCTTCCGAATCGTTTTCATTCCTGACCAGCATCGTCTCGGTTACCAGTTCGCCCCGGAACAGGTCGGCAAAAGCACGCATGCCATCCAAAACGACGGAAAGACGAAGTTTTCCATGAGGCCTGTCCAGTTTACGCCAAACATCCTCCCGCAGCGAATCGACCTTCAGGGATACCCAGTCGGCCTTCGCGAGATCATCCCGCACATCCTCCCGCCAGAGAAGCGACGCGTTGGTTATCACCGCAATCGGTAGGCCGAAAGGTTTCAGGAGGTCGATTGTTCGGCCGAGATTACTGTCCAGTGTCGACTCGCCGTTCGGGACA
>RPRC01000180.1 GCA_003857395.1 Geobacter sp.
AACCTCGAATCGGCGCTGAATGGCAATTCCATCGGTTCAGTCGACCTTCAGAGCGGTTGAAATGCCGGGGGTGAACGGCTGGTCATCCGGCGAGTCCATCAACCCCCAGAGCTTGCCCCGGTCAAGAAAATTCAGAATCAGGTACATGAGTTCCTTTCCCCTGACGAGGCTGAGCCCTCCGGCGGCACAACTCACCTCGTCGAATTTCCCGACATCATCCCTGCGGATGTATTTCCCGGACATGACCAGCGGTACGCTCTCACCGGTATGGATCATGGACCCCGAAGAGGCGGTGGAATGGTCCGCGGTAACAATGAAGAGAACATCTTCATCCGGAACGATCTCGGTAAGGGCAAACTCGAGCGCCCGGTCGATCTCTTCGATTACCCTCTTCTTGACAAGGGGATCCCTGGTGTGCCCTGCTTCGTCCGTGGCCTTGCTATGGACGTGGATGTAGTCGAACTCCCGGGCTTGGCAGGCGATCTCCAGCCTCTCCCGCAGATCCCTGCCGGAGTCGTCCGAATCCTTGACCTTTCTGGTTTCCATGCCGACAACCCGGCCGAGCCCGTGGTAGACGGCGCCGGACGCGATCAGGAGCCCCTTGAGTCCCCACATGTTCGTGAAGGTGGGGAGAGCCCCAAGCATCCCGGCTCGCTGCGTACCGACGGCATTGATGGGCGGAAGCCCGTTTTTTATTCGTTCCCTGTTGAGGGGGTGACCAGAGAGCGTCAGGTAGCTCCAGCGCAGGTACTCATTGAGAAACAGGGCCGTGTTTCGTGCCCGGAGATCGTCCTTCGCGGCGCGCAGCGGCAGGATCTCCATGAGCGGACGCCCTTCAATTATCGGATTGGAGTCGGTCAGGTACCTTGACACGTCTCCCCGGAGACGGAGAATCCCCCCGATACCCTTGGTCGGCAAAAACTCCGCCTCAATGCCGTGGGCGGTATAGTTCCGGATCGATTCGTGAAGAATCCGGCAGCTTTCCCGGTCCAGTTCGGGATCTTCATGAGTAAGAACCAGTGATTCCTGCTTCTTCGTCACGGAGAAGATCCGGGCAAGAAGGGCCACATCGCCTTCGCGGATCTCGAGTTCTTCGCCGAGCGCTTCCACCACACCCCGCCCCGGGAACTCCTCCAACTGGTAGCCGAACATGAGAAAGTGAGCAAGTTCGCTCGGCAAAGCAGTTCCCTGGAAGTGGGTATGGAAAAGCCCATTCATGCCGACAGAGGCAATTTTGTCAAGATTGGGGGTATGGGCGGCCTGAAGGGGGGTCTTGCCGTTGAGAAGCGCGTGACTCCGGTCACCGAGGCCATCGAGAAGGAGAAGGATGCAGCGCATGTTCGGCCTCCCGGGGAAAGAATGTGCGGCTTCTCCAGAGTATACCTTACGCGGCGACCAGAGGAAGCGGGATGTTTTGCGGAACTGTCACGGACCCAAAAGAGAGTGAATCAAGGTAGCAGCGGAGAAGGTCGCGGGTGCGAAGCACCTCAGCCGGGTTCATGAGCTCGATCACCCACCAGTCGCACGATTCCGCTAGCCCGAGGAGATCCAGTCGAGCGGAAATGTCCGACAGGGTTTCCGGCGGGACATGCCCGAAGCCTTCCAACTCGGTGTGATAGATATGGGCATTGAGCAACCTGTCGCGATGGGGCAGGACATACTCGCCAAAGATGTCACCCTGCGGGTGAAGGTTCCGTACAGCGTGGGCGTGGCCGATATCGATTGTAACATAGGCGCCGCTCTCCCGTATAATGCGACGAAACAGGTGCGGGTCATTGGTAAGTGGGGTAGTGAGGTTTTCCAAGGCAACGGCAACACCGTTCTGCCGGCCGTGCGCCACGAGGACCGCAAGGTTGTTGATAGCACGCGCCAGGTCGACGCCTTCCCCGGACGGATTGCCGAGCCCGGAATGCACCGTCATGTGTTGCCCGCCGGCACGGGAGACCTGGTCCACAGTGCGCAGCAGAAGCGCCAGGGAATCGTCACCCCGCTGGTCGGCATAGGCTACGTCCACGCCGTGGAAGCGGCAGTGGTAGCGCACCTGGAACCGGGCGAGAGATTGCATCAGGGCGAGGAATTCCCCCTCCGGCAGAGAGGGATCGATGGACCAGTCGATGCCGGAAAAGCCGTTTTCGGCGGCAAACCCGGCAAGCCTCTCGGCATCCTGATCGAAGATATTGCACATGGCGAGTACTGGTTGCATTGGTTGAAAGTAGCGTATCGACTCAAAAAGATCAAATCGATTATTTCAACACAATGGATGAGCTTGATTGATTTTATCGATACCTTGCCATTGTCTCTGCTTGAAGCAGAAACGGCAGAAAGACGTCGGGGAGACGGGAAAGAGATTTCTCCCTTCCCGTCTCCCCGATTTTCTCACAATCAAAAGTACTGCTTCGTTCTATACGTAATCCGATACACGGTCAAACGGCTCGACGGTTGCCGCCACAAGAGTGCATCATTTGGGACCTGCGCTGATCCCCCATTGACGTTGGCAGAAAACAGAAAGGCACGTCTTTTGAGCGTGGAATTGTAATGATTATTTGGGTTAATGCAACGAAGGCTTTTGTGGGACAGGAGCAATTATGAGATTTATTGTAGTTGCCTCAGTATACGTTGACGATTCTTCACAATATTTTTTGGCGCAATATTGTTCATGCAGCAGAGTCACTAAATTGAATTTTAACTTCAGGAGATTTCTTTTGACAGTAACGGAGCGGACTTCGATTTCAAGTCCAAACCATTCCTCAGCGAAAGTGAGAGATTTCCAGCCAGCTCAGGAAAATGGCGGAACAGAATTTGTTTCGCCATTTTTGATGGGCGACCCAGTCTTTTTTTGACTTTCAACCCCTCAATGCCGTGCGCAAGATAAATCTGCCGCCAGGTGTTGGCCGTGGTTCGGCTTACTCCCAGCTTCTCTGCTATACCCTTCAGGGGAACGCCATTCTCCGTCAGAAGAATGATTTTGCAACGCTGAACCAGTCTCGTTGAAGAAGCATCATTGTTGATAATGTCTTCAAGTTCTTTTCTCTCGGAAGAAGTTATTTTCAGTATCAGTGGTTTTCTCGGCATGGTTTAACCTGAAGGCATTGTCTTCAAAAACAGACATTTCGGATCAACTGAATTTTTAATTCAGAAGTAATCCTAAGGGCTTTTCTATTCCCACTACCTCAAGGAATCTGAATATCACGGTAATGGGTATCTTATCGCCTGCCCTGACACGGAGAACACCAGTAATCAGATGTCCTGATCACGATGACTGTCACAGGCGATTCGAGTTGACTTTTGTTGGGATTTCCGGTGCAGAGTAGCAATGCAAGGTTATTTATTTGTACAAATAACGCCTTTTGAAAACTATCACAAGCCGATGAACAGAGTCAAGGATAATTTGATAAATTAATATCAATTGACCTGTTCCAAACGAAGGTTTCTGCAGCCCGATCATCAAACTTGTCGCAGCGCAGGCGGGGATGGACATCCGAAGATAAAAAAAGCCGGACCCATAGTGAGTCCGGCTTTTTCCATGTTCTCAATTTACGATAATTTTTCCAGCTGTACCGCGCATATTTTGTACTCGCCTGTTTGGCTGATGGGGTCGAAGGCGTGTACTGTCAGCTCGTTGGTGGGAGTCGAGTCATGGTGGAAACTCATCCAGATCATGCCCGGCTGAACCTTGTCGGTTACCTGTATCCCGGTGGTAACGCTACCCCGACGGGAGGTCACCCGCAGCCTGTCGCTATTGCCGACGGAAAGATTTTTCGCGTCCAGCGGATGGAGCATGGCCGCCTCTTCCGGCACATAGGCCGACAGTGCCGGGGATTGCCGGGTGGTGACGTTGTAGTGGGACAGGATGCGACCGGTGGAGAGGAGGAAAGGATACTCCTCGTCGGGCAATTCCGCCGGGGGAATGTGGTCGATACCCTTCAGGAGCCCCAAACCACGGGTAAAGGTCTTGGTATGCAGAATCGCCGTCCCCGGATGGTCGAGAGACGGGCAGGGCCATTGCAGCCCGGTATGCTCGATCCTGTCATAGTTTATCCCGGTAAAGATAGGAGACAGTGAAGCCATTTCGTCCCAGATTTCGCCGGGCCAGCTGTAGTCCATGGCATACCCCATACGCTTAGCGACTTCACAGACAATCCACCAGTCGGATCGGGTGTCGGCGATGGGTTCGATGGCCTTGCGCACCCGCTGCACCCGCCGCTCGGCATTGGTAAAGGTGCCATCCTTCTCGGCAAAACTGGCGCCGGGCAGCACCACGTCGGCAAGCTTGGCGGTCTCGGACATGAACAGCTCCTGCACCACCAGGAAATCCAGCGCTTCCATCGCCTTTCTGATGTGGTGGGCATTGGGGTCGGTGAGCACCGGGTCTTCGCCCAGGATGTACATCGCCTTCATTTTCCCTTCCACGGCTGCATCCATCATGGCCGGAATCATCATGCCGATCTTGGGATTCAACGTCACACCCCAGGCCTTTTCGAACTTGGCCACCACCTCGGGGTTCGCGACCTTCTGGTAACCTGGAAAATCGCCTGGCAGAGCACCCATGTCGCAGGCACCCTGTACGTTGTTCTGTCCGCGCAACGGGCTGACACCGTTGCCGAGGCGTCCGATATGACCGGTAATCATGGCCATGTTTGCGGTGCTCATGACGTTATAGGTGCCGCAAATATGCTCGGTAATTCCCAGAGTGTAGACGATCACGGCATTCGGGGCCTTGGCGTAGAGCCGGGCCACGTCATAGAGTACCTGTAGCGGGACGCCGGTCATTTGTGATACTTTTTCGGGTGAATAGTCCTTCACCACGGCGTCCAGTTCCGCGAAGCCTTCTGTTCTCTCCTCTATGAATTTCTTGTCATGCAGGCCTTCCTTGATGATGATGTGCATCAACCCGTTCATGAGGGGGATGTCGGTCCCGGGTTTTATCTGCAGGAAGTAATCTGCCTTTTCCGCCAGCTCGATCCTGCGGGGGTCAGCCACGACCATTTTCGCGCCCTTCGCAACTGCCTGTAAGATCATCGCGCCCACCATGGGATGCGCTTCGGTGGGGTTCGCGCCGATGACGAAAAGCACGTCGGCATGCAGGATGTCTTCGAACGAGTTGGTCATGGAGGCGCTGCCGAAGCTCATGGACAGGCCGGTAACCGTGGAAGCATGGCAGGTGCGGGCGCAGTGATCGATGTTGTTGGTGCCGCACACGGCGCGGATGAGTTTCTGCATGACATAGTTGTCTTCGTTGGTACAGCGGGCAGATGAGAGCGACGCTATGGCATCACCGCCGAACTTTTTCTTTATATCACCTAGTTTATTTGCCACCAGATCCAAGGCCTCATCCCAGGAGGATTCGACGAACTCGCCGTTCTTCTTAATCAGGGGCTTGGTAAGCCGTTTCGGGCTGTGGACGTAGTCGATACCGAAGCGACCCTTGACGCACATGTCGCGTCCGTTCACCGTGCTGGCCGCGTTGGAGGTGACGCCAATTACTTTTCCGTTTTTCACATTCAGGTCAAAGTTGCAGCCGGTCCCGCAGAACGGGCAGGTAGTGCGGACCTTCTCCACTTCCCATTTTCTTCCCTGGCCGAGCATCGCCTTTTCGGTAAGGGCTCCGGTGGGGCATACGGAAACACAGGTCCCGCAGGAGACGCAGACAGAATCGGCCAGCGGCTTATCCAGTGCGGTAGTCACCTTGGTCCGGAAGCCGCGGTAGGCGAAGTCGATCACGGCGCGGCCCTGCTTCTCCTCGCAGGCCCGGAGGCACTTGCCGCACAGGATGCATTTGTTCATGTTGCGAACGATGAAGAGATTGTCGTCTTCGATTTCGTAGTCGTGGTTTGCGCCTCCGAAAGCTCCGCGACGCACGTTATAAAAGTAGGCGTAGTCCTGCAATTTGCAGTCGCCTGCCTGGTGACAGACGAGGCAGTCTTCGGGGTGGTTGTCCAGCAGGAGTTCAAGGATGGTTTTTCTGGCTTCGATGACTTGCGGTGAGGCTGTTTCGACCACCATTCCTTCTTGGGCTTCGGTGACGCATGAGGCGGGAAGATTTCTGGCGCCCTTGATTTCGACAACACAGAGACGGCAGGCGCCGGGTTTCGTCAGTTCCGGGTCGTGGCAGAGGGTCGGGACGAATGCCCCTGCCTGCCACGCCGCTTCAAGGACCATTGTTCCTTTCGGAACTGTTATTTGGCTGCCGTCGATGGTTAAGGTTACGTTAGACACGGGTGATACCTCCTATTGTTCATTAGTATTTCCAACACGAGAAATAGCGTCAGGCCAAGTCAGTCGAATCCTTCTCCCCAGCTTCCCGGCTTCAGCCGGATGTGGCGGTACCTTCTCGGCATTTTTCATCACCTCCTTTCAGGTATATTCTCGGAAATCTCTTGTTCCCGGTCCCCTCTCCCGGAAAAAGAAAAACCCACTACGATACCTGACGTTACATCAGGATCGAAGCGGGTTTCGTTGGGTCCGCCGATGGCGGAGGACGAAGTATACGCTTGTTACGTTACGATTTTTCGGGTGCTTCCGGGAAATTTCCCGTGGCACCCTTTCTCAAAAAGGGAGTAAAGTTTTCGTCAGTAAATTTCGATGCGCGAGATACGTCTCACCGAACGTCCGCCGGTGCTGTCCTCACGTACGACCGAACGAGCGAATCCATCCTCCGTTATCAGTTCTCCGTTCTTCTTCCAGGCAATGATGATATTGTCGCCAAGCCGCGAATTGAAGATTTCGCCAAAGGAATAGGCGGCGCAGAAACCATCGCTGCTCGAGATGACGACATATCGCCGGTAATCCTTGCCCGACACGTTCACCCCGTTGCTCTCCAGAACCGTCCTGAGAGTCGGTCCTTCGAAGAAATAGACACCCCGGAACCCTTCACAGTCACCAGTCATGACCGCGTCGTCAAAGTGCAGGGCAGGCAGGATTTTAAGAGTATCGAGAGTAATCTTTCGTTGTACTGCGCTCTGACCGTCAATCAGGGTTATGATCGGACTGTGAGGCCGGACCACCTTCTTTTCCTTGTCCAGGTAGGCTTCGAGTTTGATATCGGCCCGTTCCACAAGAATCTCCCGGACATCGGTTATCCTTCTGCCGGAACGGACATCCGTGGAAATCACGAGTTCAATACCGCCGTGGGAGTCAATCGCCTTCCCGTCCCGTTCATAACCCAGCAGGACACTCCGCCCGATTCCAGAATAAAAGATCTCACCGAAAGAAAACACCACCTCTTTGTTGTCGGTACCGCGGACGCGGATAAAGACTCCCGGTTCGAATTTCCTGACGTTCTTCATGCCGGCCTTCTCCAGAAGGTCGCGCAGGAGCACGCCTTTGTAGGAGGCAACCATCATCAACTTTTCCGGATCGGTCGACTTTTTCTTCTCTTCAAGCAGGGTGATGTTATTTATGGAAAACGGGGGCATCTTTTTCAGGTCTTCCGAGGACAACTTCAAGGGCTGCTTAACCTCGCCGGATACTGAAATCACCGCACCAAAGCTAACGCCGGGAGCGGAAAGCATGATGAACGCTCCCAGGAAGAAAACTCCAACCATACTCCACCGTGTGGAAAGACGATTCATATCAATACCCCTCACATTTACTGTTTTGTCGGAATTCCTCTGCCCAATACAGCCGGCCCCGCTCATTGGCCGGCCCGCTTTGCCCGGCTGATCATCGTCTGTATTCTCAGCGTCCCGACAGGCACAGCTCCGGATACGGCCAACCCTCCATGCCTTTTTCCAGAATAAACAGGCGTTTTTCATCTACCCCCTTGGACTTCAGGTAGTCATAGGTATTTTTTGCCCCTCCGCCACCGCGTGGGCAGATAATCACCACATCATCCTGCGAGGCATTGATCGTTGCCAACACAGCGTCCAGGCGCTTCCGCTCTTCATCCGTCTTAACCGGATAGGCGTTTGTTTCTAGAGAACCTTTGAAGTGACGTTTGACAAATTCGTCAGGAACCTGGATGTCAACGATGATACTTTTCTTGCCGGTTGCGAGCCCTTCTTTGAACCGGTCAGGACTGACAAAGTTGTAATCGGCCGCAGAAACGGTTGCCACGATGAGCATAAGGATCGTAGCGGCAATGCATAGTGCCTTTTTCATGGGTACTCCTTTTCGAGGGGTTATTTAGGTGCAGCAGTACCATTAGAGCTGGTTTGACGGGCTCATTACTGTACGGGGCAGAGAAGCCAAAGTCAAATTGATAAAAACGAAATTTAAAATACCACCTATCGTTATTTACGATATGAAAAAGGCGGAGAAGACCACAGAATGGTGCCCTTCTCATGCCTCTTCCGTGTCATCAGGGTTTAGCGGGAGTTAGTATTGAAAATCAATGAGGGGAGAGTATTCCTCGCAGACGCTCTGTGCCTGGCGGCAACCGCCGTTCATGAGTTTAGCCGTGAAGGCAATATTGGGGGGGGAGGAGGAGGGCCGTGACTTCTTCACCTGCCTGAAGGGGACCGTGATTGGCCGGTATGTCGATCAGGGCATTGCAGGCTACCATTGATTTAAGCGCACCGGGGCTTTGTATTCCCGCCGGAATCGCGTGATAGGCACCGTCTTTCCATGCCACCACGGCCCTCAGCAGGCGCCTTTGTTTACTTTTCTTTTTGAAGGGCTCTTCCATGACAGCGCTGACCTCGGGGAGATTTCCCGACCCTTTCCCGGCCATGGCCCGCAGGAGGGGCCGCACCAGCATGAGAAAGGTTATCATTGCCGCCGAAGGGTTGCCGGACAGTCCGACGATCAATTTCCCGTTTTTTTCGCCGCAGACCGCAGGCGTTCCCGGCTTCATGCCGACTTTCCAGAACAGGGTGGTGGCACCACACAAAGTGATGGCGTCCTTGATCAGATCCTTGCCTCCCACCGAAGCACCGCCGGTGGTCAGGATCATGTCGTAGTCCGCCAAGGCACCTTTCAGGGCATCGGCAATGGCGTTCTTTTCGTCCACAATGGTACCGATCGGGAAGGCACTACCGCCGGCTTCCCTGACCTGGGCGCTGAGAGAATAGAGATTACTGTTGTATATCTTCCCCGGTCTCATCTGCTCCGTTACGTCCAGCAACTCATCGCCGGTGGAAAAGATTGCCACCCGGGGCTTTTTAAACACCTTGACTCTCTGTAATCCAAGTGATGCCAGAAGACCCACCGCGGCAGGCGTAATATTTGCGCCTTTCTCCAGAGCCTTTTCTCCGCGGGCAATATCTTCTCCTTGGGTCACGACATTATCTCCAGCCCGGAGAGCAGAGCGAATTGCAATTGTGTCCCCCTCCCGACAAATATCTTCAAACCTGATCACCGTGTCGCTTCCCTCCGGCAGTGGAGCTCCGGTTGTAACGGCTGCGGTTTCGCCGGCCAGGAGCGGTCCTGCAGGCACCTCACCCGCGTAAATGGTCTGGCTGACCCGCAAGGAAGCGGGGCTGATATCGTCAGCTCCGGCAGTGTCGGCTGCACGAAGGGCGTAGCCGTCCAGGGGAGACCGGCAAAAGGGCGGAAGAGGAAATCCGGCCACGATGTCTTCAGCCAGAATCCTTTCAAAAGAATCAGTAATTGATACTTCTTCCATTCCCACCGTTGATGCGTACCCCTGAAAAATCTCAAGCGCCTTTTCCATCGATATCGATTGCAGCATGTACTGGTTCTCCTGCTCTGGTTAGGTTTTATCTGAACATTTTTTCCAGGGAGGCTACGGCCTCTTCATCCCGGACAATAACCGTTTCTTCCCTGAAAGTGAAGTACTCTTCCGGAGTATTGATATTCCTGAAAGAAAGAAATTCTGGATCGATTCCGGCCACCACGTCCCTGGCCAGAACGGTTGACTGCAGACTCTCGCAACATTCCACGATCTTGACCCTGCCCCGTGCAAGGGCTTCCTCCATGACCGGCAGAGCCCCTTTACCGTAGATTGCGTGGAGCGGTTCCAGTCCCCCGTCGCCCTCCGGGATGACTATATCCTGACCGTGTATCGAGGTCACAAGACGCCTGATCAGAGCCGAATTAAGCAGTGGCATATCACAGGCAACCGCAAAGATATACGGGGTTTTGCTGTTGCTGAGACCGGCATGAATCCCTGCCAGCGACCCCCTGCCAGGAAAGATATCCGCGACCGTAGGACAGGGCAGAAAATCATACAGCTCCGGGGTATTGGTCACCAGGAGTATCTCGGGAAAGATGCCTGCCAGCTGTCGGTGGATCCGCTCAATAAAAAGCTCACCTCGGAAAGGCAGCAGGGCCTTGTTGCTTTTCATCCGGCTTGAATTGCCACCTGCCAGGATGACCCCGGTAACTCCGGCACACTTTGATTCACCTGTGACATCGGATAGTGCAAAGTCGTTTGCGCTTTTTCTCGAGCTGTCCATGCGTGTCGCACCGTTCGTGGAAATTTACGTTCGAAAAGTGGAAAAAGCCGGGCGTTTGATACGCCCGGCTTTTTTTACCACGATATTACACTACTTTTTCAATCTGCACTGCGGCTACTTTGTATTCACCCGTTTTACTGACCGGGTCGAAGGCGTTGACGGTAAGTTCATTGGTTGGAGTTTCCTTGTAATGGAAGCTCATCCAGATCATGCCTGTCAGGACCTTGTCGGTAACGTTCACCTTGGTCTGGAGGCTGCCACGACGGGAGGTGACCCGTACCATATCACCCGTGCACACGCCGAGGGTAGCGGCGTCCGCGGGATGAATCATGGCCATCTCTTCCGGCCGGTGTGCATCCAGGGCGGATGAATAGCGTGTTGTCACGTTATAATGATACAGGATACGACCGGTGGAGAGGAGATACGGATATTCCTCGTCTGGCATTTCCGCCGGTGGCGTGTGCTCGATCCCCTTAAAGAGACCTTTACCGCGCGCGAAGCTCTTGGTGTGGAGAATCGGCGTGCCCGGATGATCCAGCGTCGGGCACGGCCACTGCAGGCCGGTATGCTCTATCCGCTCGTAGTTGATGCCGCCATAGGCCGGCGTCAGTGCAGCCATCTCGTTGAAGATCTGCTCCGGATGCGCATAGTCCATGGGATAGCCCATGCGTTTGGAGAGTTCGCAGATGATCCACCAGTCCGGTCGTGAGTCTCCGATAGGCTCGATTGCTTTGCGTACACGCTGCACGCGACGCTCGGAGCTGGAGAAAGTGCCGTCTTTTTCCGCGAAGCTGGCACCAGGGAGGATGACATCGGCCAGTTTGGCGGTCTCGGACATGAACAGCTCCTGCACCACGACAAAGTCCATCTTGTTGAAGGCCTTCTTGATGTGGTTGGCGTCCGGGTCGGTCATGACCGGGTCTTCGCCCAGGACAAACATTGCCTTCAAGTTGCCTTCCACCGCTGCGTCCATCATGTCCGGGATGGTGAGGCCCGGTTTATTGGAGAGCTTGACACCCCAGGCCTTTTCAAACTTGGCCTGCGCCTCGGGATTGGCAACCTTCTGATAGCCGGGATAATCGCCGGGAAGAGCTCCCATGTCGCAGGCGCCCTGCACGTTGTTCTGCCCGCGCTGCGGATTGACGCCGCAGCCTTCCTTGCCCAGATGACCGGTAAGCATGGCGATGTTGGCGGTGCTCATGACATTGTCCGTACCGCAGATATGCTCGGTGATACCCAGTGTATAGCAGAGCATTGCCTTGGCGGTAGTCGCGTAAAGCCTGGCCGCGTCATAGAGCAGTTTTTCAGGAACTCCTGTCATTTCGGAAACCCGAGCTGGCGTATACGTCTCAACGGTGGCTTTCAACGCTTCAAAGCCCTCGGTCCGTTCTTCGATGAACTTCTTGTCATGCAGATCTTCCTTGATGATGATATGCATCAGGCCGTTCAGAAGGGGGATGTCGGTACCTGGTCGGTGTTGCAGCCAGATGTCGGCCTTTTCGGCCAGTTCGATCCTGCGAGGGTCGGCAACGATCAGCTTGGTACCTTTCAGGAGCGAGGACATGATCTTGGCGCCCGCCATGGGGTGGGCTTCAGTGGGGTTGGATCCGATGACGAAAAACAGGTCGGTATTCAGATAGTCGGCGAAAGAGTTGGTCATTGCGCCGCTGCCAAAGCTTGTAGCCAGACCGGCTACAGTTGGGGCGTGTCAAGTTCGGGCGCAGTGATCGACATTGTTGGTACCGATCCCCGCGCGTATGAATTTTTGCATCACATAGTTGTCTTCGTTGGTGCAGCGTGCGGAAGAGAGGGCGGCAATCGAATCGCTGCCGAATTTCCCCTTAATCTCACCCAGCTTGCTTGCGACCAGGCCCAGTGCCTCGTCCCAGGAGGATTCCACGAACTCGCCGTTTTTCTTAATCAAAGGCTTGGTGATGCGTTTCGGATTGTGGACGTAATCAGTGCCGAAGCGTCCCTTGACGCACATGTCGACAGAGTTCGCCGGGCTGGCCGCGTTCGAGGTGACGCCGATAATTTTTCCGCCCTTGACGTTCAGGTCAAAGTTGCACCCTACTCCGCAGAACGGGCAGGTGGTGCGTACCTTCTGCACTTCCCACTTCCTTGACTGGCCGAGCATTGCTTTTTCGGTGAGAGCGCCGGTCGGGCACACGGCAACGCAACTCCCGCAGGAAACGCAGACCGAGTTGGCCAGCGTCTTGTCCATGGCGGTCGCCACCTTGGTCCTGAATCCGCGATATGCAAAGTCGATGACCGCACGGCCCTGCTTCTCTTCACAGGCACGGAGACATTTGCCGCACAGGATGCATTTGTTCATGTTCCTGACGATGAACAGGTTGTCGTCTTCGATGTCATACGCCTTGGCTTCTCCACCGAAAGCGCCCGGTTTCACATTATAGAAATATGCGTAATCCTGCAGCTTGCAGTCGCCTGCCTGGTGGCAGGTAAGGCAATCTTCCGGATGATTGTCCAGCATGAGCTCAAGGATGGTTTTTCTGGCTTCGATAACGGCAGGGGACGCGGTTTCAACCACCATACCTTCAGTGGCCGCGGTAACGCATGATGCGGGCATATTGCGGGCGCCCTTGATTTCCACCACGCAGATGCGGCAGGCGCCCGGTTTGCTGAGCTCCGGATCATGGCAGAATGTCGGGACGAATGATCCCGCTTTCCACGCGGCTTCCAGGACCGTTGTTCCCGCGGGAACACTTACCTGTTGGCCGTCTATGGTCAGAGTGACTGTAGACATTGATGATTCCTCCTTATATTAGGTTAATAGACTGTAGGCTGAAGACTAGCAGGGGTAATTCTTTTTAAAAACACTATAAGTAATGATACGCTGGGACATTTTGGAAGGCTTCAAGTATTTCGTGATTATTCCGGACCTTCAGCCTTCGGTCTTCAGCCTGATTACCTGGTTTTCTACGCCTTCACTATCGCATCGAACTTGCACTTGGGCACGCAGGCCCCGCACTTGATACACTTCGTA
>RPRC01000181.1:2500-13340 GCA_003857395.1 Geobacter sp.
GAGCTTGTCCCCACTCACGCTGCAACTCACGCCCGACCAGAAGATTGAATTTCTGATCCGTCCCCCCAAGTTCAATGTCGGCCTTTAGGGCAACTGAGTCATAACCCTGAATCAAGGGATACAGGAATTCATGAATACTGATCGGTTGCTGATTTGCAAATCGATTATGAAAATCTTCTCGCTCAAGCATGCGGGCCACGGTATATTTTGCCGCCAAGGCAATCAGGTCTGATGCCTGCAACGGCGACAACCATTCGGAATTAAAAACTACCTTGGTTTTTTCCGGATCCAGAACCTTGAACACCTGTTCTTTGTAGGTTTCGGCATTGCGAAGGACGTCGTCGCGGGTCAGAGCTTTTCTGGTTTCACTCTTTCCAGTCGGGTCTCCGATCATGCCGGTAAAATCCCCAATCAGGAAATATACCTCATGACCCAGTTGCTGAAACTGTCGAAGCTTCTGCAGGAGAACGGTATGCCCGAAATGAAGATCTGGCGCAGTGGGGTCAAAACCGGCCTTAACCCGAAGAGGTACCCCGGTTTTCTCCGACCTCTCAAGCTTTTCTACCAGTTCTTTTTCGAGCAGGATTTCAACCGCTCCTCGACTGATTATTTCCAACTGCTCACTGACTGACATGACACCACAACACTCCCTCATCGGCAAGTAACCGATATCCGTTCAATACCGAGGGCCTTTCCCGAAATTTCATCAATCTCTATAGCAACACAGTTAATACGAAGATCTTTTTTGGCCACTTCAAATCTCACAGGCAATTGCGAGAGAAATTTCTCTACCGCCAACTCTTTTCGTATGCCAATGACAGAATCAAAACTTCCCGTCATTCCAACATCGGTAATATAAGCGGTTCCGCCAGGCAGCAACCTCTCATCAGCCGTCTGGACATGGGTATGGGTGCCGAGGACGGCGCTTACCCTTCCGTCCAGGTAAGTCCCTAACGCCATCTTTTCTGACGTAGCCTCCGCATGGAAGTCTACGAGAACAACTGGAGTAATCTTTCTCAGTCGCTCTAGTTCTTTGTCAGCCGACCTGAAGGGACATTCCAGCGGATTCATAAAAACCCTTCCCTCAAGATTCAGAACTGCAATGCTAATCCCTGATGCTGTCTGAATTACAGCGCTTCCACGGCCAGGGGCTCCTGCAGGATAATTTGCCGGACGGATAAGCTTCTCTTCACGATTGACATAATCGAGCGAATCTTTTTTATCCCAAATATGGTTGCCGCTGGTGAGAAGGTGGACCCCGTAGCCAAAGAGTTCTTTTGCTGTCTCCTCGGTAATTCCGAAACCACCGGCTGCATTTTCACCATTCGCAATAACAGTGTCTATCGTATAACGGTCTACCAGGCGATGCAGTTCCTGCGAAACCGCCTGTCGACCGGGTCTACCAACAATATCGGCAATAAATAAAACTTTAACGGGCATATTCTATTGCTCTCGTTTCCCGTATCACATTGACCTTTATCTGCCCTGGATAGGTCATCTCAGCCTCGATCTTCTTGGCAATGTCCTTGGCCAGGACTACCGCCCTTTCATCATTAACATCGTCGCTGGATACCATAACCCTGATTTCGCGGCCAGCCTGTATAGCGAAAGAACTCGTAACACCTCGGAATGAAGTGGCAATTTTCTCAAGATCGTCCAGACGCTTAACATACGTTTCCATCATCTCGCGTCGAGCCCCGGGCCTTGCCCCGGAAAGAGCATCTGCAGCCTGAACAAGAACAGCAAGCACAGATGAAGGCTTTTCGTCCTCATGATGTGCCATAAGGGCATGGACTATTTTGGGAGATTCTCCGTATTTTCTTGCCAATTCGGCACCAATTACTGCATGAGAACCCTCAACCTCGTGATCGACAGCCTTTCCGAGGTCGTGAAGAAGACCAGCCCGTTTGGCCTGCTTGACATTAACGCCCAGCTCCTCTGCCATAATTCCGCACAAAAATGCCACTTCCAGGGAATGCTGGTAGACATTTTGGCTGTAAGAGGTCCGGTACTTCAGGCGCCCGATCAGCTTCAAAATGTCAGGATGGATGCCGTACACGCCCAAATCGAAGGCCGCCTGCTCTCCTGCCTCTTTGATTGACTGCTCAACTTCCTCGGTCGACTTCGCAACGACCTCTTCAATCCGTCCGGGGTGGATACGACCATCGGCTATCAGCTTCTCAAGTGATAGCTTGGCAATTTCCCGGCGAATGGGGTTGAATCCCGAAAGAATCACGGCCTCAGGAGTGTCATCGATAATAAGATCGATACCGGTTGCCGCTTCCAGAGCGCGTATATTTCTGCCTTCGCGGCCAATGATACGACCTTTCATTTCATCGGAGGGAAGAGCAACGACGGAAACCGTCTTTTCCGCCACATACTCTCCGGCATATCTCTGGATGGCAAGAGAAAGTATCTCTTTCGATTTTTTGTCAGCAGTCTCGCGCGCTTCCTCCTCGATAGCCTTGATCCGCTTGGCCGCATCCTGTTTTGCCTCATTCTCAAGGGTTTCCATGAGAACCTTTTTGGCCTCTTCGGAGGTTAGCCCGGAAATTCTCTCGAGGGTTTGCCTCTCTTCTTCGATCATCTGATTAAGCTTTTCTTCCTTCTGGGCAAATGCCTGATCTCGGGCATTGAAACTCTGTTCCTTCTTGAAAAACTCTGCATCCCGCTGGTCGAAAAGAAGCACCTTCTTATCGAGGTTCTCCTCCTTCTGCTGAATTCTTCTTTCAAGTGACTGCAGGTCACGACGCTTGTCTTTTGATTCCCGCTCAAACTCGGCCTTTGCCTGATAGACTGCATCTTTTGCTTGTAACGAGGCTTCCTTCAGAATCGTTTCGGATTCGCGCCTCGCATCTTCAAGTATCCGCTCCGCCGAGTTTTCGGCCTTGGCCACCAGTGATCCGGAAAGTTTCTTCCGAAGGAAGTTCCCGACAAAAAAACCGACACCCAAAGCAACAAGTATTAATAATATGGCATATTGGAGTTCCACTTATTTTTCCTCCCTTTCTATGTATAATTCCTACCCTTAGATATCGCAGGTGCCTTCCCAGGACTATTCCTTACGATTCAGAAAAAATATCAGAAGGGTACGAATTCGTTATTGAAGATGCCAAAGGGCAAACAACCCTCTTTTCAGTAATAATCAAATCCATTGTAACATCATGTGCTTCAAAAAGGATCTCATCAACTAACTGAAAATCATAGCAAAGCCCGACAAGCTTGCCATGACCCTCAAGACGGTGAAGCGTCTTGTCATAATATCCTTTTCCGTACCCGATTCGGTGCCCCTTCAGATCAAAGGCAACTCCCGGCACAACAAGAACATCCGCTTCTTCAGGCGTAAAGACCGCCCCTGTCGCACAGGGTTCCATAATTCCGAAGGTCCCCTTTTTCAGGGCAGACGGGTCCTTCACTTCACAAAAAAACAGTTCATCACCAACGACAAAGGGGAAAGCGACCTTCTTGCCGGAATTCAGTGCACAACGCACAATTAATTCCGTATCAACCTCATGGTGAATCGGAGAGTATACGATAATACTCCGGGCACGCCTGAAGTTATCGGTGTCCAGAAAAGTTTTCTGGATATTCAGGCCGGCAGAACGCAACTCCTCAGGAGAAAGAGATTTGCGGTGCGCAAGCATACTGCGCCGGAGACTTCTCTTTGGCATGCGTTCTGCTCCTACAGTACAACGAGTAAGGGTACCACTGGTGACGGCAACTAGACAGGGATAAAAGAAGGCGAGCTCTCAGGAGAAGAAAGAGAAGGGGATGGAGAAAACGGGAAGCTAATGAAGTTACAGCCGCTCGACCGGCAGATTCTCTTGTAAGAAAGTTGAGAAATTTAGCGACTTTGAACCTTTCAACTGAAAATCGTGAGAGGGTAACTTATCAGCAAACAGTGCAGACTCTGCTTAACGGCAGGCCTGCCCCGTGGCAGTAGAAAATCTTCCAACCCGTAATCGGATCATTCAATCTATTTCTATATATTAAACAAATCTCCCTGAAGAGACCATTCTTGCTATTCTTGCAGCACAGCTTCATCTATATGTTTAGTCAAACGCGAGATCTTTTCGCGCACGAAATGCTCCTGCAGCAAACACTCCCGGGATTGCAGAAGAAAAGATTCTGCGATATTTAAAAGAGCCAACGTGGCAAGAATTTGGAAATCAGTGGTTTTCATCGAGGTCTGGACTTGAGCAATCGTATCATTTACATACGACTCAACTTCCCGCACATCTTCAGCTGACGCCGAGCTTCGAACCTGCACTTCTCTGCCAAACACCTTGACACGGTGCAAAGAGCTCACAGGACTAAACTCCTTCCATCTTCTTCAGTATGGCGTCAATCCGAGATTTGAAAACATCCCTCTCTGCCAGGAGCCTCTGATTTTCCTCTTTGAGAAGGGCATTCTCCTGCTTCATTGAGGAAAATTCCTTCAGTAGGATTTCTATCTTGCCCTCGAGGGCATCAAAAAGTTCTGCATCCATAAAACATCCTTAATGTGGCAGGCATAGTAGTGTATTAGCGGCCAAAAGTCAAGATTATTATCAGAAAAGGGCTTGCACAAACTGTTCCGGATCGAATTCCCGCAGATCCTCAATTCCTTCACCTATACCAATATACCTGACCGGTATTTTGAACTCGCTGCAAATTGCAACAATGATCCCACCCTTGGCAGTCCCGTCAAGTTTCGTCAGGGCAATACCGGTGACATCAGCTGCTTCTTTGAAGATTTTTGCCTGGGACATGGCATTCTGCCCGGTAGCGGCATCGAGGACGAGCAAAGTTTCATGGGGGCCTCCCGGGATTTCCCGGCCAACAACACGGCGGATCTTCTTCAGTTCTTCCATGAGGTTTACCTTGGTATGCAGCCGGCCCGCGGTATCGACAATCAGAATATCTGCCCGGCGGGCAACAGCAGCCTTGCATCCATCAAAGACAACGGCAGCCGGATCGGCGCCATGTTTATGTCGAATCACTTCAACACCGACCCTCTGTCCCCATATTTCCAGTTGCTCGACCGCTGCGGCACGGAACGTATCCGCGGCAACCAGCAGAACCTTCTTTCCTTCAGAAGTAAACTTACTGGCAAGCTTTCCGATTGTGGTAGTTTTACCCACCCCATTGACCCCGATCACCATGACTACAAACGGTGAAACGCTGTCCGTATCCAGGGTCGAGGTGGTAGCTTCCAAGCGCACAAGCATCTCTTCCTTCAAGGCAGCCTTTAATGCTTCCCCGTCCTGCAGCTCGTTTCTTTTTAGTCGCTGCTCCAGCGACCTGACAAGGTCTACGGTCGTAGCGAGGCCTATATCAGCCGTAATAAGGATCTCCTCCAACTCTTCAAGAGTTTCAGCATCAACCTTTTTCTTGCCAAGCAGCAATGTATCAATTCGCCCGACCAGGCTTTCATGAGTTTTGCTCAGCCCCTTCTTGAGCCTTTCAAAAAATCCCGGTTTTGCTGGTGCCTCTTGGTAATCGGTAAATCCATCAGCAGGAGGGGGAGGACTAGTTCCGGTAAACTTATCAACAAAGCTCTTGAAAAAACCTTTTTTCTCTTCCGACATCTAATAAATCTCCTTTTCCAGAAGCTTTATAGCCCGCTCCACACTCATAAGGGCTCGACCAACAAGAGCATTCCTCTCCAGGGTCGTCACCAGAGTGTAATCATTACCAATGGCTCCAAGAATCGCATGCAGTTGATCGGTGGTAATAACAGTATTGCTGACTGTCTGTGAGGGAACCCTTTGACGGATCTCCCGGATACGGTTAAAAATAATATTCTGATGGGCACCGAAGATCTTGATATCGAATTCATTGGCAGCAGGGGAATATAAATCCACTGCTTCACCTTCCCAATCGATCAGGATTGCCCCGGTAGCACCAGCCGTTGACTGAACCAAGTCTTGTAGAATTGATTTAAAGGGCACATATTCTCCTTAGCAGGCTATTAAAAATGTCTTCTGGAAGCCCCGGTACTCCGTACAAAACAACGGGCTTTTCCCCACTGCAATCGTACGCCGGCATTCAGTGAAGCCTTACAGACACCAGTTTCGAGACCCCCGGTTCCTCCATGGTTACCCCATACAGGCTATCAGCATTTGCCATCGACGCTTTACTGTGGGTGATCATTATAAACTGGGAAAAGGAACTCATTTCCCGAACCATTTCATTGAACCTGCCAATGTTTGCCTCATCCAAAGGAGCATCGACCTCATCCAGGAGGCAAAAGGGCGCAGGCCTGATAAGAAAAATTGCAAACATGAGAGCAACTGCAGTCAGAGCTTTTTCACCACCGGACAGCAAATTGACATTCTGCAGCTTTTTGCCCGGCGGCTGAATGATGATGTCAATTCCCGTTTCGAGAAGATTCTCTTCATCCGTCAGCTTCAGTTCCGCGCGACCACCACAGAAAAGTCGGGGAAAGATCTCCTGGAATTTCTCGTTTACAAGGGTAAAGGTATCAAGAAACTTTTTCCGCGTCGTCCTGTTGATCCTCTGAATGGCCTGCTGCAGACTTTGGAGCGACTCTTCCAGGTCTGATTTCTGGCCGGAAAGGAATTCAAACCTCTCCTCCAGTTCGCGGAACTCCTCTATAGCGGTGAGGTTAACCTCGCCTATGCCCTCAATGAGCCCCACCAGTTCTGCCTGGCGGGAGCGCATCTCGATTTCGTCAAAGTCACGGTGCGCATAGCGGGGAACAAGATCGGAAATCGCACAACGGTACTTTTCCGTTACCATCTCCTCAAGATTCCTCAACAACATCATGATCTCGGTCAGCTTGAGATTTTTGCTTCCCAATTCCTGAGAGAGCTGCTCACCACTACTGCGAAGTTCCTTCAGGAAAACCTCGCCCTTTTGCGCAATCGATGCCTCAAGCTCATACCGTATCCGGATTGCCCTGCATAATTCATCAGCCTGCCACTGCTTCTCCAGCAGGATTTTCAGCTCCTCATCGCTTTTGGTACGAGAGTCAGCAATCCCCTGCCGTTCCCGAATAGCATTTTGAAGTTCGGTTTCCAGACGCGCATGCCGTGCATGGAGATCCTGAATACTTTCATCGACCCTCTTCATGGCCCGCTGACCGGATTCTCGCTTCTCACGAAGAGCTGCCAACCTGACCTTGCGAGAAGTAAGATCATCCCGGACTTCACCGATTTCGCGCTGACGGTTATCCACCGCACCCTTCAGGACCGCCAGCTCTCCTTCAACAGCTGCCCGCCTGGTTTCGCGTAGTTCCCGTTCACGGTGCGAAACCCCTATTTCCGCCTCAAGGGACTCGAATTCTTCTCGCAACTGGTTGTCTTCCAGCTCTTTCAGTGCAAGCCGTTCCTCGATTCGCTGGAGCTCTTCCCGAAAACGCTGCAGATCCTTTTCGGTATTGACCAACTGAATTTCCAGCCGATGAAGCTCCTGCCGAGCCTCTTTCATGGCGTTATCGGTCGTGCGGACCTCTCCACGCAGGCGATCTCTCTCGGATTCCAGCTCCGCGACAAGGCCGGTGAGACCTTCAACAAGGGCGGACAATTCCTTTATCTGACGCTTCTTGTGAATAAGCCCCTGCTGAGCAGCCTCCATGGAGCCTCCATGAAGAATCCCTCCGCCGTTGACCATGTCGCCGTCTTTTGTCACAAAGGTCAGATGGGGATTAGCAGCAGCCAGCCTCAGAGCGGAATCAATACTATCCGTTACAAAGGTATAGGCCAAAAGGGTCTCGGCCATCCCACGGTTTTCTTCGGCCACCGATATCCGATCGAGAAAGCGTTCGGCTCCTTCTGGAGGGTCAGGAAGCCGGGAAAAGCTCAGAGCCCGCTGGATCAAGCTGCAGCGGCCACCTGAGGATTCCTTGAGAAAAGAAAGTGCTTCCTTGGCATCCCCTTCTCCGCTGCAGATTACATACTGCAGACGGTCGGCAAGGGCAGCTTCCAACGCCACCTCATATGCCTCCGAAACCTCCAGAATGTCCGCAATTACTCCCTTCAATCGCCCCTTGAAAGGCTCGGCAAGGCAGAGCGAGCGCACGCCTCGCCCATACCCGGCAAACTGGGCCTCAAGTTCCTGGAGCGAATGGAGACGTGAAGCATTTTTATTCAGACGGTCTTTCTCGGCAGAAAAGGAATGTTCAACCGCTTCGAGATTCTTCCTCAGCTCGACATCTCTGACGCGAAGTTCTTCCAGTTGAGCAACAAGCTCCTGCTTCTGAGCGGTCAAGGTTCGATGCAGGCCATCCAGCTCAGAGGCCCGGCCCTTTGCATCGTAAAGTTTTTCATGAAGACCAAGCCCTTCACGCCGGTTCCGTTCGAGTTGCTCACGAAGGGAATCCAGCCTCCGGGAAGCTGCGGTTGTCTGATTATTGAACTGGGATATTTCAGCGACTATCGCAAATAGATCGCGGCGGTGCTCCTCAAGCCGCGAGACGGCAACCCGCTCCTCTTCCGCCAATCGAGCCAGGACCTCTTCGGCGGAAACAAGTTCCTCTTCTTCCCGGGAAAGCTCCACAACAAGGGTTTTCTCCAGATCCTCCAGCTTACGCACTTCATCTTCTGACTCGGCTGTTCGAGTTCCAATGGTCGTCAATTCCTGGGCGTAACGAGCGATACGTTCCTCCAGGCCAGCCTGCTCCTTCCGCTCGAAACCAATTCGGCTTTCGCATCCGGCAATCTCTCCCTTGAGGCGATAGCTTTCCTCCTGGGCTTCGGCAAGCTTTTTTTCTTCCTCCAGAAGAACGAGTTTTCTTTCATCCAGGGAAAGGGCGGACGTTTCAATCTCCAGAGCCTTGGCAGCCGATCGGCCCTGCAGAGAAGCAATCTCCGCTTCGATGCCCGCTTGATCCGCCATCATTCGACAGTACCCTGTCACGGAAAAAAGCAGTTCGATCTCTTTCAGTTCCTCGCGGTATTCCCTGAATTTTTCAGCTTTTTTAGCTTGGCGTTGCAAGGCATTCATTTGCCGGCGGATTTCGGCGACAATATCCCCGATGCGCAGGAGATTCTGTCTGGTGACCTCGATTTTTTTCAAGGCTACCTGCTTTCGCGCCTTGAACTTGGTAACGCCAGCTGCCTCCTCGATGATCAACCTGCGCTCCTCCGGCTTGGAGCTGAGAATCATGCCGATTTTCCCCTGCTCGATAATCGAGTAGGCCTTTGCACCTGCTCCCGTGTCCATAAAAAGCTCAGAAATATCCATAAGCCGGCAGGGTGTGCCGTTCAACAGGTATTCACTCTCGCCGTCCCGGTAAAGACGCCGCGTTACTTGGATCTCGCTAAAATTGAGATACTTGGCGGGGACACGACCATCCTGGGTGGAAAAGAACAACGAAACTTCCGTCATCCCCAGCGGCTTGCGAAATTCACTCCCGCCGAAAATGGTATCTTCCATATTCTTGCCCCGCAGGGTTTTGGCGGACTGCTCCCCCATGACCCAGCGGATGGCATCAACAATATTCGATTTCCCGCAACCGTTCGGTCCCACAACAGCCGTTACCCCCTTCTGGAACCCGAGGGAAACCTTGTCGGCGAACGATTTGAAACCGTGTATTTCCAGTCGACTGATAATCATAGGCGAGGCAATAGTAACAAAGGGGAGCTTTTCTTGTAAAGGCAAAGATGAAGATGGCTGTGTACCGCCACTGAACCATTTTCACGTGGCAATCAGAACCATATTCCACAAATCGCGGTGCACCGGGCTGAGGAGGATTCAAAAAAAGGAAACCAGGGTTCCCGTTCAGACAGATTGCGGCTGAAAAGCCCTTGCATATTCCTTGACAAGCCGCGACCTCTCCCCGCCATCGATAGTATCCCAGGGAAGGGTTTCGTCCAGCGGTATCGTGCGAGTTACAAGAGATTCCGTATCAAGACGCAGCTCTTTGGCAGCCCTTTTCCAGTTTCCCTCCTGGAACGCTTTCACGAGAAAGGCGGCCAGTCTCCGATCTCCCCGGGAAAGGAGCGCCTGGAGAAAGGCCTCGCGGAGACTTTCCATCTGGATCTTGACATTGGAAAGGGAACCAACGGCACGACGCAGGTACCGGTACTTCTTTTCCAGAGAGGCAAGGTTTTCCATTCCACACCACTGGAGAGGCGTAAAGGGCTTGGGTACGAACGGATTGATGGAAAGCAGGACGGAACCGAGTCGCCGGTTTTTCTTCGCAGCGGCAATTACCCGCTGGCGGATCTTTTCAATCAACTGCACCATCTCAGCCAAATCCTGCTCCGTCTCGGTGGGAAGCCCAATAATAAAGTACAGTTTCAGATTGAGAATGTCCCGACCAATAAGGGTATCACATGCCCCCAGAATCTGCTCTTCGGTGATATCCTTTTTGATGAAATCCCGAAGTCTCTGGGAGCCGCCTTCCGGTGCAAGGGCAACGGTCTTGTGACCACTGGAATGGAGAATATTGAGCAGATTTTCATCGAGGGCATCGATACGCAGTGACGAAACGGAGACCTTCCCGCCTTTTTCCGAGATAAAACGGCAGAGTTCACCGAGGTCCCGGTAATCAGATACAGCTGCGCCGACCAGGCCGATCCTCTCCTTCAGTTCCATGCCTTGCTCAGCCTCCTTCTTGAGCAGTTCCAGAGAGCGCTGACGGAAGGGGTGATAGATGAAACCGGCGGCACAGAAACGACAGCCGCGGGGACATCCACGAGAAACCTCGATGAGATACATATCGGAAAATTCTGTCCCGGGAGTAAAAAGGGATGAGGCAACCACCGAGGAATTGAAATCAGAATCCCAGACACGTTTCACTTGGGAAGGGGCATCAGCGAGACTTCGTATGTCCACGACAGCGCCATTGTCATAGGTTATCTCGTAACGGGACGGAACATAGACGCCCGGC
>RPRC01000182.1 GCA_003857395.1 Geobacter sp.
CTCCATCACCTCCGCGGTTCCGGCGATGGATGCGTGCCAGATGTCGCGCCGATTCGCTTCCTTATCCTCTTCCAGCTTGAAGGGGGTATGGGAATAGGCCAGGTTCAGATGCACGGCAAAAGGGTCGAATTCCTGAGTGGCGATCAGGGTTGCCCCGTACCCGACCTTGCCCGCACCCAGGCCCTTGTCCGTATTGCCGGATGGAAAGCTCACCGCGGGCTTGAAGGCGAGGCTGAAACCGCTCTTTTCGAAAAAGCGCCACTTCAATTCCAGGGACACATCACTCAGACCGTCCGTGTCCGAGGACACCATGTCGTTTTCTGTTACCCGGCTCCATTCATAGGGAACCGCCAACACCAGATCCATGCTGTCCATGACCCCGGCCGAAAAGACCGTCTCCAGCGAACCGCTGTTTTCCTTGGACCTGACGTCCAGTTCCCGCTCGCTGTCATGGCCGTACTCGCCGGTCACCTCCACCTGGAACTTTCCCCTTCCCTGGGTCCCGGTGTCGTCGGTAATCAGCGGATGGGCGCCAAACGCCGACCCCGCGGTCAGCATGACTAAAGCAACTACAGGCAGACTCCCTCTCACAACTCTACGCATTTTTCTTTCCTCCCTTTGATGATGTTGATACAACCCAGGCATTCCCTGAGCGTGCATATTCCGCATGAATGATGCATGAAAACAGGTATGTTGTTGGCCCGCGCCGCGCTCACCGCCTGCTTTTTCGCCTGGTGTGACACCTTGTTGGTGAAGATGACCATGGCGTCCATATTGCGGAGCTTCGAGTGCATCCTGGCCTCGGAACAGGTGAAGACCCTGAGATCGACCCCGAATTTCTCTGCTTCTTCAAGGTACTGACGTTCAAGACGATCCATCCCGCCGATCAGTGCGACGCACATGGCGCACCTCCTTTTAGGTAATGACTTTCATTTTCATTACATGGATAAAAATCCGACTGTTTCCGCTCGGACGCGCCGCCGTAGATGCGCCACGAACCCTGGCAGGTAAACCGCAAACGCCCTACCCCCACAAAACCAGCCAGATCCTTGAGGGGGCAACCGAGGATAATGCCAATTTCGTGGGGTATGCCACCGGACGCGAAGCGGGTTCTGAATTCGGATAAAAGCATTTTCACGTCCAAATTTCCCTGGTACCCCGCCTTGCGCAGCATCGCGAATAAACCCTTGTTCGACAGAAGCCGGACCAACTCTGCGCGGTCATAGCAGAGCAGCAAAAGGGATCCGCTATGTTTGGCCATGACCATGGCCTCCAGAGAACTCTTCCGGACAATCTTCCGACCATGTTCCTTCCAGATGGCGAAGGGATTCCTTCCGCAACACCGGGCCCGGTCCAGCAGGTTGATGAGGCTGGACGGCTTGACACCCTCCAAGACCCCGGCGGCCTCGAAGGCAATGAATGCTGCGAGACAGTCCCGGTCGTCGGGAAATCCGGCCGCTATATCTACCCATTGTGGTTTGCGGTACCTTTTCATGGTGCTGATATCGAGTGAGTAAGCCATCGTGTCCACATGCTGATATTGAATATCGTATTCATTACCCTAGAACGCCCTTCCCTGTCAATGGTTTTTTTCGCGCCACCTAAGAAAAGGCCGTCGATTTCATCGACGGCCTTTTCTCCAACAACCAAAACGACGGGGATTGTATACTCAAACAGCAATTGGAGTCGTCCGAAGAGAACGACTTCTGGACTGAATCGTGCCACAACTACAGGGGGAAGATACGCACCCCTATATCGCTGGGTTTTCCGAAGAAAACAGAAGACAAGACCAGAATTTCAGCTCCGGTCGCGGCATACTCCGCGGCGTTCGCTTCGGTGATGCCGCCGGCGGCGGCTACCATCACGGCCGGATTCTCGGCCCGTACCTTCTTGACAAGCCCGGTCAGTACAGCGCACTCCATCTTGTCGACCTGGATGATGTCAAACCCGGCCCGCGCCGCCTGCAGCGCTGCGGTTTCGTCTTCGACCTCGATGGTAAGTTTCATGCTCGGCGCTTCGCGCCGGATTCGTCCGATGTCTGCGCACAGATTTTCCATGTCTCCAAAGAATACCAGGTGATGCCTGAAGATCAGGACCGACTCGGACAGGCCCAGCCGGTGAGGGCGCGCACCGCCGCATTCTACCGCCTTGACAGCCAGTTTTTTCAAGCCCGGGTAAGACTTGCGGGTAGTGGCGATCGATATGTCCGGATTTATTTCCTTTGCTATATCGAGGATTTTCCTGGTGCGCGTGGCAATTCCCGACATGTATTCCATAAGATTCAGTGACAGACGCCACCCGGCGTGAAGGGAGGCGGCTGTTCCCTCGGCCTCGAGAAAATCGACGCCCGCCCGGAGATGTTCTCCGCTCGGCGTCACATGCCGTATCACGGCGCCGTATTTCTGCAACATTGCGGCGGCTTCCTCGGTTGAGCACAGCACCGTCGGCTCCCGCGTCGTAAAGACGATTTTCCCCCGCATGGCACCAATACCGAGAATGTCAGTGGTCAGATCACCATAGGGAACATCCTCTTCCATCAACTGTTCGAGCAACTGATCAGATACCGGCAGCGACATATGCGTACTCCTTTTCTTTTTTTGGCAATCTGAAATAATGAGCCAAGCCTCCCCCGTACCTTCAGCAACTACCGGGGCACCGGTTCAACAAAGCGATAGAGGTTCACCATCCCGCTTCCATAAAGGGAAAGGCTCCCACGCCTTTGAGAAAGTGGGCAATCAGAATGTAATGATTTCGTAGCCTTTCTCCCGGTATGACGCCATGCCGGGATGGCCGGACATCTCGCCAAGAAGGGTCAGTCCCTGCTCTTTCGCTGCCTCAAGTGTTCCCAGTTTGTTGGAACAAGCTTTACAGACTCCTTCAACCAGACCAGCCTCAAGGTTCTTTTTCCACAATCCGTTCAAGGGATTTTCGGGCTTCACCAACTCTGGGATCAATGTGACCGAAGCCCCTTCAATAATGATCTTCGCTTCATGCCCGTTGGTTTTCATGTCCAGTGCATTCAACAGCACATGGATGAAACACAGGGGATCTCCATTAAATACGAACAGGGCAAATTTTTTCATAGTATGATTCCTTTCAGGGAATGGGGTGATTCATAATATTCGTTTTTTGCAGATAATCACACAAGCCATGGGTGACGGGCCTGCCAAGCTTCCATACAAGAAAAGAAAGTCTGTTTGTTGATTTCTCCACGCAGGGCTCCGAGCCGAAGAGAGCAATCGTTTTCTCATCTCAACTGAACTGTTGCTATGACTTTGCCAACGCCGGCATCGATAAAGCCTGCACCAAAAGCCTTCATGAATAGATTTCGCGCAGTGTTGCCCGTACAGTGACAGGGCGCCACATACCGTACCCCCAAGGCTTGTAAGCCGGCTATTGCCGCTTTAATTTCCTCACTTTTGCTGGCTGACATATGAAAGCCGCCGAGCACCAGGAGTATCTCACCGCCGAATCTTTCCTTCACTGCGCGCACAATTCTTTCAATGCCGGGATGGGCGCAGCCGGTTATGATGACAAGTCCCTTGGCGGTGTTGATAACCAGTGATTGTTCCCGGGGCGAGTCCCCAAGTTCCCCGGTGGAGTAAACCCTGTCACAAATCTTCATGGCTCCGCTGACCGCGATCACCTGTGTCCCGTGCTTTTTCGTGTCACGGAAAAAGGATTTCGGAAACGAATCCGGCAGATATACAAGGATTTCCCGGTTTTCCGCAAGAAGAGCAGGCAGCCCTCCCGCATGGTCCTTGTGAATGTGGGAAACAACAACCGCGTCTATCTGCCGGGGAGAAATTCCCAATCCGCCCATGTTGGCCAGGAGCCTCCTGCCGTCTCCCCCCGTATCGAACAAAACGGTCTTCTCCATTCCTGCCACAAGGCAGGAAAAGCCCCAGGCGCTTTCCAGGCCTTTACTTGAGGGGTTGTTGTCATAGATAACCGTGATAACCGGAGCATACGGAGAGTGGCTCTTTGAGGGATGTGACACCGATAGATTGAATGCCTCAGCCTGACACACTGCCAGACCGATGGTGCCGAAATAGAGCAGCAACACATTAATGATGATATTTGCCTTCGCTATCCTGGTCATTATCACCGTTGTCAGTGCAAGTGACAGTTTTTTCGGCATGGTTCCTTGCAGATAGAAGGAGTTCTAGGACAAGAATACTCAGGAAACATCAATCAGTCAACGAGCCCTGAGACTGTCAACCAGATTGTGTAAATGACTTTTCGGGTTTCTGAAGTCCAGCATTATTCCAACGTGGCTGAGGCTGGCCGGACAATTTTTAGAGCCGGTCATGCTGATGGTTGGTAATTCAATATTTTCTACTGTCGTAGGCCCAGTGCAAAAGTGCCTGACGTTGCTTCCTTCGACATGACAGGCATCCCGCTGGGCAGTTCTTCCTCAACTGAGCTAGATGTCTTACCATCGCCTTCCATCTTTTAATCTGCCGATTATCATCGGAGCACCTTCTACCCATGTAGTACCGACAGTACCATTGGAACCACCCTCGCGGGTCATCGGTATGAATCCATCCCTTTTCCCGCCAGTAAGACAAAGGTTTCGATGCATTTACGCCGAAGAAGTTCAGTTTGGGAACATGACGTTCATGGCAGAGTCTCGCATTAATAAACCAATCTTGCGGAAACTCGTTTGTACAGTCGGTCATATACTTTCCACCAAAAACACCAAGTTCCAGCATCTCCTTTGGGGTCAATTCAGGCTTGAAGTCTGAATGGAAGTTTTCCCCCATCGGCTCAGTCAGGAAGTAAACGTAATTCGTTTGAATCAAGTCATTAACGCATACACGTGTTTTCCTTATAGGCGTCTTTCGTAAAATCATCGTATCCTTACTTTGCCAACTTTTGCTGATTTTGCTACTTATCCCAATACATCTTCATATATGCTTTTCTATGGTTTCAGATGGTCAGCAACCTGTCGTGAAACATACTACTAAACTGATTCAGTGATGACTTCCAGTCTCTGATTGGCATTGTCCATTTCTTCGCAATGTATTAAGGCCAGATAAAGCAACTTGAACATCGCTTCGTCATTGGCAAAGTGACCACGATTCTTGGTAACCTTGCGAAGTGACATGTTCAGCGACTTGATGGCGTTGGCCATGTAGATTGCTTTCCGTATTTGCTGAGAGGCGAGGCAAGGGGTCTGGCTTTGACAATTTGATTTTATTTTTCAAGTGATAAAAAACTGCCCCCGCTGACCTTTCTTGCCATAATGAAAGTTTATCTAGAATATCAAATAGTACAAGCCAATTGGCCCCTTAGCCTATGGTTATCAAGTTGAAACCGCCCCCTTGTCATTTCAAAAGTGTCACCGAAACGTCACACAGTTCAAGCTTGCCCAATTTTTCCCGATACTTCCGCAAGCAAATTATTGCGATCCGCTCCCTGGTTTTTTGGCAAAATATCCTTACAGAACCGATTCAGCGCATACCACGTTCCTAAACGTAGAGGCAGGTTTCAAACCCGCCCCTTGATTCCATTTCTGTTGATCTAAAGAAAAACAAGCCAGCCCCCTTTGTGAAAGCAAAAACGGCTCCGAGTCCTCCACAGGAGTTCCCGGAGCCGTCAGAGAGGTGCCTACAGCATGGGTTCGGCATTCAAGATGGCGGGAAGTGCCCCATCTCGTCGAGGGGAAACTGTTTTACATTTCTACCCGCCTATCTGTAACGATAAGAGTCCCGGCCGTAATTGTCGCCGTATCTTCCATAGCCATAATCGTTGTTTCTGGGCACATGCCGGTAGTATGGCCTGGCCTCATAGTAACGGTTATGGCGGGCCGGTCTGACATACACGGGAGACTGATACACCTCCACACTCCGATATACCGGAGTGACAGGGACCCCCACCACCGGAAGACCTATATGGATCCCTGCTCCGGGTAGGGGCAGATGCATGGAGAACCCCGGCAGGTCGATGGAAAAGCCTGCGTAGGAAGCGGTTGCCACCGACCATGTCGCCAATACGATTGCTGCAGTGAGAATTAATCGTTTTACCATTTTGTTTTCTCCAATTCCGGAAAGGGCCCGGTGTCCGGTTTCGTGACCCCGGGTTCATCCGATGCTTGTTGTATGTCTCAGACTATGAAACGGATTGGAGAAGAAACAGTTTACAAAATTTTTTCCGGGGTTCGGGAGGCATCGGTCTTTTTGTCAGTTGCCGGGAGAACAGGAACACTCCCCGTCTTGTTTCGATTTAATTGAAATATCGTACATTGTCCCCATTTACTTTGATGCAGGTGATTTTTCATAAGACAAAATGCATGGATGCTATGACGGAAACGCTCATTTCCTTATACACGAGGAGGTAGAAACGGTATCGGTCATCGTCATCAAAAAGCTGTCCTGTGGGGCGTTTCCACGCAGTGTCACGTGGTAGAGGGCGTCGGGTAATGGATTCCTGGTTTTGTTACCTTGGCAATAGGTTGTCGGAATTATCAAATAGTACAAGCCCTATCGCCCTTCGCTTGCACCAAATACCATTAAAGTTAATCCCATTAATATCGATAAGGAAATACGTCAGGTCACATCATTTTAAGGCAGCACATAGGCCGGATATACAACCGAAAAAGGAAAGCCCGGTTTTAGGAAAGGGAGACATTGTCATTGCGGGATTATCTGCAGGGACTTGTCGCGATACTATGACGTCAGTCCGTTTAGACACCATCATAGCGAATGGTCCATACGTTCATTCTTGTTGTCGGGTGTAAGCTGGCCAGAGGGGATAAATACGGCAAGCAGATTGGTAAGGGATGGGAGACTATGCGGGAGATACTCTGAGATTAATCGGTCCAATAGTTATCAAATCATTTGGGTTCAGCTGCATCACGGTAATCTTCTCGCCGTTAACTCTGGTGCCGTTCCTGCTCGCCAGGTCTTCAATTACCAGTGTATTCTCAACTAGTTTAAGTTCTGCATGTCGCCGTGAAATATGGTTATCATCCAGGACCAAGTCACAGTTATTTCGCCCGATTACGCAAGGCAGCGTTACCGTAAAGCATCCTCCCTGCTGAGGACCTGACTCGATAGAAAGTACGACGCTAGAAAGACTCGGTTCTTGAGGGACAGCAAGCACTTTGTCAATCTCCAGAACAGTCGCAGGTGAGACTTCGCCATCTCCTCTACGTTTATTTTTCAGATACCCTACGGTAAGAAGTGTAAAAAGCAAATCCTTATTATACAGGTCTACGTCCGCTGCCTTGCTTGCTGGCATATCACGAAAAATAAACGCCTGCACAATTTCTTCAGGTCGTTGGAAGGCATAAAGTTGTATCTCTTCGTCAATATTCATTCCTTCGGGACGTTTGAACGCCATATCGGAATAATAAGCAAGAGCCCGCTTGCCAGCTTTAAAGAAAAAACTTATTTTCCTGTCCCGGCAAAGAGCAATTATCACATTATTGCCTTCCTCAGCAAAATGTCGAACAATACGTTCAATGTCGATCAATGAGGTAGGCGCTTTAATGTCTGGCTCAGTCTGCAGAAAGAGCAGCATGCATTTCAAAAGAATTGGGTCTGTCTGACAGAGGGTTATTGATCTGGCTTTGTCATCGGATGATGCCAAAATTCTACCAAAATCCTGGATTGAATATCCGACCGGCTTGTCCTTCTGATATCTACCGGCAGCATATGGTGCGCCTTTCAAGAAAAAAAGAAAATGGAGGTCGGAACCAATGCCTGCAACCTTTAAGTATCCGGTGAACGGGACAGAGCTCGAGTAGACCACTTCCAGCAAACTGCGCAACAGTTCACGGGAATACGGTTTCTCATCGCAAAGTACTTTTTGCCTAGGAAATTGGTAGCTGTGCATATGGTTTTGTTATATAACAGAAAGCTAAGACTGTCAAATTCGTTCATGTATAATGTCTTTACCTCTCAGGTGAACTTGTTATAATTGACCACGAAGGATTACAGATGGAGAAAGATCTATGAGCAGCATCGCAGCTACTGACCTCTCACAATATATAGGCGCAAATATCGGCACCATTACGCTGGTTAAATTATTGGGGCAAGGTAGTATGGGGGCAGTTTTTATCGGGTATCAGGCCACTCTCAAGCGCCAGGTTGCGGTAAAAATCCTCCCCAAATCAGTTGCGAGTACCGCAAGAGCCCAGCAGATGTTTCGCGATGAGGCTGAGACGATTGGGATACTTTCCCACCCAAATATCGTACCTGTATATGAAATGGGAGAGACCAGTGATTTTTTTTTTCAAGTTATGCAGCTGGTTGTGGGTCATGATTTGAGAACGGTCATCAGCAAAGCGCGCAAACATCCGGTCCCCACCAAGCGAATCCTTCCCATGACGGAAACATTCCAGTTTATCTGCCAAATTCTCGATGCCCTTGGATATGCTCATGAAGAAGGAGTTTTTCATCAAGACATCAAACCGGCTAATATTCTTATTGATGACCGATTTAGACGTGCGCTTGTGGCAGATTTCGGCATAGCCCGGACTGTTTGGGCAGAATACAGCGCGAAACCGATGCTGGTCGGAACACCTTTGTACATGTCACCCGAACAGGCTGCATGTGCTGCAATTGATGGGCGAACCGATATCTACTCCGTTGGTGTTATTCTCTTTGAGATGACAGCAGGGTTTTTGCCGATATATAAAGATTCGGCTGCGGATTCGATCAAACGCAAGAAAACCGAGCCAGACACTTTTTTTACAACCAGACCATCTAAAATTAATTCCTCAATAAACAGCGAACTTGAGGATATAATTTTAAAGGCAATTGCAGCGAACCCCGTTAATCGTTTTACCGATTGCATGGAGTTTAAAACCGTGCTCGAAAATTACGTTCGCAATAGCGGTCTTACATAAGATATCTTTCTAAAGGGATATACCTTGGGCACACCAGAAGCTGCTTTAGATATAACACAGGCACTACAGATTGCCAGGGCATTTAACCTGGCATTTAATAATGCATTTATGTATGGAGGCCGCCACCAAACCACCAAAGATAGCGCTGTAACCTTTTTTCATGTTTTGCAGCCACTGTTCAACATTTCAAGCACTATAACGATAATTGCCGAAAAAGACTCTATTTATATAGAAAATCATTGTGTGGACAAACTGGTTAGCGTTCAGAGAATTAACAATCGGTTCAAAAAAGCTGGAGTACAGTCTATCAGCTTTGACAGAGATGCAACTCTGGAAAGTGATCTGGCATTTTTTTACGTCATGGGATCACTATCTGATTTCAAGAACGTGGATGCAATGCAGACGTACCTCAAAAAGGAAGGTACTTCTGGCATAAAAATCAATTATGTTGTGTATAAGAAAGTAACTCTTGACGAGGCTGTTGTTAATAAAGGGGTATTTTCTGAAACTCAGTCACTGTTTGGCAACCAGCATTCCCTTGGGACAGGACTTAATGACCAGTCTGATCCGGGTAAAATCCTCAGAGATTTGTCGGAGATTTTATCACTGAGCAGTTCCGCGAATGGAAATGAAGTTCCCGCAGATGGATCATCCGCCCTTTCCGGATTATCTCAGTCCGATTACGACAAATTCATAACAACTCAAATAAAATCAATCAACAATCAACTCTCTTCATCGGAGAGAGCTGAAGATGGAGTCGGTCTTACTCCCGCTGAAATGCTCGAAACAATCTATAAGATAAAGGAGAATGTTCTCGATACTATCAAGCTTCAAAGAGAAACAGGGAAATTGATTGCTTCACATGAGCTTGCCGTTACCGAAATAAATCACACCAGTTACCGGGTTATTGTACGACTGATTAAAGAAGAATACCGAAGCGACAGAAAGATTTCCGTAAAGAGACTGGCCCAGATTATCCGGCGTATGCTGCCAGATATAAAGGAACTGAAGTACCTGCTGCCACAGCTTAAAGATGGTCTTTTTGCCGAAGGAATGCCCCCTTCCGATTACCTGACGCTGGTAAAGGAACTGAGTAAAGAGCTTGAGAGTGATGGTTTGGTTCAGATTCTGGTTGAGGCTTCAGACCAGATCGGACTTACGTTGAATGAACTGATTGAAGGAATCAAGGAAGCGCCGGAAGAGGCGGCCAGACTGATTGTCCTGGCTGCGGAAATAAAAAAAGGTGGCGTCAGCACTGACGATCAACAAATGTCGGCAATTTTGAGTGATTATATCGAAAAGGTGAGTACCGCCCTTGCCCTTCAATCACCCGAAGTTGCAGCCCGTGGCGGCGGCATACTGCTGAAAGCAGTTGTTACGAGAATTGAGCGCGAGATTCTCGACCGGCTGAAATCACAGAATATCGACTCGAATATTGTCTCTGAAGTTGCCCTGAATCTTGCAAATCAGTTTTCTGAAACCGTTTCGAACTTGAAAGGCGCTTGGGTCAAAAAGACTATCGGCAGCTCGAAAAACCTGGATGAAGAAGCCATACTTTCGATTATTGAACAGATAGCAGATCAGGGCTTGGATGGATATGGTGTCGCAGAGGAGATACGAGCCTTACTGATTTCCCATGGTTTTTCAGCAGATAAATTAGATACTATCATAAACAAAGCACAACTTCGTGCCGAAGCAGCTGTTACGCAAAAAATCGAAATCCCTGAAGGCGCATTCAATGCAGCAACTATGGCTTTTTTTCTTGATCTCGAGATCAAGCGAAATTTACGCTATAATTCACCGTTTTCGACTCTTCTGATATCATTTGAGAAAATCATTGATATTCGGACATTCACCATTATCGATTTAACTCCTGACATAAATATCCAGTTAACCAATCAGTCTCTCAATCTTTTGAAAAATATGAAAAGAGATCTGGACGTGGCTGGTATTTGCCCAGTAAAAAACCATATTATCCCGTTTATACTGTTACAGATGACAGACATAAACGGAGCGCTTTATGTGAAAAAGCGAATTGAAACGGATTTTCCCTTCCATGAATTTCTTGTAGATGGCATTACCGTTCATGTTGAACCGGCAATTACCGTATCGAACTTCAACAGAAACCAGACGCCCGATAAATATTCCTTTTTAAAAGAAATTTATCAGCGTCACTGTCAACCAAAACTACAATAAAGACTTCATGATCTCAGCCCATGCCACACATGCCGGACTTGTCCGCAAGAATAACGAAGACTTCATCCGCACAGATGACAACCTAGGTATTTACCTTTTGGCAGACGGTATAGGCGGACATAATGCCGGTGAAGTGGCAAGCGCCCTAGCTGTTGAAACAGTATATTCCATATTACGGTCCAATATCGAACACACCGGGTTTGATGGTTATTTCGAGCTGATGGTACATGCCATGCAAACCGCTCATTGGGAGATAAACACCAAGGCACTCACAAACTCATCGTTTTCGAAGATGGGAACTACTCTGGTTGTTGCAGTTTTGCGGGACAAAGTAGCGTATATCGCTCATGCCGGGGACAGCCGTTGCTATCTGTTTCAGCAAGACCCCCAACCCCTCACTGCCTCTTCCTTTATGCCCCAGAGTGAAATCAACGGATACGGGAATAAACTAAGGCAACTTACCAACGATCACACCGTAGGCTTTCAACGGCTGGCAAGCGGCCTTTCGATTGAGCAGATTCCAAAGAAAAATTTTCACACTCTAACCCAGTCAATCGGGTGCGGAAATCCGCCGCACCCCGATTTTAAGACCTTTGAATTCAAGAAGGGTGATTTGCTCTTACTCTGTTCCGACGGCTTGACCGATATGTTGACCGACATTGAAATCGAATCCATTCTTGCACGCCGAGGCACCTGCCTTGACACTCTCGCCGAGAAACTCATTGATGCTGCCAATGCACATGGCGGTAGAGACAATGTTTCTGTGGTATTGGTAGCCTCCCATTAACGTCTCGTTGCTATCAGTTCTGAAGAATTTCGACCATGGCGCGGGTAATGTCGGGATCAAATTGGCTGCCGGCACAGCAGGTGAATTCATCTATCACCTGCCCTTTTGAAAGAGCTGCTCGATAAGGTCTGCTTATGGTCATGGCGTCACAGGTATCGGCAACCTGGATAATTCTCGCCCAGAGTGGTATCTCTTCGCCAGCAAGACCGTCGGGGTACCCCGTACCGTCAAAGCGCTCGTGGTGGTGATACACAGCCGGGATAATATCGCTCAGGAAATTGAGCGGCTTCAGGATATTTTTCCCCTCCACCACGTGCTGCTTTACCAGTTCGTATTCCGTGTCGCTCAAACTCAACTTATTTAACAGCAAGGTTTCAGGGACTCCAATCTTACCGATATCGTGGAGAATCCCAGCAATTTGGACCCGTTCCACATCTGCTGTGGCAAGGCCCATCATGGTGGCGAGATGTTCTGAGATTTCGGCAACACGTTCGGAATGACCCTTGGTGTAGGGATCCTTTGCTTCCACAGCCAGTGCCAAGGACTGAATCGTTTCCAGGTTGATCTTGTGAATGTATTTTTCATCGACCACATTATTCTGGACAAAACGCAGGTTGGTCTGCCCCATCCTGATTACATCCATATGCGCGAGGCGCATAAAAGTGACCCTCTCTCCATTCACCCAAGTACCATTCCGGCTGCCAAGGTCCTCGATATGGTAGAAATTATGAACAATAAGGATGCGGGCGTGTTTGCCGGAGAGATAAATGTCAGGAACACAGAGATCGACGTCTTTAGCCCGGCCGATAAGTATCTGCGGTGCATCAAGAGAATATGTGGCGGTATTGTCGTTGACATTGAACTGGAGGATGGCCTGACGTTTTTCTACGATTTCAGTATCTTCCATGCCGCTTGAAATGGTTATGGTCATTTCAGCTTCATTCAACAGTTCGTCCATTTTTGAATCTCCCTCAGACAAAAGCACATCTCTCTGCGCTTGTCTGACATTTTCTAACCGAACATCGGAACGCCGTTATACCGCGATCTATCGTACAACCAGGGCGGTTTCAAACCCGCCCCTATTTTTTCAGTTCAATGCCATACGACTTGATCTTGCGATGCAGATTGCTCCGCTCCAGCTCGATGGACTCGGCAGTCTTGCTGATGTTCCAGCCGTGCTCCTCGAGCTTCTGCAGGATGAATTCCTTTTCAAACTCTTCCCGCGCCTCACGGAGACTATGCAGCTCAAGGACCGTATCCAGACGTCCGACACCCCCCTCGTGGGAAATCTCGCCGGAGACGATGGATTCGGGGATATGATTGACGGTAATGGTTTTGCCCGGCGACATGATCACCAGCCGTTCCACCACATTTTTCAACTCTCGCACGTTTCCAGGCCAGGTGCCGTTTTTCAGGAGTTCCAAG
>RPRC01000183.1 GCA_003857395.1 Geobacter sp.
ATTCGCAATGTTGCCAAACGCGTTGCAGAAACCTACGATGCCGGTAATGACATTGTCGTGGTGGTTTCCGCCATGTCGGGTGAGACCAATAAGCTGGTTGCGCTTGCCAATGGAATATCCGAGTTTCCGGACATCCGTGAGTATGATGTCCTTGTTTCGTCAGGTGAGCAGGTTACCGTTGCTCTTTTGGCGATGTGCCTGAAGTCTATGGGCTACAAAGCAAAATCGTACCTTGGTCATCAGGTTCCGATTCTTACGGACAACTGTTTCAGCAAGGCTCGTATAAAAAAGATTAGTGACAAAAAGCTGAGGAAGGACCTGAGTGAGCGTACCATTATAGTTGCCGCGGGTTTCCAAGGGGTTGATAGTGACGGAAATATAACGACACTGGGACGTGGCGGCTCCGACACATCGGGTGTGGCTCTGGCTGCTGCATTAAAGGCTGATGTCTGTGAAATCTTTACCGATGTTGATGGCGTGTACACTACGGATCCCAATATTTGCGATACCGCGAGAAAAATCGAACGGATATCCTATGATGAGATGCTTGAACTTGCGAGCTTGGGGGCTAAAGTCCTTCAAATTCGTTCCGTGCAGTTCGCTAAAAAGTTTAATGTAGTTGTTCATGTTCGTTCAAGCTTCAATGATAATCCGGGAACCCTGGTGACCAAGGAGGATAAAGAAATGGAGTCGATACTCGTCTCTGGAATTACCTATGCTAAAGATGAAACAAAAATTGCCGTCATGCGTGTGCCTGATAAACCCGGTATTGCTGCCAAAATTCTTTCACCTCTGTCCGCGGCAAATATTTCGGTGGATATGATCGTTCAGAATGTCAGTGAAGACGGATTTACGGATTTTACTTTTACCGTTACCAAAGCAGATTTTAAAAAGGCCCTGCTGATAACCAAGGAAGCTGCTGGAGAAATTAATGCCAGAGACGTCCTGACTGACGATAATATTTCAAAGGTTTCAATCGTCGGTCTTGGTATGCGCAGCCATGCCGGGGTAGCGACAAGGATGTTTGAGACCCTTGCGAAAGAGGGAATAAACATTCAGATGATATCCACATCGGAGATTAAGGTGTCGGTGGTGATTGATGCCAAGTATACCGAGCTTGCCGTGCGGGTTCTTCATGATGAATTCGAACTTTCCGGTAAGGAAGTCACGGTTGAGAGATAATGGTTTTACGCTCGAACAATAAAGGTGAAATATGAGTCAGATTAAGCTCTATGATACTACTCTCCGGGATGGCACACAGGCCGAAGATATATCGCTGCTTGTTGAGGACAAGATCAGAATTGCCCATAAACTTGACGAAATGGGTATTCACTATATTGAGGGTGGCTGGCCGGGTAGTAATCCGAAGGATGTGACCTTTTTCAAGGATATGAAGAAGGAGAAACTTGGTCACGCTAAGATTGCGGCTTTTGGTTCTACCAGGAGAGCCAAATCGACTCCGGAAAAGGACCAGAATATCCGAACCCTTATTCAGGCCGAAACCGATGTCGTAACCATTTTCGGTAAGACCTGGGATTTTCAGGTACATGAAGCGCTTCGCATCTCTTTGGAAGAGAACCTGGAATTGATTTACGACTCGCTTGAATACCTGAAGGGCTACGTCCCGGAGGTGTTCTATGATGCTGAGCATTTTTTCGATGGTTTCAAGGCAAATCCCGACTACGCACTAAAGACCTTGAAGGCTGCCGAAGACGCCAAGGTAGACTGTATTGTGCTCTGTGATACCAATGGCGGCTCGATGCCCTTCGAAATTGCCGACATTGTGGATCAGGTGCGGAAGACTATAAAGACTCCCCTTGGCATCCATGCCCACAACGATTCTGAATGCGCTGTGGCGAACTCTCTTGCCGCGGTTGATCGCGGCATAGTTCAGGTTCAGGGCACAATCAATGGGTTCGGAGAGCGATGTGGAAATGCCAATCTCTGTTCAATTGTGCCAGCCCTGATGTTGAAGATGAAACACTCTTGTATTTCAAGTGAGCAGTTAAAAAGGATTTCCGAGCTTTCGCGTTTTGTCTATGAGTTGTCGAATATCTCACCCAATAAACATCAGCCCTATGTCGGAAAGTCTGCTTTTGCCCACAAGGGTGGTGTTCATGTCAGCGCCATTCAACGGCATCCCGAGACCTATGAACACATCAGGCCCGAACTCGTAGGCAATTCCACACGTGTCCTTATTTCCGATCTCTCGGGACGGTCGAATGTGCTAGCCAAGGCTGAGGAATTCAATATCAATCTGGACAGCAAAGATCCGATGACAATGGAGATTCTCGATAACATAAAGGATTTGGAGAACCGGGGCTATCAGTTCGAGGGGGCGGAGGCCTCATTCGAGCTTCTCATGAAGCGGGCATTGGGGACCCATCGAAAATTCTTCTCTTTGATCGGCTTCCGAGTCATTGATGAAAAACGCCATGAAGATCATCAACCGATTTCCGAAGCTACCGTCATGGTAAAAGTGGGTGGCAAAATCGAGCATACTGCCGCAGAGGGAAGCGGCCCGGTTAATGCCTTGGATAATGCCTTGAGAAAAGCTTTGGAGAAATTCTACCCTAAATTAAAGGAAGTGAAGCTTCATGACTATAAGGTCAGAGTCCTGCCTGCCGGTCAAGGAACTGCTTCGGCTATCCGGGTTTTAATTGAATCGGGAGATCGAGAAAGCAGATGGGGTACGGTTGGAGTTTCAGAGAATATCATCGAAGCTTCCTATCAGGCTCTTATCGACAGTATTGAGTACAAACTTGACAAGTGCGAGGGGGAGAGCCCCAAGAAATGAATGAGTGGCCCGGGAGGCTTGTCCTCTGGCTGCTGATGCTGGCTGTGTTTCTTCTCCTTTTCCTTCACGGTCGCCCTGGCTCTCACTCGAGAGAGAAGCTGGCCTTTTTGCCAGGAGGACGTGCAACTGGAGGTAGTATCACCATTCGCATTGAGGGTGATGGCGTAAAGCCTGGGATTTATCAATTCTATAACAATGTGTCATTGGGCACCGTCACAAATATGACGGTGCCTTTTTTGCGGGAAAAACTCCGCAACCCTGGTATGCTCAAAAATATCCTGTATACCGGTGATGTTGTTTCAGTGTTGCCAGGTGATGGTCAATATGTTGAAATTAAAAGAGATAGTGTTCAGGTTATGGAGAAGATGATCCTTGGTATTCCTCTTAATCCCAATAGTCTTACCGCTGCTGAATGGGAAATGCTTCCTCGAATCGGTCCGGCACTGGCAAAGAGGATCGTGCTTGACCGTCAATATAATGGCGAATTCTTGTCGATCAATGATCTTGATCGGGTTCCCGGGATAGGTGCTGCTACCGTTAAGCAGTTGGAGGCTTACTTTTCGCATGCGCTAGCATATTGATATAACAGAATAAAACGGTATTTTGTTGCACGCGGGGGATAAGAAAGCTCTCATATATTGAAGTTGGCACGTATGATGAATATTAAATAGGAACCTGTTATTTTTTCACTATTTAGTAAGGAGGGTTCATCATGCAATGTCCAAAATGTAGAGGTCTTATGTACTCAGAGAAGTATTATGACTATGTACGTTCCTATTATGCTTGGAAATGCACCGGGTGTGGTGAATTACTGGATCCGACAATCCTTTCAAACAGGGCGAGAAGAAATAACTTTATGATTGGCTAGTTCTTCCCTGGCGAAAGAACTCGCCAGGTGACAATTTTATAGCAGTAGTATGAGTTACTGTTAAAAGCGGATACCTTTGGGTTTAATCTGAAAGATTACCCGAACGGTTATGATTCTTCAGATCATAACAAGGTATTCGCTTTGTTGTTTTTTGCCTTCCTCATCCCTTCAAGCCATTTCCTGATTCATTCCTTTAGAAAAGAAAGCTACGATCGAAAATATTTTTTCATCGGTCTACCTGGGGTCCCTTGTTGAAATCCGGCATGTATTCTTCGCGAAGTCCTGCTATAGTATAGTCTGCAAGGCATTTATATGCCTATGACAGGCTATTTCTAGGAGAATACAATGGGAATCCCCGCTTATCCCTCTTCTCGGCAGATTGAGCTCAGCGATAAGGCCCGGCTCGATTCTATTTTTCAGCAAAGACAGTCCCGCGTATCAGAATTTACCTTTGCGAATCTTTATCTTTTTCGTAATGCACACCACTATAAACTGACTCGGGTCAGGGATTCGCTTGTGGTTCTTGGGACTGGTTATTCTGGGGAGTATTATTTTCTTCCGCCGTTAGATGGGAATATCGTAAATGCTTTGAATTTTCTCATTTCCGAGGGACATGTTCTTTATGGCGTTGATGAAGAATTGGCTGCTACTTTCCTGACGGGGTTTGACGGGGTTGATTCCGCCGAAGACCGCGATGCATTTGACTATTTATATAACAGGAGTGATTTGGCAACTCTTTCAGGGAACCGTTATCACAAGAAAAATAATCGCGTGCAGTACTTCAAAAAACGACATTCATTCACTATCGATACATACTCGCACAGGTATTATGCTGAGAGTCTTGCCCTTAACGTGGAATGGCGGCGGATTAGAGCGAGTGACGATAGTCGGTCATTGGAATCGGAGGCGGATGCTGCTGCCGAGGGGCTCGAAAAAGCAGCGATATTGGGTCTCGAGGGAGTAGTCGTTCTTGTTGATGGTCGTGTGCGGGCGTATGCTCTCGGTGAAAAGTTAAATGCCAACACATCGGTTTGTCATTTCGAGAAAGCAGACCCTTTTCTAGATGGGATCTATCAGGTTGTTGACCAGGAGTTCAATCGCCGGTGTTTTGTCGATTGTGAGTTTGTGAATAAAGAGCAGGACCTTGGAGAGCCCGCGTTGAGAAAATCAAAGCTTTCCTATCACCCTGTCGAACTCGTGAAGAAATATCGTTTCTGGAAAACAAAGCGCCGGGACTAGCCTGTTTTTTCCGGGAGTACGCTACTCGCCAATAATTTTTACCAGAACCCGCTTTTTTCTCTTGCCGTCAAAATCACCATAAAATATCTGCTCCCAGGGGCCTAAATCGAGATCATAATCGGTAATTGCCACTACCACCTCTCGACCCATTATCGTCCTTTTCAGGTGGGCATCGGCATTATCTTCGCAACCGTTGTGGTGATATTGGGAATAGGGTCTTTCCGGAGCCAGCATTTCAAGCCATTCTTCGAAATCCAGGTGCAGGCCGGGCTCATCGTCATTTATGAAAACACTTGAAGTGATGTGCATTGCATTGCAAAGGAGCAGACCTTCTTTTATTCCGCTATCCAGCAGGCATTCGCGAATCTGCGGAGTAATGTTTACAAAATCTCTTCTCTTGCTGATTTCGTACCAGAGTTCCTTTCTGTAGTGTTTCATGAAAACGGCCTCCTGCTGTCTCGTGTCAATCAATGTTTTTCTGGAAATAAAGTGATAGGGTGTCCAAGTCAAGCGCCGCCAAGGTTCCAAGCTGTGCTGTTGTTGCGTAAACACATCCGTTATCAAGAGGAATCAGCCTTGATGAGATGGATTTTATGATAGTTTCTCTGGAAACCGGAGTATGGCCGGTGATAACTTTCTTTTGGCCGATTATTTCATTCTCTACTTCCTGGGTTCGTGTCCAGAGCATCGCTTCCTTGTCGCTGAATGGATCATCTATGAGGAAGTTCAGGCCGGCATGAACAAGGATATAATCATTCAATTCGAGATAGTAAGGCAGGGCATTGAAAAACCTGCGATACAAAAGAGGCAGTTCGCAGGGATCTTCAACGCCAAAACTTTCAAGGGTTGTTCCGCCGCCGTTTAACATCCAGATACGAAAATAATCGAGGTTGCCGCATGCTTGAAGGAGCATGTCATCGTGGTTTCCGCGAATGGGGTAAACGGAGAACCCTTTAGTTTGCAGTTCGAAAATCTGGTCGATAACCTCTTTGCTTCTCGGGCCGCGATCAGTATAATCGCCGAGGAGATACACCGTGTCTGCAGCTTGTATTTTGAGTACATCGTGCAACAGGGCGGTAAAAGTATACGCGCAGCCATGAATGTCTGGTATGGCAAATCTTCTGGTTCTCATAAACACTATGCGTGCTGCGGAGTCGGCACGTGCCCTTGGTGCTGAAATTCGATATTTCAACCGTCCTCGTAGAATAACCTACTTTATCTTCAATGAAAAGAATGTAAACATAATAAACGGCAAAACTGGTAAGTTTGATTAAATCTTGATTAAATCTGCACCCCGGTCAAGACGGTATTGCCATGTTCCTGACTTTTGCGGATTGAAAAAATATTGGTGGAAGGGACTGAATGGTAGTTATTTGATGTTTCCATGCACTATGTTTATCGTCAACCATTGCCGGCTTGGTACGATATATAAAACAATCTGTTCAGGCATTTTTGCCCTTGACAATGAAATCAGGAAGTGAACAATTGCCGAAATCAAACAATTCCAGGGATAAATACATGAAGAAGATTCTACTTGTCGCAGCTATCTCGCTTAGTATTCTGGCCGTAGCCGGATACTTTCTCTTCCTGAAGAAAACGCCCCCTACGTATAAAACCGCCAAGGCAGGACGGGGTTCGGTTGTTGCAACCGTATCAGCAACAGGCACCCTCAATGCCGTCACGACCGTTCAGGTTGGAACCCAGGTGTCGGGAACAATTCAGAAACTTTTTGTCGATTATAATTCATTGGTAAAAAAAGGTCAGGTAATCGCCCAGATTGACCCTGCCATCTTTAATTCCCAGGTTCAGCAGAGCCAGGGCAACTACCAGAGTGCTCTGGCAAACCTGGCAAAACTGAAATCTGTCGCTCTCGATGCTGCGAGGACCCTTAAGAGGAACAGGCAATTACTGGTAGAAGGCATTGTCTCTCAAGGGGATTTTGATACAGCGGAAACCAATTACCAGCAATCTGTGGCCGCGATCAGGGCTGCGGAAGGAAACGTTCTCCAAACCCGCGGTGCGTCACGGCAGGCACAAACGAATCTGCACTATGCTACGATACGATCTCCCGTTGATGGGGTTGTGGTTTCAAGAAACGTCGATGTAGGGCAGACTGTTGCTGCCTCATTCCAAACGCCGACACTTTTTACCATCGCACAGGATCTGACCAAAATGCAGATTAATACCAGTGTCGACGAAGCCGATATCGGCAAGGTGAAGGTAGGTCAACCTGCCGTCTTTAACGTTGATGCCTATCCTGAGAGTCAGTTCAAGGGTGTTGTTTCACAAGTACGAATTGCACCGATTATAACCCAGAATGTGGTAACCTACGATGTTGTAATCATTGTAGAAAACCGAGACTTGAAGCTCAAACCCGGCATGACCGCCAACGTAAACATCGAGGTGCTAAGGAGAGAGAATATCCTGTCGATCCCCAGCGCTGCTTTGCGATTCAAGCCGGCGGATACTGGGGAGGAAACGAAACAACGGTCATCTGCTGGAAAATCGAGGTCAGGAGATTCTCTCCCACAAAGGGTCTTTATTCTGCAAGATGGAAAACCCCTGCGGGTCTCGGTACAGTCCGGAATAACCGATGATTCTCATGTGGAAATCGTTGCAGGAGAATTGCGTTCGGGCCAGGAGGTTATAATCGAGCAGGTTCTGCCTAAAAAGCAAGAGAGCTCTGCTGGTAGAGCCATGGGACCGAGGTTTTAAATGGGAGATATGATTGTTCGGGTTGAGGAAGTGTCCAAGGTTTACAGCATGGGGGAACAAAGGGTCGAGGCCCTGAAAGATGTTTCTCTGGAGGTGGAAAGTGGAGACTTTGTTGCAATTATGGGTGCGTCGGGAAGCGGTAAATCGACTTTCATGAACATCCTCGGCTGCCTTGATATCCCTACCTCCGGCACCTACTGGCTGCAGGGCGAAAATGTCCGCGGACTTTCAAGGCGTGACCTGGCTGAGGTGAGAAACAGAAAAATCGGGTTTGTATTTCAGGGATTTAATCTGCTTGCCCGGACTTCGGCGTTGGAAAATGTTGAACTGCCGCTCATCTATGGAAAGGTTCCTAACGCGACACGGCGAGAGCGGTCCCTCGCAGCTCTTTCGCTGGTTGGACTTGCGGATCGTGCGTGGCATACCGGCAATCAGCTCTCTGGGGGGCAGCAGCAGCGTGTAGCTATTGCGCGTGCCCTGGTAAATGAGCCTGCAATTATCCTGGCGGATGAACCGACCGGAAATCTGGATTCGGTAACCAGCGTGGAAATCATGTCGATTTTTCAAAGACTGAACAGGCAAGGCAGTACTATCATTATGGTTACCCATGAGCCTGAAATAGCTGCCTTTACCAAGCGCAATGTAGTGTTCCGAGATGGGCGCATTCTTTCAGACACTGTGGTCGTTAATCAAGTGGATGCCGAACAGGCAGGGGGCGGAAGTGATTGAATTATTACTCAGCCTGAAAATTGCCTTGCGGGCCCTCAGAACCAACAAAATGCGTTCTTTCCTCACGATGCTGGGTATAATTATCGGAATTGCCGCGGTCATTGCCATGGTTGCTATCGGATCAGGGGCAAGCAAGATTATCTCCGAACAAATTGCCAGCATCGGCAGCAATATCCTCCTGGTTTTACCCGGTTCAAGAACGAGTGGCGGGATCCGTCTTGGTCACGGCAGCACACCCACGCTTACCTATGATGACGCAAAGGCAATATCCGTGGAATGTTCAGCCGTGGCCCTCGCTGCTCCGATTGTTCGGGGAGGGGCACCGGTCGTGTACGGTAACATGAACTGGACTACAGCGGTAATGGGCATAACCCCCGAATATCTTGCGGTGAGGGACTGGCCGGTTATTGAAGGTAGAAATCTCGTCCAGTCCGATGTTGACGGCTCGACCAAAAATTGTCTAATCGGTAAGACTGTTGCTGATACCCTGTTCGGTTCAGAAGATCCAGTGGGTAAAATCATTCGTATCAAAAAACTGCCCTTTACGGTGGTCGGTATTATGGACCGGAAAGGGCGATCCCCCCAAGGATCTGACCAGGATGATATTGTCTTCGTACCGTTACGAACCGGGCAGAGAAAACTTTTCGGCAGCGAGTTTCCGAACTCGGTGGGGTCGATCATGATTCAGGCGAAAAGCGAGCAGGAGCTTGACCGGGCTGAAGAGCAGGTAAATGCTCTGCTGAATCAACGGCACAGGATTGGCCCAAGTCGTGAAGCCGATTTTACCGTGCGTAACCTGACGGAATTACTCGATGTTGCTGAACAATCATCTAAGGCTATGTCCCTGTTGCTTGGTGCCGTGGCATCCATTTCCCTGATTGTTGGCGGGATAGGCATCATGAATATTATGCTGGTTTCAGTTACTGAGCGCACGAGGGAAATCGGGATTCGTATGGCAATCGGGGCCACAGAGCGGGATATACTGCTCCAGTTTCTCACTGAGGCAGTACTCCTGACACTTATCGGTGGAATCATCGGCATGCTGCTGGGGGTAGGGGGAGCCAAGCTGGTTTCTGTCGTTTTTGACTGGCCTACGCTGATATCGTTTCAGGCCATCGCCATCGCCTTTTGTTTTTCCGGTGCGGTCGGGATTTTCTTTGGCTTCTATCCAGCCCGGAAAGCAGCATCACTGAACCCTATCGAGGCGTTGCGTTACGAATAGCCGTACAGTAGCGTACCGTAGTTTTTTCAAGAAAGGATTTCTGATGGTTTTATATCGTGTACGTGTGTTTATTTATATTTTTCCGCTCCTTGTCCTTGGACTTCCCGGTTATGCCCATGCCGGCGATGATATCGTTAATCTGACCTTAAAGCAGGCCATCAGCATGGCTGTCGAGAAGAATCTGGAGGTCAGGGCGGAGCTCTATAACCCCGCCATGAATGAAGCGGATATCAGACTGAACCGCGGTATCTATGACCCGTTCGTTACCCAGTCCACCAGCTATCAGCAATCCGTTACCCAGTCGGCCAGCACTGTTGTGTCTGGTGCCAGTATCAGCAGACAAAAGAGCCTCAAGGCTGATGCGGGGATTACCCAACTCCTGCCTATTGGGGGATCCCTTGGGCTTACCTTAACGAATCTCTGGAATCGCAGCAATGCCGATAGCAGCCGTGGCTTTCTCGACGAGTACTGGAGATCTGAATTGACGGCAAGCTATTCCCAGCCGCTGCTTAAAAATTTCGGCCGGGAGGCGTCCGAAGTCGGTATTTCCATAGCAGTAAACAATAAACTGGCTTCCATCGATCTATTCAAGAACAAAATCATTGATGTGGTAACCAGGGTCAGAACTGCGTACTTTACCTTGTACAGCCTGAAGGAAAATCTGGAGGCGAAGAAGACCGCCCTTACCCTTGCTCAAAAAATTCTCGATGATACCAAGGGACGGGTAAGGGCCGGGGTTCTTCCGGCCATGGAAATTCTGAATGCGGAGTTCGGTGTCTCGGCACGGGAGAAGGAGCAGATTGACGCGGAAAAACTTTTGATGGACCAGATGGACGTTGTGAGAATTCTTCTACAGATAGAAGGAACTCGGATTTTGAATCCTGTCGATCCGCCGACGCGTGAAAAGTATACGGTCAATGAAAATGAGGCAGTAACTCTGGCACTTTCACAACGGCCCGATGTAAAGGCCCAGCGGGTGAACCTCCAAACTCTGGAGCTTCAGAGTCGTGTGGCCCACAACAGGATTATGCCTGACCTGAGCTTCATCGCCAATGCTGCCCTGACCGGACTTGAGAAAGATTTCGGTCGCGACATGAAAAAAGTCGGTTCAGCCGAATATCCTGTCTGGGAGGTCGGATTGCAATTTAGCTATCCTCTCGGAAATCGAGCGGCTAAAAACGATTTTATCAGGAGCAGGCTCAGCTCGGAGCAAGCGCAGGTGCAGCTCAAGAATCTCGAAGAGAACATCAGAAATGAAATCAGAAGAGCCATCCGTGGTATGAGGGCAAACTACCTGCAGTTGGACGTTGCCGACCGCGGACTTGCTTATGCCGAAGAGCGAATGCGTGCCTATATCAAGCGGAACGAGGTGGGGCTTGCAACCACCAAGGAAGTGATTGATGTCCAGAACGACCTGGTTGCGGCCAAGACGAACCAGATACAGGCGCGGGCTGAGTATACAGTCGCCATTGCCCAGCTCTGGAAGGCCACCGGTGAACTGCTGGAGCGGGAAGGGATAACGGTTACCGGAAAGGAAGCGGATGCTTTGTATGACTCCAACAGCCGTTAACATGGCCCGGACCGGAAAACAACGAGACACTAGCGTGATACCGTGTACTTTCCGCAGCCTTGTTCTGCTGTTCTCCTTGTTAGTTTTGCTCCCGGCTTGCTCCGGGAGCGTGGATGAATCGAAATCGAAGCCGCCGGTTCCGGTCAAGGTGGGTGTTTCGATGCGTAAAACCATACCTGTTCAGTTACGCATCATCGGTTCTGTGGAGGCGTTATCGACCGTATCTATAAAGTCCCAGGTTAATGGGATGTTGGAGAAGGTTCATTTTCGCGAAGGAGAGGACGTCAGCAGGGGGGCATTACTCTTTTCCATCGACAGCCGACCCTTCGAGGCTGCATTGCGCCAAGCCAAGGCCGCTCTTTCACGAGATATCGCCCAGGAGAAATTTGCTCGTGATCAGGCGAGAAGATACGGTGATCTCCTGAAAGAAGGAATTGTTACTCAAGACCAGTATGAACAGTTACGGACAAATGCCGATGCTCTGTCCGAATCGGTTCGTGCCGGCAGGGCCATCGTGGACAATGCCGCTGTAATGCTGGGATATTGTTTTATACGCTCCCCTATTGACGGTCGCACGGGAAATCTTATGGTTCAGCAGGGGAATCTCGTCAAAGCAAATGATGTCCCGATCCTGGTGACCATCAACCAGATTAATCCGATTTACGTCACTTTTTCGGTTCCGGAGAAGGAACTCGCAGAAATCAATAAGCATATGGCAGCTGGGGACTTGAAGGTGGAGGCATTGATACCCAGTGACACTGGTCCGGCCGAACAGGGAATTATCAGTTTTCTGGATAATATGGTAGACCCGACAACCGGTACGATTAAAATCAAGGGAACTTTTGCGAACAGGCAAAGAAGGCTTTGGCCGGGTCAGTTTGTCAACGTTGTTCTGACCCTTGCCAGCATACCGAACGCTGTGATCGTGCCTGCACATGCAGTCCAGACCGGGCAGGACGGGCTGTTTGTTTTTGTAGTGAAACCTGACCGCACTGTTGAGTTCAGACCGGTCGTCACAGGTGTAACATACTACAACGATACCGTTATTGAAAAAGGTTTGAATGACGGCGAAACGGTGGTCACTGATGGTCAGCTGCAGCTGTCGCCCGGGACCCGCGTAACATTCGGGTCGGAGAATGTGAAGGACAAGGGAACAGTGCAATGAATGTTGCGGAGTTATTCATCCGCAGGCCGATCATGACTACTCTTGTCATGGTGTCGATACTCTTGTTCGGGTTGTTTGCCTACCGTCTCATCCCGGTGAGCGACCTGCCAAACGTAGACTTCCCTACTATCCAGGTGACCGCAAGCCTCCCGGGAGCCAACCCGGATACCATGGCATCGGCGGTTGCCATCCCCCTTGAAAGACAATTCTCCACCATTGCCGGGGTTGATTCCATGACCTCCGCCAATAGCACCGGTTCAACCAGCATTACGATTCAGTTCAATCTCTCCAGGGATATCGATGCAGCTGCTCAGGATGTGCAAGCCGCTATTTCCAGGGCCTCTCGCCAGATGCCTCCAACCATGCCGTCGCCGCCCTCATTCCGGAAAGTCAACCCCGCAGATCAGCCGATAATTTACCTGGCGCTGAGTTCTCCTACATTGCCGCTCTACTCGGTGAACGAATATGCCGACACTTTTATAGCCCAACGCATTTCGATGGTCGAAGGTGTCGCCCAGGTTCAGGTTTTCGGCTCTCAAAAATATGCGGTACGGGCGCAACTTGACCCGAAGGCACTAGCCAGTCGCCAGATCGGTATCAATGAGGTTGCCAATGCCCTGGAGAACAGTAATGTCAACCTTCCCACCGGGACTCTTGACGGGAAAAAACAGGCCTATACGATACAGGCAACCGGACAGTTGTACGATGCCTCCGCTTACCGTCCACTGATTGTTGCCTATCGTAATGGCTCTCCGGTGCGTTTGCAGGAACTTGGCCGGGTTATCGATACGGTGGAAAACGACAAGGTAGCGAACTGGTTCAACAATACCCGCGCCGTTGTTCTTGCCGTTCAGCGACAGCCTGGAACAAACACCATCGAGGTCGTGAACAGCATCAAGGA
>RPRC01000184.1 GCA_003857395.1 Geobacter sp.
CGGCAATGGACTGAGCAGTGTGCAGGTTATCTCCCGATAACATCACGGTCTTGACGCCCAGGCGATGCAGATCCTCAATGGCGTGACGGCTCGAATCCTTGAGGGTGTCAGCCACGGCGAACAATGCCAGGACCTGCTGTCCGTCGTTCAGCAAAACCACCGACTTGCCCTGGCGTTCCAGCACATCCAGCTGAGCTTCGAGATCCGCAGAACAAACGCCCTGCTCATGGACCAGACGATGATTGCCCAGGTAATAGGTTTTACCGTCGATGACACCTCGCACACCACGCCCGGCAAGCGCCTCGAATGCTTCCACATTCGCGCGCGACACCCCGTCAAGCTCCGCGGCACTGGCCACTGCCTGCGAAACCGGATGATCGGAGCGAGCAGCGAGGCTGGCCGCCAAGTGCCGGCACTGATCGGCGGACATCTCCGCCCGCACCTCAAAATCGGTCTGCACCGGCTTACCTTGAGTCAGGGTGCCGGTTTTATCTAACGCCAGCCAGGTCAATTTGCGGCCTTCTTCCAGGTAAACGCCACCCTTAATCAGGATTCCGTGCCGCGCTGCCGCGGCCAGACCACTGACAATCGTCACCGGCGTCGAAATAACCAGCGCGCAGGGGCAGGCAATTACCAACAACACCAGGGCCTTGTAGATCCAGTCATGCCAGGAACCGCCCATCAGCAGTGGCGGCAGAATGGCAATCACCAGCGCCATAGCGAAGACACAGGGCGTATAGACTCGGGCGAACCGGTCGACGAAACGTTGCGTCGGAGCCTTTGCCCCTTGGGCTTCCTCGACTGCATGAATGATGCGGGCAAGGGTGGTGTTATTCGCCGCGGCCGTCACGCGGTACTCGAAGGAACTGGCTTGGTTGATCGTCCCGGCGAACACCGCGTCGCCTTCGGCCTTGTCCACCGGCAGGCTTTCCCCGGTGATCGGAGCCTGGTTCACCGTCGAGCTTCCGGTAACTATGGTGCCGTCCAGGCCAATGCGCTCACCCGGTTTCACCCGCACCATACTGCCCACCGTAACCTCGCTGGCTTCAATCTCCTGCCAGGAGCCATCCGGCTGCTGCACGGTGGCCTTTTCCGGGGCGAGTTTCATCAAGCTTTCAATGGCATTGCGCGTCCGGTCAAGTGACTTGACCTCGATCAGTTCGGCGATGGTAAACAACACCATGACCATTGCCGCCTCCGGCCACACGCCTAAAAACAGCGCACCGGTCACGGCAATGCTCATCAGCGCGTTAATATTCAGATTACCGTTGGCGATGGCGAGAAAGCCTTTCTTGTAGGTACCCAGGCCACACACAGCAACGGCCAGAATAGCCAGCACGGCAGACAGCCATTCGGCCATGCCCAACCAGCCGACTGCCTCCGAGGCAATCGCCGCCACACCGGCCAGGGCCAAAGGCCACCAGGGCTTCTTTGTCGCCGCCGCGGACAGGGACCTGCCAGCACTGGCCAGTTCCGGTTTAAAGCCGAGGGAGCGCACCGCTCCCAGAATCGCATCAAGGGCGTCCGGATCATGCACTACCGTCAGCGCCCGCTGCAGCAGGTTGAACTCCATGCTCTTGACCGAGGACATGCGGTTCAACTTGGAGCGGATCAGAGTTTCTTCAATAGGGCAATCCATCTGCATGATGCGAATTGCGGTTCTAATTCCCTCCGCAACCTTCTCCTGTGCGGCCAGGCGATCCAGCGATGCCGGCTGAGCAGCGCAGCAAGGCCCATGTTCGTGATCGTGTTCGTGATCGTGATCGTGATTATGATTGCAGCGGTCGGCCATGGGTGGCCTCCTTGTCATGTTTGTTTATCAGGCGAGGTCAGGCCACGAAGAACGAGCAACCCGGATTCGGGATTATTGATACATGGCCGAACCCTCTACCTTTTAGCGGCCAGAACAAGCGCACTACTTTTTACTAGTAGTATACCTTCAAACCGTTATCATGTCTGGCTATAACATACCAACTGGCTAACTCCAAACAGAGATATCCCCCGTTGGGCTGAGGCTTTCTCGGAGCTTCTCGTACGGCTTTATGGCAAGACAGCGACAGCAAGGAACGCGTCTGAATCCAGCAGATAGCCTGTTCTGTGTCTCGGGTGGCGACCGAGTACAAGAGTCTTCGAGGAAGTTCCAGCCCAGCCTCTGTCGAGACTTTCCGGATGGCTAAGGTGCAGGACGCCAACAATTAACGCAACTGTTTCATTGGGCACATAAAACTGTAATTGTTCGATGATATACCTTGAAACATGAAGATATCACGAGCCGACCTTCACGTTCATTCGAGTCATTCCAACAAACCAACCTACTGGGCGCTGCGCAAATTCAACTGTCCGGAAAGCTACTCCTCTCCGGAGCTGATTTACCATGCGGCGCGTAAACAGGGCATGGACTTTGTCACCATCACCGACCACAATACCATCAGTGGTGTCCTTGAAATTGCCCATCTCCCCGGGGTCTTCGTCAGTTCCGAGTTGACCTGCTATTTTCCTGAGGACGGCTGCAAGCTGCACGTGGTGGTTCTCAACATCAACGAGGACAGTTTCCTGGAGATTCTGGAACTGCGCAAGAACCTCTACGAGCTGGTCGAATATCTCCACCACAGCGGCATCCCCCATTTTGTCGCCCATCCGCTCTATGCCCAGAATGACAAACTATCCGCGGACCATCTGGAAAAGTTGCTGTTACTGTTCCGGGTCTTCGAGGTCAAAAACGGCGCACGGGCCAAGCGTTACGGAACATTCCTGGAGGAGATACTAGACAGCCTGACCCCGGAGAAGATCGCAGAGCTTGCGGACAAACACGGCATGGCACCGGTCGGCGAGACCCCCTGGATCAAGGGTCGCGTGGGAGGATCCGACGATCACAGCGGCCTCTTTATCGCCGGAGCCCACACCATTGTCTCCGGGGCGACAAATCTGGACGAATTTCTCGACGGCATCTCCCAGCGCCACTCCTCCCCGGCCGGCGAAGATGGAGATCCCCTCACCCTTGCCCATAGTCTCTATTCCATCACGCACAGTTTCTACCGCCAGAAACTTGGTTCCGGAACTTCCGCTTCAATGCCGTTCATCAAGGCCCTGCTGGAAAGATTTTTCGCCTCGGATAGCGAACGGATCTCCTTTCTCGACAAGCTGAAACTGTTTATCCGCAAAAACCTGCCGGATAGCAGCGACCGTGGTACAAACGGCAGTTTTGAAGGGGTGCTGGACAAGGAAGCAAAGCGGCTGCTGAAGGATTCCGATTTCCTGCGCAGTCTCGGCACGGAATCCAGGAACCGCAAGATCTTTGCCGTCACCAGTTACCTCGCCAACCGGATGATCTACCTCTACACGGAACGCCTGACACGCATATCTTTTTCATCCGGCTTTTTCGACATCATCCACTCACTGAGCACTATCGGCCTGGTTCATCTGCTGATCTCGCCCTACTACCTCGCTTTCCATCACCAGCACCGGGGCAAGAACCTGATGGCTGAACTTGCTCAGAGATTTGATGCGAAAAAGGGTTTACAGAAGAAGGAAAAGATCGCCCTGTTCACCGACACCCTCAATGAAATCAACGGGGTGGCCATCACGATCAGGCGGCTGATCGACATTGCCCGGACCAGGGGTATAGAACTGACCGTCATCACCTCCTCGCCGAATCCGACTGGATATGAGAACGGCGTCATGAATTTCCGTTCCGTCGGTGACTTCATCCTGCCAGAGTACCCGGAACTGAAACTGCACTTTCCGCCGGTTCTCGATGTGATCGATTACTTCGAGCGTGAGGGATTCACCCGCATCCATGTCAGCACACCAGGCACCGTGGGCCTGCTCGCCCTCGCAATTGCCAAGCTGATGGATTTCCCCATTGCCGGAACTTACCACACCGATATCCCCCAGTACGTCAGGAGCCTGACTTCCGACGAGATACTGGAGAGGGCGGCCTGGGGATTCATGATCTGGTTCTACGGCCAGATGGACGAAGTGATGGTCCCTTCTGCCAGCACCCGGACGCAACTCATCGAACGCGGTCTGGCGGCGGAAAAGACCCGTCCCCTGCCGCGCTGGGTAGATGTACAGAATTTTTCCCCCGAGCGACGCAACCAGAATTTCTGGGATCGCTTCGGCAGTAGTGAGGGACTCAAGTTCCTTTATGTCGGCCGGGTTTCGCGGGAAAAAAACCTGGAGCTCCTGGCAGAGGCGTTTATGACGATATGTAAAGAAAAAGTACCTGTCCAACTCGTCATCATCGGCGATGGGCCGTTTAAAAAAGAGCTGCAGGACATTCTGCAGGGATATCCGGTGATCTTCACCGGTTTCCTCGAAGGAGAAAACCTGGCAACGGCCTATGCCTCGGCCGACATCTTTGCTTTTCCCAGTACCACCGACACCTTCGGCAATGTCGTGCTGGAAGCCCAGGCATCGGGCCTGCCGGTCATCGTTTCCGATGGCGGAGGACCAAAAGAACTTATGATTAACGGCAGCACCGGACTCGTTACCAAGGCTGACAGTCTGAAAGAGCTGATCGGCGCCATGCGCCTGCTGCTCCTGGACCCGGAAAAGATCGCGAAAATGGGCGAGAATGCACGCACTTTCGCAGAGCAGGGCGCCCTTTCCATGACCGACGCCTGCGGCACCATCCTGCAGCCGAAGGTTGCCAACTACTGAGAGGTCCCGTGTCAGACGCACGTTCGAAACTTCCCCTGATGCGCCACGTGCTCACGCTGGCCCGTGGCAGAATTCCCTCCCAGCTGATCATTCAGCTGACCGATGCCTGCAACGCCACCTGCCCCCAGTGCGGTATGCGGCGGAACGCCCCCTTCCGCCGCTCCCTCCTTCCGCTGGACCAATGCAGACGGATCATTGACCATGCCGCCAATTCCGGCATCGCAGCACTTTCCTTTACCGGCGGGGAACCCTTTCTCTATTCCAAGAATCTGCTCTCGCTGATTCACTACGCCGGTGAGGCAGGCATCCCCTATATTCGGACAGGAACAAACGGTTTTCTCTTCAAGGACGCCGACCAGCCTGACTTCGCTTCCAGAATTTCCCGACTCGCAGAGGGGTTGGCTGCCACCAGACTTTACACCTTATGGATCAGCATCGACTCACCCGATCCGGAAACCCACGAGAACATGCGCGGTCTGCCCGGGGTCATGAAGGGCATCGAACGCGCGCTGCCGATATTTCACGAGCACGGGGTTTTCCCCTCGGCAAATCTCGGCATCACGAAAGCCATCCTGCCGACGCGACCAGCCGCAAAGGCGGGCTCAGCCGCCACCTGCGAGGAGTTCCGAGCGGGATTCCGGGCTTTTTACCGTCGTGTTATCGATCTTGGCTTCACCATTGCTAACGCCTGCTATCCGATGAATATCGAAACCGATACGGCGTCCTCTCTCAGCGCGGTCTACGAGGCAACTGCGGAGGACGATTGTGTCCGTTTCAGCGCTCAGGAAAGACACGCCATGTTCACAGCCCTGTTGGAAACTATTCCGGAATTCCGCTCGCAAATCCGGATATTTTCGCCCCTCAGTTCCTTGCACGCACTGGCACGGCGCTATTCCGGTGAAGAAGATCGGAGCTACCCGTGCCACGGAGGCAGCGATTTCTTTTTTATCGACGCCAAGGATGGCGATACCTACCCGTGCGGCTACCGGGGCGCCGAGAATCTCGGCAAGTTCCGGGAACTTGACCTGAAAAAGCCCCCCGTCAAGCCTGCCTGTCGCGAGTGCGACTGGGAATGCTTTCGTGACCCGTCGGAGCTCCTTGGACCCTTTCGGGAATTCTTTACCGAGCCGATCGGAGCAGCCCGGCGCTTGCTGCGGGACAGAACTCACGCCGCTCTCTGGCTCAAGGACCTGTGCTACTATCGGGCCAGCGATTTTTTCAACGGCAGACAGGCACCCGATTACCGCAAACTTGCGCGTTTTGCACCAAACTCCGCGCCTCCCCCTTGCCCCTAGGAATCCAGTCATACGGTATGCGGAATTCCCTCCTGAATAATTGCAGAGACAGCTCAATGATTGACGAAAAGGATTCCTTATGGAACTTCAGCAACACCCCGATGATCACCAGTTGCAGGAAATGATGTCCGTCCGTCTCCAACTGGCGGCGTTGAAAAAGAAAATGACGCGGCAGAACAAATCACTGGAGTCACTCAAGGAAGAAAAGGTACGCCTCTCGGTAACGCTTCGTTCCATCAGCGAAGGGGTAATTACCACCGATATGAACGGCAGGATCGTTTTTCTCAACGCAGTTGCGAAGCGTCTGATCGATTGCCCGAAGGACAAGGCTGTCGGCAGACTTCTGTCAGGAGTAATCCATGTCACGCACGAAGAAGGAAGCCAGAAAAACCTCGGGACCCTCCTCGACACTGCCATGATAACCGGCCGGGTTATCGAGCTGGCCGCTGCTACGACCCTTGTCTCGAGTGAAGGAAAAAAAAAGATTGTTTCCATCTCCGTCTCCCCTCTTCATGACCGGAACAGGATGATTTCCGGGGTGGTCCTCGTTCTCCGTGATATCACGGAAAAAAAAGCCCTCGAAAATGAACTCTTCAAGGTCCAGAAACTGGAATCGCTTGGTCTTCTTGCCGGCGGCATAGCTCACGACTTCAACAATATTCTCACTGCTATCCTGGCAAACATCTCTTTGGCCAAGTGTCTGATCCTGCCGTCAAACACCGCTCACACGAGGCTGGACCAGGCGGAGAAGGCAGCCGGCCGTGCCGCTGATCTTGCCCGGCAGCTCCTGACCTTTGCCAAAGGGGGAAAACCGATCAAGAAAACCGTAGCTCCGGCCAAACTGCTGGTTGAATCGGCGAATTTTGCCCTCCACGGCGCTAACGTTTCCTGTGAATTTTCCCTGCCGGATGACCTCTGGGCCATCGAAGCGGATCCGGGGCAGATAAACCAGGTTGTCAACAACCTGGTGGTGAATGCCGTACAAGCAATGACCGGCGGCGGACATATCCGGATCAGCAGTGAAAATATCCACTTCGCCGATAAAAATTCACTCCCCCTGGGCAGAGGACGCTATGTCAGGATTTCCGTTAAGGATTCAGGGGTCGGCATCCCCGAAGAGATCCGGCAAATGATCTTTGATCCCTATTTCACGACAAAACCGTATGGAAACGGCCTCGGACTTGCAACCACCTACTCCATCATACGAAACCACGGCGGGCATATCACAGTAGCGTCGACTCCCGGAAAGGGAACGACTTTTATGATCTATCTTCCCGCATCGGATAAAAACCCAACCGAAGCCCTGGTTGAGGACGTGGTGCTGACCGGCAACAGCGGCAAAATTCTCGTGATGGATGATAATGAGATGATCAGAAATGTCGCAACGGAAATGGCGCGACACATGGGCTACCAGCCGGTTTCCTGCGAAAGTGGTGACAAGGCCGTCTCCCTCTATCGGGCGGCACTGAAATCAGGAGAAACGTTCCATGCGGTGATCCTGGATCTCACGATTCCCGGTGGCATGGGTGGGCAAGAAGCACTGCAGCACCTCATTGCCCTTGATCCCGGGGTCAGGGCAATTGCCTCCAGCGGCTATTCCGACTGCCGGTCGATCGCTGAATTCCGGGAGCACGGATTTCGTGGAGTTCTGCCGAAACCCTATACTATCCGGGCGTTTCATCGGGCACTGTATGATGTGCTCTAGAAATAGAAAGAACTCCATGACGGCGGTGCCGTGAAACTATCGTTGAAGCAGCTGCAAACACTCCTTTCCGGACTTGCCGTTTTTTGCCTCTTTGTCTTTCCGGCCGGCTCGCTTGCGGCACGGCACCAGTCAACCGGAGCGCCGGCTCAATGCAAAACGATCAGCATCGTCGCATCCAACACCCTGCTCCAGGCAACGGAAGTCCGGATTGCCGTGGAGGACGTCATTGCCTTGCTCCGCCAAGGGTTCCCCACTGCCCGGGTAACACTGAACACCCCTACTGCCCAAATTCGCATCGAACTTCCCAATCCAAAGCAAATGCGAAAAACCCGTTCCTCGCACCCGGCACGTCATCCTCGCTATCCGCTCCTTCATGCTCCCTGGCCTGGCTATCGTTGGAATTCGCGGCAAACGAAAAACTCCATCGAACTCAGGCTTGAGGCATCTTCTCCCCAGGGGGTTGCCTGCGGACTCTACGGCTTGCTCCAGGAACGGCTCGGCTTCAAATTCATCCATCCCCGAGAGACGTTGTTACCTCACCATGCCAGCTGGCCCCTGCCTCCCAATTTCCACTGGCAGGCCACGCCACGCTTCGAGAAAAGAGGCTTTCACCTGCATACTCTCCACCCGACCGAATTGGCCGAACAGCTGAATAACCCCGCATACCCCTCGGCCCTGGCTGATGTCCGGGAATATCTGGACTGGCTGGCCCGCAACGGCCAGAACGTCATGCAATTCTACCTTCTGCGCGATGCCGATGCTGACGAATGGATCACGCATGCGCGACAGATTGTGTCCTACGCCCATGAGCGCGGCATCAAGGTGGGCGTCGCTTTTTCCCTGTCCATGATTCAGCAGCGGGCATTCCAGGTTCTCAACCTTCTCAGGCCTTTTCCATCCTACCGCAGCCAGATCGACAGTTCCCTGGCCAGCCTGTTCCGGGTCCCCTGGGATTTCGTCACCATGGAACTCACCATGGGTGAATATCTGCCCGACCTGGCAACTCTCCTGCCCGGAACCAGCGAGTACCTGGTGCATGAAGTAACCGGAAAATACCGCACCCGGCTCTTTTTAGCGACACACGTGATCAGAAGAGCGAACGAAAAAACGTCGCAAGCCGTCCCGCATCTTGACCAGGCTGGTCCGGGGACCGGAATCCTCATTCACACCGTGATGAACTACGCACTGAGCGATCCCAGAGCCCCTGTCTACGGCAACAAGAATCTCTCCTTCATGCTCGAACGAGCCATCATCGAATCAAAAAGCCGGGAAACCTGGTACTGGCCGGAATCTTCCTACTGGATCGCCTACGACAGTTCTGTACCGCTCTTTCTTCTAACCTACCTGGAGACACGCTGGCGGGACATGAATTGCGTAGAAAAAATCGGCCTGCCCGGACACCTGACCTTCAGCTCCGGTTGGGAATGGGGCTACTGGCTAGTCGACTGGAGCGTTGCCCGCTGGTCTTGGAGGTATGCGGAAAATGGGAAAATCCGGCAAAATGGACCGCTCTCTACACTGTCAGATATTTTTCCAAACCCTGCGATTGGGAAACTCTGGAAAGATGCCCTGGCCCTGGAGAAGCACTATTTGAAGGAGAAAGAACTGATCAGATATCTGGCCGCCACCACACCCTTTGCCGAGCTGCCCCGTCCATTCCGGAAATCTTTTCAACCGGCAGCCGAATTCAGCGCTGCTGAACTGTTCCGGGGCAGCAAAACGAGTGCGAAAGAACAGCCAAGGAAAGTTATGACTGATCTGGCTGACTATGCCGGACACTTAGAGAAGATTGTTGAAGGCCTGTCCAGGGAGATGACAAAACAGTTCGGAGGGAATACTTCTGACCAGCGCGAAATAGGTTCACTGGCCTTGGAACTGAAGACCTGTCTGGCCATGTCCGCACTTCGTGCCCGTCATCGAGCGATAACGATCAGGGCACTGATGGCTGAAGAGAAAGGTGCGGTGTCTCACTTTACTTCCGCAGCAAACAGGAATACGTTGCTACAGGAGGCCACGGGAATACGCCTGAAAGGACTACAACTGGTCAGGGAACAGGAACGTCTCTATCGCTATCCGGCCGAGATGATCGCCAGACAGAGGGAAAGCCTGACCGCGTATCGGTTCGGTTATCTCTACCCGGTCAGCTCGCTATTTTTCTGGGAGCGTGAAGAGGAACAGATAAGGCAGGGCCGGTTCGACCCATTTTTCATGAATCTTTGGGATTTTCGCCGGGTGCTTGGCCTGGAAGGTCTTTTCTTTTGAGCGAACCCTTTCCGGAACGAGTTGCGCTACTGGTAGCGCCAATTATTTCCTGACGCACCCTGCCGCAACTGCAGCCACGTTTAACTTCATTTTCCCAGTAGGGAAAGAAATATTCCTGACCAGTATGACGCACACCACATTCACAGTCATTCGTCTTATTCACCTGCTGCCCCCATCTTTCCGCATCTGATCTGTTCGTTACTCGCGCTGTACTACGAAACTACCCCAGCCAATTACCGCACATCCGAACCTGAGCTGGAGAAATTTGCCCGAAAAGCCCGCTGTTCTTTTTCAGGCTGTGGCCGATCAGTGCAGGAGTTGGTGTGCCGTACATATTTGTTGGGAAAGATCGTTTTGAAACCGCATGAACACCTGTATTCGACTATCATTTGTCAATCTCCTCTTTTGGTTGTCGAGCGACGCTATCCGGCCGCTTCCTGCGTTTGTCTGAATTCAGCATGACAGACCCGTATGACAACCGTTTGTCGATTCGAAAAAAGTTTTGAAAACGTTGGCCGGCAAAGCTCGTGTCACCAGACCCTTTCGGTGGATTGTTCTCGGCAAAAAAATGCCTCCACGGACCAGGATGAAGGAAATCCGAGGAGGCTGACAAAAGGAGACGTTACTTCACACTACCATAGGACATGCCTGTTAAAAACCAGAAAAACCTTACAATTTCACTATTTTCAACGTTGTATCGAAGATGTCGAATCACTGTAACATTTCTTCAATTTTTGACTGAATTATTTTTCAGTGTCCGGTAATTTGACCTGAACCGTAGCGATAACATGATACCGGGACCAGAATTGATCATTCAGAAGAGCCTCTTGCCAAACCCCGTGACTCTGCCGCGGCAGCACCCGTGCGCAAACCTGGTCCGATCTGCTCAGCCATGCCGTCAGTTTGTGCGGTAGCGCGCGTGGACGCTGTTTCAGGATGCATGGCAAGCGGAAACGGCTCTCGTGACGGAAGCGGTTACTACCTCGATGTTTTCTTCTTCCGTGCTGTTCAGGCAATACCAGCAGTTCTGACCATGCAGTGGACAAGGGAGACTTTTGCACATAGTTGCACCTCCAAGTTTCGTTAGTTTGTTGCCAAGAGAAGCACTTCTCAGTCTGAAAAACCCTACAACGCTTCCTTTTCCTTCTCCGGAGAAAAACGGATGGCAATGATCCTGACCAAGGCAAGCGAAAGCACCAGCGCCAGCGCCATGAAGAGCTTCTGCCATTCGATATCCCGATACCAGAAGGCCATAATCTCGGTCAGGGTGGTAACCAGCACCGCATCGATAATATAGGTGACCTTGACCCTTCCATAGCTGTAATAGGCAAGGGCCGTGCGGAGTATTTCCATAATGGCGAGCACTGTCAGGATATCGATGAGAATGGTTCGGAACGCCTCATGAAACGGCTCGCTGAAAATCAGGCGAAAATCGTAGACCGTATAGGCGGTTCCGGCCAGGATCGTGACGAATATCGCCACAACCACCAGCGAGATAACCGCCTTGGCCGCGATTTCGAAGATTCGGGAAATTTTTTCACTCATGCCTGCATCTCGGTACATGGATTTGGTCCTTTTCTCCGGGCCGATCCTACCCGCTTTGCTTTACAGACATGTTTCTTCAACGTTAAAACCGCGATACATTCAGCGGATTCCGTATCGCAGGTAAAGTTCACCTGAATTTTGTCCACCTGTAACAGAATCTCTATACAGCTATGGCGTACTTGAAGAAAAAATCTCAGCTAACAGACTGTTGGAAGGAGACGGGAGTTTCAATCCCTGCCATGTCACGAACAAGCAGAAAAACCGCGGTTGGTTACCCTTCGCCAGGCAACGTAACAGGCGGAAAAATATCTTTAAACGACACCCTCAAGGCTTTGGAAATCGTCGACGATTACGGTCGTATAATCCTCGAAAACCTGCCCTTCGCCCGGAACGACACAACCGTAGGCACCGAGACGGAACTGCAGGTCGCGGTCTATGGTTCCCGCTTTGACGTGGATCTTCCCCGAACCATCGAGTCGTCGAACTATTTCGCCAATGCCATCCGGCGAGCCGCCACCGGAGACCTGCCCCGCAAACGTGTCACCGATATCGAACGGTATTTGAGTGATAATCGGGATGAGGTCTGGGAAAACAGTTGGGTCCGCTTTGGCAGGGACGTCCTCTGCACCTATGCGAACCAGATTCTGGAGAGCGATCTGCGGGCCGACAAGTCCTCCCCCGACAGCGTAAACAGAACGGACAGTGGCCGCTTTCTCTTCAGCGACAGCGATGGCCGCCCCATGGTGCGCATCCCGGTGAGCTACCTGGTGAAATTGGCTATGGCTCAGTACCTGGGCTCGCGAAAAAACCTGCCGTTTCTCCTGCGCGCCACCGCCGAAAGGCTGATGGGCCATTACCTGAACGACAACACCTCCCCGGAGACCTTCTCTTTCCATGTGATTCCACTACGGGAAAAGACCGGAATGGGGCTTGCCGTGGCGCGCGAGGCCTCGAAACGGATGCTGCTTACCCAATTGCTGGTCATGTATGCGAACCGGAGCTTTGGACTTAAGGAAAGCGGCCAGACAGCCAGCGTCTATTTAGCGCCCAACCCGCCGCAGCGCCAGAAGGCCCTGAACGAACATATCTCCGACTCTTTCTACCGTGACCTGTTCATGAGCCCCTGCCTGTCCGGCTGGGACCAGGGCGAAGAAAAATACCGCTACATGCGACTCTGTCACAAAGTCCTGAGCAGAAGCCAGTTGAATGCCGTGGCAAAATTGAAACATGCCGGCATCATCCTCAACAACCTCGTGGTGCTGCCGAACACCTCCAACGTGAGCCTGGCCAACAACGGCACCCATGTCAGCCTCGGCAGCAGAAGACTGACCGCGGCCATTGCCGCAGGTACCGCGGACTACGGCGAAGCAGAGGAAAAGTACCTCGGCGACCTGGTCATCAAGATTACCGAACACTTCCTGCCGCTGTTTGTCGGCACCTACAGCGCGGCTCCCTACCGACTCGATTACGCCGGCTTCCATCCGGAGAAGGCCCTCGGTTTCCTGGCCCACGAACTGGATTACTCGCAACTGCGCATCCTCTGGCGGATGTGGAAGGCCAAAGCAAAGATCAGGATCTGCGCCGCACCGGTCACCCCTTTCGGGCCGGAATGGCTCGACCGGCTGATCAGCCGGGTCTTCAATCTCAAGGGGGATTTCGTCCATGACTTCCGCCTGCTGGACTACCTGGTCTGCCTCCTCAG
>RPRC01000185.1 GCA_003857395.1 Geobacter sp.
AGGTAAAACGCTCATAGGCATAGCGCAGGTAACCCAGGGGAACGTTAATGGCGGCCGCGCCAAAAATGAGGCCCGCCAGCTTCAAAGTTCCTTCCATGCAGTTACCTCCGAGTAGATCCATTTTCTTGCATGGTAGAGTTTGAAAGTTTTTTTGTCAATCAACTCCTCACAACGCATTCGCGGTCCCTTGGGTCTTCCTCTATTTCATGTTGCGTTCATCTAGAATTCCGTACAGCATTGAGGAACATTCGTGACAATGTAAACTTGTCACGAGAAATACTCGTATAAGTCTTGTTAGTCATGTCCCCTAGCAGGCCAACTGGAAATTCAAAATTGCCATTGTGCCAAGGCAAGATTTGCAGCAGGCACGGCGGTAATGCCTTCGGCCAGAGGCCACGGGTCTCCTTCGCCGTGACACACAACGTAAAGATGCCTCAAACCGAGCGTCTCGCGAGTCGAACGCATTGATGGCGTCACCTTTGGCGAGCGCGTAAGCTTGATTTCAAATCCGAGACGAAAACCATTACGCTGAATCAACAGGTCAAGTTCGGCGCCGGTATGTACCCCCCAGAAAAACGCATCCCCTGAACGGACTCCACTGTGTCGCATAATTTCACGGATCATGAAACCTTCCCATGATGCGCCACACTTGGGATGCGCCAACAGGTCATCCATCCCCCCCACTCCCAGCAAACTATGAAGGATCCCCGAATCAGCCACATAAACTTTTGGCGATTTCACCTCCCGCTTGCCTAGATTGGCATGCCAGGGGGTAAGCCGAAATGCCATATAGGTCCCCTCAAGAATATCCAGGTAACGAGACACCGTTTTGTCACTCACACCCAAAGCACGTCCCAGTTCGCTGCCGTTCCAGGTCTGACCGTGATAATGCGCAAGCATGGTCCAGAACCTTCGCAGAGTAATAGCGGGAAGAGTGATTCCCAGTTGTGGCAGGTCCCGCTCCAGATAGGTACGAATAAATGCGTCACGCCATGCGCGACTGCCGCCCAGATCCTTCGCCAGAAGCGCACGGGGAAAACCGCCCCGTAGCCAACGGTCATCCAGCCAATCCGTGCTCGACTGAACCGACGCTATTTCATCCAGGGCCAATCCGTCAAGTTCATGAAACACTACCCTTCCGGCGAGGGTTTCCGCAGTATGACGCATCAATTCTGGGGCGGCGCTCCCTAGAATCAGAAAGCGAGCCGGTGCATCCGCTCGATCAGCCAACACCCGCAACAGCGGAAACAGGTCGGGTCGGGTCTGAATCTCATCCAGCACCACAAGCCCGGAGAGAGGACGCAGAACAAAAGCCGGGTCTGCAAGACGTGCCTGATCATCAGGGTCTTCAAGATCAAAATGCCTGACCGGACCGGACCATTGCATCGCCAACTGACGCGCCAGAGTGGTCTTACCTACCTGACGAGGGCCAAGCATGGCTACCACAGGGAAATTGGCTAACTTGTCAGCGAGTTGATCAAGATGAGATTGGCGTCTAATCATGCTGATCATTTACCATGAAAATTCGGATAAGTAAACCGAATTTTCATGGTAAACTTTTCAGTGTCATCTCCTGCCTACTGAGGACATTCATGACAAAGAGGATTTTCTGGATAAACGACACAGTATTTTACATGGCTTCTTCTAGGAATTCCGCTGTTGCTGCCGTCCGCAAAGAAAAGGTGTAACACCTGTGGACATAGCTGGATGCTACCTCAACGTTGACAGAGCATGTAGTCGCTGCATCCGACATCGAAAGTGAGTCGCTTTTTCAGTGCCGAAGCGGGTCAGGATTGTCGAAGGCAAAGTGTTTCGTCTACTATGTTGCTTCTCGGAGGTTTGGTTACAGCGGAACGTAATCAGGGGAACAATGGGAAATCAAATCCTCTGCGGAGACCTGCCAGGTTTTGAAAACCTGGCAGGTCTGGTCGTTACTTCACCTTAACGCTCACCTTGGAGCAAAAGCCTCCGCGCACTTACCTACCCAATCCGGCAAAGGGAAATAAATCTTGCAAACTCTTTTCGGGCAGTATAGCTTTAGAACTTCTCCACATAAACACTTCCGGACACGGAACAACGGCCTTACAAACTGGTCGCGAAACCCCAGGACACCCACCGGAATCGCCAGGGCAATCAATGAAAGAAGGGCACGAATGAAAATTGAAACAGAGTATATAAAACTGGACAGCTTCCTCAAAGCGGCAAACCTTGTATCATCGGGCGGAGAGGCAAAGATTCTCATTTCCGACGGCATGATACGGGTGAACGGCGAGTGTGAAACCCGCCGGGGCAGAAAGCTTTACCCGGGAGACAAAGTCGAATTTGAAGGAAACGAGTTTACACTGGAATGACCCCCCCACGAGGCGACGATTGCGTCGTCGCCCCCCCAGGCCATCAAACCACGCACAAACGGACTGCAGATGCTGGTGGAAGACGCTATTGAGAAGGTAAAGAACGGTCTGACAACCCTCAATGAACTGATCAGGGTAATCGGTCCCCAGACAAAATTATTGCCTTTTCTGCAAACTGCCGCTTGAAGAAGACTGGCTCTCCTGTCCTTTCTGCGAAAAAGAAAAGGGCGTTGCTGCGGGACAATAAACGACGAAGATGAAGGTCTTAGAAAACCGAAGGCGCAACTGCTCAGATTCTACCCCAGCACAGTAAGGAAACTTCCGTGAAACGTCTCCAACTTCTATCTATCGTGCTCTTGCTATGCCTCTCTGCGGTTTCAGCCTCGGCCAACACAAGAGCTATCCAGCCCAAGCAGTCGTTTCGAGTCCCCATTCTCCTCTATCACCGGTTCGATCCGCGCGCCACCAACTTCATGACAGTCACACCGGCGGTCTTCGAGTCACAGCTGTCATATCTTCGAACCAACGGCTACCGTGTAATTCCTTTGCGCCGCCTGGTGGACTGGTACGGTGGAAGAGCACCCGCCCCGCCGGCAAAATCGGTCGTTCTGGTAGCGGACGATGGTCACCGATCAATTTTCACGCAGATGCTTCCTATTGCACGAAAATACAACATGCCGGTGACACTGTTCATCTATCCATCGGCCATTTCAAACGCCGACTATGCCATGACCTGGGATCAACTCAGGGCCTTGAAGAAAACCGGCCTGTTTGACATCCAGTCTCATTCCTATTGGCATCCGAATTTTAAAAAGGAAAAAAAGAAGCTGACCCGGGACGAGTACTTGAAGTTCGTGGATATTCAGCTGATAAAATCGAAACAAAAGTTGGAGAAAGAGATGGGAGGACAGGTTGACATGATTGCCTGGCCCTTTGGCGGACTTCCTGACCAGGATCTTCTGAAAAAAGCACGGCAGGCAGGATATTCAGCGGCCTTTACCATCGTTCGCAGGGCAGCATCGCCTCAGGATCCCGCCATATTGCTGCCAAGATTCATCGTCCTTGATTCGGACCGGGGAAAAACGTTCGAGGCACTCGTCAATCCCCCGCCGCAGACCCGTTAGCCCGGGCAGCCTGAGGTTGCCCGGGGAAATTCTCTTCGCGAGCCTCAGCGCTGAACCGAGAGATTTTCATCATCCTCTTCGGTTCTCCTGTCTTGCATCTCCTCTCGGAAGCTGAAATATTCCTCCGGGGTATTGATGTTTCTAAAAGACAGGAATTCAGGATCTACCGCTGAAATCTCCTCTTTGGACAGGACAGAGACTTTACTCCAGTCGAAGCAATTCACAATTTTTCGTGTGCCGTTTTTCAAGGCCTCTTCCATCGCCGGCAGGCAGCTTTTGGCGTAAATGGCATGGAGAGGCTCAAAACCACTATCACTTTCAGGAATCACCACATCAAACCCCTGTGACTTTGAAACCATCTGGCGAATTAATTCACTATTCAGATACGGCATATCGCAAGCAACAACGAAGATATGTTCTGTACTGCTATGATTGAGCCCTGCATGGATACCGGCAAGGGAACCCAAGCCGGGGAACTCGTCAGGAATCATGCGACAGGGAAGAAAACGATAGAATTCCGGCGTATTGGTAACCAGGATAACCTCAGGGAACAACTCCGACAACTGGCGGAAGATCCTTTCAATGAAGAGTTCGCCACTACAGGGAAGCAGGGCTTTATTGCTTTTCATCCGCGTTGATTTCCCACCCGCGAGGATGACGGCGGTTACACCTGAGGTCAACGACCCGGGAGCAACGCGTGCCAGAGATTCCGGATAGGTATAGACATTGAAGCCGGAAGACCTCAGATAGCCGATCAAAGTGATTCCCGCTTCCTGTGCGAGATGAACGGCAAGATCGGTGGGTGACGTTCGGGATGCTATCAGCGCTATTCCCAGCATTGCAGCCTTCGTCACCATCTCCGTGGAAACCCTTCCGGACGTCAAGAGAACCTTGCCTTTGAGATCGATACCCTTAAAAAGCGCCTCGCCGGCAATCCGGTCAAGGGTATTGTGGCGGCCGATATCTTCGCTGTGGAGCAGGATCGTTCGACCGTCTCCCACTGCCGCCGAATGGATCCCGCCAGACTTTCGATATTCACCGGCAATACGGGCCAACTGGTCCATAAGAGCAAACAGATCGGCAGGGTTGAAGCGTGAACCGCGACACCTGTTTCCGGTATCCTTAAGCTGCATCTTTTGCTGGAGATTGAACGTGATGCCGGTTCCGCACCCGGATGTCAGGGCCGGCTTCAGTTGCTCCGGGATCTCTCCCTTGATTATCACATTTGCAACACCGAAATCCTCACAGACGCTGAACATCTGAAAATCATCGAGTCCCTGCACAAAGCCCTGAAGACGCAAAAAACCGGCAACCAGGAACCTCAAATCATGAGGAGAAGAAATCAGGGTAGCCAACTCCCTCCCATTAACAATCAGTGCCAAGGGGAATTCCCGTACCGGTTCATGCTCTTCCTGACGAATTTTTCCCTTCTCATAGCGAAAAACCCGGGCAGGACAATTTTCTGTATTTTTTTTACGCGTATTCATACGTACCTCGACATACCATCGTATGGTATGGGTTCATTGAAAGTGAAAGTCCGACAGGTTTTTGCTCTTTCGCAAACCACTTAATACTCTGAAAACCGGTAACGATACCATGGCAGCACCAGAAATCGAACAAATCGAAGGAACTATTCCCCGATTGCCCGGAGAATGCCTCGCAGCAGAACAACAGGGTTGGGCGGGCAGCCGGGAATATGGGCATCCACCGGGATAACGTTGCTGATCCTGCCAAGAGATGCATAGCTCTCGCCAAAGATCCCGCCATCACAGGCGCAGTCACCAACGGCAACCACAATTTTCGGGTTAGGTGTCGCCGCGCAGGTCCTTTTCAGTGCAATCTCCATATTCACGGACACCGGGCCGCTAACGAGCAGCATGTCAGCAAAACGGGGCGAGGCGGTGAAATGAATACCAAACCGTTCACAGTTGTAGATTGCATTATTCATGGCGTGGATCTCAAGCTCGCAACCGTTACACGAACCAGCATCCACCTGCCTGATTGTCAGACTGCGATAAAATTTCTTCCTGATATTTTCTTCGAGCCGGGCACCTATTTCGACGATTTCCCGTTCAACCTCCGTCGGAAGTGGCTCGGTGACCAGGCCGGTGCGAAATATCTGATGAAGAATCCTGAGCATGATGGCCTCACAAATAAAAGGTATGAGGAACAAGACACAAGATGCGTGGTTTATACTACCATAGTAGCCGCACCTCTTGCCTCAACTTTTTCCTCTATCACTAAACGTCATTACCCGAATACGACTGATTGAAGCTCTTGTTGCACACCGGGAAATCCGGCACGATGTTCCCGTGGACAGCCTGTTCCAAGCCGAGCCAGTTGAGGCTGGACGGATCCCTGACCATGCAGCGGTTTACCTCGCCAGCCTTCCCTGCCTGGACCCAGTACACGATCTCCCCCCGCCACCCCTCGACAAAGGCAATGCCGCTCGCACTCGGCTCCGGCTGAACAAAGGTGGTGCGCAGCTCACCCAGGGGAAGGTTTTCCAGCATTTCCCGGAGCAGTCGCAGCGACTCGCGAATTTCGTCAATCCGTACCCAAACCCGGGCGTTCACATCACCAGCCGGCTGGACGGGAACCTTCGGAATGATGATATCATACGGAGGAACAGGGTATTGCCGGCGGCTGTCCAGATCCAGTCCGCTTGCCCGGGCGACAATTCCCACCATGCCCAGATCCTTGGCCAGTTCGGTTGACAGTCGCCCCGTCTCTTTGACCCGGTCTTCCAGTGAGGGGTTATTATCATAGATAACAACCAAGCGCTCAAAATCCCGGGAGAAAGCGTCCAGCTCCCGCAGCATGGCAACGATACCATCCTCGTTAAGGTCCGTGGTCACCCCACCGGGGACTATTTTATCCATCATAAAGCGGTGCTGAAAGAGCTTGAAATTGGTCCGGACAAAGTGCTCTTTACGTGTGGTACATTGAAAGAACAGGAAAGCAAAGGCCACGTCGTTGCAGATGGCACCGATATCACCCAGGTGATTAGCGATGCGCTCCCGCTCAAGCATGATGGCCCGCAACCAAAGCGCCCGCTCCGGCGGGACACAGCCGGCCATGGCCTCAACCGCCTGGCAATAACAACAGGAATGCGCTACGGTGGTATCGCCGGACACCCTCCCCGCCAGCCGTACCCCATCCTCCCAGGAAAGCGCTTCAAAGCGTTTTTCGATGCCCTTGTGTACATAACCGAAACGCTCTTCAAGGTTGAGGATATCCTCGCCCATCGCCTGAAAACGGAAATGCCCCGGTTCGATAATACCGGCATGGACCGGTCCGACCGGGATTTCATAGACACCCTCCCCTTCCATCCGTATCCAGCGGTATTCTCCGGGCACTCGCGGCATCCTGGTTCGGGGGTCAAAGGTTTTACGCAGCGGCCAGGCATCCTCCGGCCAATCCTCAAATTTGATCCAGGGCCGCAGGTCCGGGCTCCCTGCCGGGATAACCCCCATCAGGCTGTGCATCTGACGTTCAAAACGGTAGGCTGCAGGGAATTTTCTGGTTATGGTCGGGAAGGTCGCATCGTCGAGTGGAACGTCGCACATCACCACCAGGTATTCCGTTCCGTTGTTATAACAGGCATAGATGCCGAATCCACGACCGAAGCATGTTTCATCGGAGGCCCATTCCGCCACTAGTCGTGCTTCCGCATACTTCATCGTCCGCGCAGCCTCGTTGAACAATTCCCGCGGCACTCGGATCAACGGAACATCAACTGCCCGAAGTCCATCAAGCAGGACAGCGTCAGTAGCCAATTGCGTGACAAGCCTCTCGTGAAGCGCATTCATTTCAGTAACCCCACTGCGGTATGAAACCAATCGGAGAGAAACCGTGGCATATAGAGTCCCAGCAGCAGCACGAGGGCCATGTGCAGGATAACCGGTACATGGGCGGCCCGAAGAGGTGTCTGCCAGGAAGGCACCAGACCGGTGACCATCGGCTGGACCTTGCGGAAAATCGCCGCAAAAGCCACTCCCAAACCAAGCAGCAGGAACGGGGTAAGAAGCGGCGCATCCTTGATCGTCGCGGTCAGAATCAGAAATTCACTGGCAAACATGCCAAACGGCGGCATCCCGACCAGGGCCACGATACCAAGGATGAAGGACCAGCCGACCACCGGATTTCCCTTGATAAGGCCCCGAATCCGGTCCATATCCTGGGTGCCATGCATCTGGGAAGCGTGACCGACGGTGAAAAAGATCGCAGATTTCGTCAGGCTATGCACCAGCATGTGCAGCAGGGCGCCAAACGTGGCAATTTGACCGCCAATGCCAAAAGCGAAGGTGGCGATCCCCATATTTTCAATCGACGAATAGGAGAACATCCGCTTGATGTCCTTCTGCCGCAGCAGGGAAAACGCCGCCACCAGGACTGACAACAGGCCGAAACCCATCAGCATATTGCCCGCCATATGGGTGCCGGTGGAACCGTCCACCAAGACCTTGCAGCGAACCAGGGCATAGAGAGCGACATTCAGCAGCAGGCCGGAAAGGACTGCGGAAATCGGCGTTGGGCCTTCACTATGGGCATCCGGCAGCCAGTTGTGCAGGGGCACAAGTCCAACCTTGGTCCCGTAGCCTACCATCAGGAAAACAAACGCCAAACGGAGCACGGTCGGTTCCAACTGACTGCTTACCTGACTCAGGTTGGTCCAAAGGAGCGCTTCACCGCCGACGCCGAGCACCCGCTCCGCGGCGAAATAGAGCAGCACGGTGCCGAACAGTGCCTGGGCAATACCTACACCGCACAGGATGAAATACTTCCAGGCAGCCTCAATGGCGGTGGGCGTACGATAAAGGGAGACGAGCAGCACTGTTGAGAGGGTCGCCAGCTCCATGGAAATCCAGAGAACTCCGAAGTTGTTCGTCAGCAGAGCCAGCAGCATGGCAAAGATAAACAGCTGGTACATCGCGTGGTAGAAACGCATTTTCCAGTGCCCTACCCGCCCATGCTCCCGTTCCACCCGCATGTATTTACGGCTGAAGATGGCAGTGGTCATCGAAACGAACGAGGTCAGGACCGCCAGATAGACATTGAAGGCATCAACGAAGAAGAACTTGTTGCCGACCGTCATCGGGCCCTGCAGGTAGACTTGTACTGCCAGGGCAACCCCGGCGACAAAGGTGGCACCGGAGCCGAGAATATTGATTTCCGGAGCATATTTCCAATCACCGACAAAAGCCAACACAATGGCAAAAAACAGAGAAATGCAGAGGAGGAACAATAATATCACGTCAATCCTCCTCTTTTAACTTGGCCATCTGCTCCACGTCCAGGCTGTCGAATGTTGTACTGATGTGGAAGAAGAAAATGCCGAAGATGAAGGCGGCAATCAGCAGGTCGAGGGCCACCCCCAGTTCGACGACCATCGGCATGCCGTAGGTGGCGCTGGTGGCCGCGAAAAACAGGCCGTTTTCCATAGCGAGAAAGCCGATGATCTGCGTCACGGCATGCCTTCTCGTTACCATCATCAACAGGCCGAGCATGACGGTTGCCAGGGCAACTGCCAAGGTTGACTTGGTTACCATGGTCGAGAGCTGCGTCACCGGTGCAGTCAGGTGGTAGGAAAAAATCACCAGCGCGATACCGATCATCATGGTCCTGGGGATATTCACCAGTGTTTCGCTCTCCCTTCTGATATCGAGCTTCCGTACCAGTATATAGAGGATGTACGGCAGCAAGATCACCTTGAATGAAAGAGTCATCAGCGATGAAATAAAGAGATGGTGCATGCCGGTAATATAGCCAACGATTGCCGTACTGATGCAGAGGAACAATCCCTGCCAGGCAAACAGATGGATCAGCCCGAGGATTCTGCGCTGCACCAGCAGGCCGAAGGATGTCAGCAGTATAAGGGCCGCCATGACGCTGTTGACCTGGGCGGCAAAGGACATGGACATGGTTTTACTCCAGTATAAAAAAAGATAACATCCCCAATGTCGCCAGAAGAAAGGCGACCCCCAGGAATTCAGTAAGCCGGAAAAAGCGCATCTTCGCAAGCCCGGTCTCGATCAGGACGACTACCACCCCTAATACTGCCAGCTTAAGGGTAAGCAGGAGCAGCGCCACAAATAATCCCGCCGGATCTCCGGAAGCGGCTATCCCCCAAGGACAGAAGATTGAAAGCCCCAATACAGAAAAGAGAAAAAGCTTCATCATCCCGGCCCACTCGATCAGGGCAAGGTGACGTCCGGAATATTCCAGGATCATTGCCTCGTGGACCATGGTCAATTCCAGGTGAGTGGCCGGGTTATCAACCGGTACCCTGCCCGTCTCGGCCAGATGGACCATGATGAAAGCAAGTACCGCAAAAGCCAATGAAGGCCTGAGAATGAATTCGCCATGGCCGATGACATTCACCATATGAGTCAGGGAGGTGGAATTAACCGCCAGCGAAACGGTGAAAACCGCCATGAGCATGGCCGGCTCCGCCAGGGAAGAGATCGTCATTTCCCTGCTTGAGCCCATCCCGCCGAAGGCCGTGCCGATATCCATACCGGCAAGTGCGGTAAAAAAGCGGATAATCGCGAACAGCATCACCAGCGCAATGACATCGGCGGTTGCGGCAAACGGCAGGTCGACAGAGATGAACGGGATGATTGCGCCGATTAAGACGGTGACCCCGAAAACAATATACGGTGTCGAACGGAATATCCATGATGCGTTCTCCGCCAGGATCACTTCCTTGGCAAATAGCTTGACGATGTTCCGGTAGGGCTGGCAGATGCCCGCGTAGGTTCTCCCCTGCATCCGGCACTTGACTGTTCTCACCCAGCCGGTAAAGGCCGGGGCGGCAAGCAGCAGAATCAGGATTTGCAGGATTTCGATACCGATTGAATAGGCTGTCATCACAAAAACACCAAGAGTACGATAATGGTCACGAACGAATAGATGAGGTACACCTGGATCCTCCCCTGCTGGAGCAGTCCCACCTTCCTGGCAACGTAATATGCTCCCGCATTAATCGGCTCATAGAGCCAGTAGCGGAATCGATCCCTCACCCGGAGACGATACTGCAGTTTCTCCGGATAGGCGGGATGCCGCACCGGTTCCACCGCCAGGGTCTCTTCTCTGATTTGGAAAATAAAACCGAAGATACGTCTGATCGGCATGGAAAAGGAGGTTGCGGTATATTGCATCCGGGCGTTTATTTTCTCAAAACCGCAATCCCAGATCGGGACCCGACGGACGGTGGTTTTCTTCACATGGAGGAAGAACCAGGCGACAAGAACGACAAACAACAGGGCGATAAAGACACTGAAGCCGGAGTACGAAGCCCTCTCAGGGGCGATGGGCGACAGCCGCAGCCAATCAAATGAGCCCGAAGCGGTACCGATACTCCCGCCCACCAAGCGCTCGGTAAGGACATCCATCCAGCGGATCACCACGGTGGGAAAGATCCCCAGCAGGAAGCAGGTCAGCGCGGCGAGCAGCATACCGCTGCGCATATGCCAGTCAACCTCGTGAACCTTTTGAAGAGAAGAGTGGCCGCGCCAATGCCCGAGAAAAGTCACCCCGAATGCCTTGACGAAACAGGCAGCGGCAAGAGCGCCGGTCAAGGCTAGCAGGGCCGCTCCGATCGGGATCAGAAGACCAAGAATCGGCCGGTGCAGCGCCGGGGTAAGAAGAAAAGCCTGAAAGGTCAGCCACTCGGAAACAAAGCCGTTGAAAGGCGGAAGTGCCGCTATGGAGACGCAACCGATCAGAAAAAGACAGGCGGTCCAAGGCATGCGGTGGATCAAGCCGCCCATCTCCTCCATATTCCTTTCGTCAGTGGCATGGAGAACAGCGCCAGCTCCCATGAAGAGAAGCCCCTTGAACATGGCATGATTAAGGGTGTGGTAGAGTGCGGCCATCATGGCGAGGGCAGCAAGGGCGGGGAAATGATAGGCGGTGAAGATCATGGACAGACCGAGTCCGATCAGGATAATGCCGATATTCTCAACGGAATGATAGGCGAGCAGCCGCTTCAAGTCGTGCTGCATCAGAGCATAGAGCACCCCGAGGACCGCCGAAGTCAGCCCGAGCGCCAGCACTATCCCGCCCCACCACCAAGGATAGTCTTTCAGAAAGTCGAAAGTAATGCGGACGATGCCGTAGATGGAGGTTTTCAGCATCACGCCACTCATGAGCGCCGAGACGTTCGAAGGTGCAACAGGGTGTGCCTCAGGGAGCCAGATATGGAGCGGAATTACCCCGGCCTTTGCGGCGAAGCCGAAAAAAGCCAGAAAAAAGGCCGCCGTTGCCCAGCCAACGGGATAGTGGGTGGCACGCATCGAATCAAAGGTATAGCCCTGGAAACTCTCAAACCCGTCTGACAACCCTGCCATCACCCCGAAGGAAAGCAGAATGGCAAGTGCGCCAACATGGGCGACAACCAGGTACAGATAGGCAGCCCGCCTGTTTTCTTTTTTTTCATCTTCATACATGACCAGAAAATAGGACGAAGAAGCCATCAGTTCCCACGCCACCAGGAAGAAGAATGCATCGTCAGCCAGAACCACGAGGAGCATGCCGACAATAAATAAGGAATAAAAGATGACAAACCTGACCACTGAGCGGTTTGCGGCAAAACCCTTCACGTAGCCAATCGAGTAAATCGAGACGAAAAGGGCCAGCAAACCAATCACGCAAAGAAAAAATCCTGCTAGCGGGTCGAGCCTTAGGTGGAAAGGCAGATCTGGCAACCCCATCTGCAAGACCGCCGAGGTGGTTATGCCGGTGTGCACAGAAAGGATTCCCGCAACTACTGCCGCGAATGCAGCCGCTGCCGTAAGGGAAAAGGAGAGAGTTATGTTGAGGTTCCGGTATCTTGCGCAGCAGGGCGAGACAAGAACGGGGGACAGCATGAGGAATACGGACAAAATGGCAATATCAAAAGAGTTCATTACGATCACTTTCATAATACACAATCATCTCAATTCCTCTCGCCAACTATTTTTTTGGCAAAACGTTATGATAGTAGAACAGACCTGTTCTTGATTCAAGCAAAATTGCAGGCAAATATTTTTTAAAGAACGTAATGAAAGAAGCCCGCTGCTTATTTTCTCAGACTAGCAGTTCGAAACGGCCCGAAGACGGAAGGTAACAGAACAGGTTACCGGAAGAGATGTCCACATACCAGCCATGCAAAAACAGGCTGCCGGCCTCGACCCTTTCCCTGAGCCACGGAAAGGTAAGAAGGTTCTCAAGTGAGATCAAAAGTGAAATCTGTTCACAGGCCTCAGCTTGTATCTGGAGTGGTTTATCGGCCAGATGGCGCTTTACTATATCACGGGCGGGTCCGGCAATCTCCACCCACTTACTGATATATTCACCGCTTTTGCCCTGCAAATTGCCTTCCAGCAACGCAAGGATGCCGCCACATCCGGAATGGCCCAGTATGATGATGTGCTCCACTTCCAGGAAACAAACTGCATACTCAAGGGCAGCACTCACCCCGTGGTAAGCTCCGTCATGCTCGCAGGGAGGAACCAGATTCGCAACATTGCGAACAACAAAAAGATCACCCGGGGCGCACCCGGTAAGAAGCGCCGGATCCACGCGTGAATCACTGCAGCCAATTACCAGAGTCTTCGGTTTCTGCTCGCGTTTTAGAGCGGCAAAGAGTGAACTTTCCTCTCCGAAATAACGTTCCTGGAATTGCTTGAATCCATCGATAAGCTTGGCAAT
>RPRC01000186.1 GCA_003857395.1 Geobacter sp.
AACTTCGGGAAGGGTTTCTCCACGTACATACACGAATGCCGTGCCCCGCAGAGACGCAGTCAGGAGATCCCGCAGCGACTCGTGCTGGCATTCGAAAATAACCTTCCCGCACCGCTCCGCCACCAGCGGAAGATAGCGCATGAACTGGAAGGTATCCCCGAACCCCTGTTCCGCATGGACAAGCAGCGTCCTTCCCGAAAATGAGCAACCATCCCAGAGTGGCAGGTCAGCATGACGAACCGGGACCGGTTCATTTTTGCTGAAACGGGCCTCAAATTTCTGGAAGCCTTCCGCAAAGTTACCGGTCATGAGATATAAAACAGCGAGATTCCAGCGGGCGGTAGTGTAACCGGGATCAATCTTCAATGCCGTGCGGAATGAGTCTTCCGCTTCGGACAGCCTGCCCAGCGCCTGAAGTACGACGCCGAGATTCTGGTGGGCCCGCACATCGACAGGACACAACTGCAGGGCCTTTCGATATGCCTGTTCAGCCTCGTCCAGGCGGTCTTCTCCAAAAAATGCATTGCCGAGATTAATGTGGCAGTCCGCATACTCCGGGTCACATGCCAGAGCGCTGTAAAAAAACCCGCGCGCCTCACGATGCCTGCCCTTTTCCCTGCATACAACGCCGAGAGCGTTAAAAGCCTCGGGGATATGCCGATTCAGCAATAGTGCGCGAACCAGGGGTTTTTCCGCCTCATCCACCCTCCCCGTCTGGAGAAGGGAAAGCCCATCGGAATAGGCCGCTTCCAAAGCAGGTGAACGCAGATCTCTTTCAGCGAGGAACTTGGTGACTCGTGCAATCAGGGCCGCTCTTAGGGAAACCATCACACCCTGCCAATCACCGGCCTGCTCCTGTCGAAAAAGCCGCATGTCCGGATACCAGGGAGAATCATCCCGGTCCAGCATCCAACGCCAGTCGGCTGCATAGGGAAGCAGCACCCAGGTTTCCTTGCCAAGTGCACCTGCCAGGTGTGCGACACCGGTGTCGATGGAAAGAACCAGATCAAGATTGGCTATCAGTGCGGCAGTATCGCTGAAATCGCGGATCTCCGCCGTGTGGTCAACAAGTCCGAACCCGTGCCGCGCTTCACCACTGGCGGACATCTCGTTATCCAACTGCAGCGAATAGAAAGTTACGCCTGGCATGTCAGAAAGAAGCGCAAAGTTTTCGAAGGGACAGGTTCTATTGGGATCGGGCTTTTTCCTTCCTGCCCAGACCAGGCCAACTCGAACCGTATCGGTAGCAGTGAACTTCACATTCCAGGATGACAGAGCATCCAAGGAAGGGAAAATATAAGGAAAATTCAGGGGAATCGTTTCAAGCCTGGTTTGAAAAACCGCTGGCAGACTCATAACCGGCAGCTGGCAATCAAAGTCCGGAAGCGGTTCGCCCGCAGCCACACACGAATAAACTCCCGGAACTCCGGCAAGCACTGTCTTCTGGGGCTCTGGACACTCAACTATCACCGTGCCTCCCTGCGCTGCCAGCAGCGGAAGATAGCGCGCAAACTGAAAGGTGTCCCCGAAACCCTGTTCGGCGTAAATAAGGATGGTCCGATTCTCCAGAGGTCCGCCGTCCCACAACGGCTGTAGAAACGTTCGGGGTTTGGTTGTGAATCCACGCTTTTTCCAGCGCCACTCAAACTCCTGCCACCCTTGGGCGAATTCGCCGACCTGCAGCAGAGCCAGAGCGAGATTCCAATGCGCCTCGGCACAATCCGGATCGAGCGTCAGGGCCCGGTGGCAGCTTGCCATTGCTTCGTACGGCTTTCGCAACGACTGGAGGGCGGTGGCAATGGTAACATAGCCTTCGGCAAAGGTGGGCATACGACAGAGAGCCTCACGATAGCTTGCAATTGCCTCTTCCCATCGCCCCAACTCCAGCAGGGCATTCCCGCGATTGTGATATAAGGCACCCGTGCTGAGCCTTTGCGCAAGCGCCTGATTGTAAATGGAAACAGCATCGGCATATCTTTCCATTTCATGAAAAGCATGCCCCAGACGCAGATAGGCATCGATAGAATCGGGATTCCGGGAAACATCCCGGATGTATGTTTCCAGTGAACTATTCATGGAGTTGTCCAACCAGGGCACGGCAGCAAACGCGCCTATGCATGGCAAATGTTTTGACTCACTGATTTCTGAAGACACTCGGGCTTCAGTCGCAGCACCCTGTAATGACTTAAGCAACAAACATGCCGCACAGCCAGGCAGCTAACCGTCTGTTTTAACGCCAGATATCGAAGCACAAGGCAACTGCGTCAATATTTTGAACGGGATTCCCACCCTGATTTTCGACAGCGACAGCAGCCAATCACGGATCAGTTTGCAGCAGGCCCGATATCATTTCATGGAAAGGTTTTTGTTTGTCTATGTGGTATATTCCATGATATTGTTCACAACTATTCCGGCCGTTCCGAAGCGAGGCCGCAGCGCCTTCCCCACCGCACCGGAAGTTGAAAGCCTGATGTAGAGAAGGCCAGAAGGACCCGAGACGATGTCAAAAAGGAAAATAAACTACGAACACTATTTTACTGTGGGTCAACAGGTCAAAGTCGGCGTCCGGCTTTCCGCTGGCCTTCTTCGGGAAAGCAACGGAGAGATCACAGTTTTTTCGGGAAACCTCGCCAAGATCGAAATCCTTGGCGGCGACACACCGAAAGCCCTCACATCCCTGAAGCCCGGTTCCCGCGTTACCTTATCCGGCTGGTCAGGCTGGGGTTTCTATTGCGCTAATGCCGCTCTCGTTGAAATGGTCTTGCCAAAGGAGTTCACTCTCCGCCTCGAAGGTGAGGTTGAGGAAATTCAGCGACGCGAGTATTTTCGCCTTGACGTTTCCTTGCCGGTAAGATTGACAGTCCCTCCCCAGCAGACAATCGCCTCTCTCAGCGAACAGTGGGAAAAGAAAATTGCCCAACAGCAGAACTCATTACCGCTCAAGATGTTTTCAACGGCCAGCGGCTACCGGGCAGTTATATCCGGCAAAGAGGAGATTTTTTCCGAGGACGTTAACTTGAGCGCAGGTGGCATACGACTGAGGACTCAGTCAGCCCTGTCGATTGGAACCCGTATCCACGTTGACCTGTTCCTGCCCATGAACCCGCCAAGAATACTCTCAGCGGTAGCGGAAGCACTGCGGTGCAATGAGGTCACTCTCCGGATTGGCAAGGCGCCGGTTTTCATTGTCGCCATGAAATTCATCCTCCTGGAGGAAAAAGACCGGGAAGCGATAATCGCCTATCTCTTTTCTGAGCAAAGGCTCCAGCTCCAATCGGAAGCAGAGCGGGACCTGCCGTCTCCCTCACGCTGACAGCCTTTTTCCCCCTGAACATCTCACAGCAAACCGCTTCTACCTGGCAGCAGCAATGCCCCCCGGATACAACAAAAAAAAAGCACCAGTCCACGCTGGAGCCAGTCAGACTCCAAGGGACACGGCGCTGTAATAAGCTCCACTTCCTTCAAACACACCATGTAATTAGTTTCTATCCGGAAAGTCTCGGCAGAGGCTGGGCTGGAACTTCCTCGAAGCCTCTCGTAATCGGTCGCCACCCTAGACACAGAACGGGCTACCTGCTGGATTCAAACGCTTTCCTTGCTTTCGCAGTCTTGCCATAAAGCCGTACGAGAGACTCCGAGAAAGCCCCAGCCCGTCGGAGGATAGCTCTGTGTTGGTGTTTCCGGATGAAAACAAATTAGATATTCCGCGGTTCACCCCGTTCACCGTCGCTGGACAGCACGACGATATCAACCCGTCGGTTTTTAGCCCGACCATCAGGAGAACTGTTGGCAGCAACAGAGCGAAACTCAGCATATCCTGTTGCCGAAAGCTTCTCCGGCTCAAACTTGTAGTAGTAGACAAGGTGACGAACAATGTTCGTCGCCCGGGCGGTGGAAAGCTCCCAGTTGGAGGGGAATGCCGGGGTACTGATGGGAATATTGTCAGTATGCCCCTCGATTCGGATATCATTATTATAGTCGCTCAGTGACTCGGCTATTTTGGCCAGAAGAGGATAGGAACTCACGCGAATCTCGGCACTTCCCGAGTCGAAAAAACCCGCCTCTTTGAGGCTGATAACGAGCCCCCGCCGATTAATATCCAGGCTTATCTTGTCCTGCATGCCGTTTTTCAGCAGGTAGGCCTCCAGGGATGACCTGGCCTTTTTGAAATCTTTTTCCTCGGCATGGTACTGCTGTTTGGTGGTCTTCGAAAAGGGCATCTGCGGCTGCATATCACCCCTCGCGGTTGGTGAAGAAATAGCGGGGATCTGGCTCAGCTCCGTAGAATCAAGCACATTGACCTTACTCATAGGACTGGACTTTGCGTAGCCGAAAGACTCGCGGAGAGAGGCAATGACTTCCTCTACTTTGCGTTTGTCGGTCTGCGACATGGCAAACAGTGTGACGAACACGGCAAAAAGAAGGGTAATGAAATCGGCGTAGGAAACAAGCCACCGTTCATGGTTTGCATGCGGCTCAGGCTTTTTCTTCCTTCGTGCCATTTATTTGCCCTTTTTCTCATCGCCGGTCTGGACCAGGAATGACCGAAGCTTCTGTTCGATGTAATGGGGGTTTTCGCCGTTCTGAATAGCAGTCAGCCCCTCAATGATCATCCTCTTTTGCAGGAGTTCCTCTTTGATTCGATGCTTCAGCTTGGTAGCAAAGGGAAGACAAATGATATTGGCAATCATGAGTCCGTAGATCGTTGCAACGAATGCAACGGCGATACCACCACCCAGTTTCGAGGTATCGGAAAGGTTGTTCATGACGTGAATCAGGCCGAGAACAGCTCCGATAATACCGATAGTCGGCGCATATCCTCCTGCCGCCTCAAAAAACTCGACACTCCCCTTTGCATGATCTTCGTAAGTATCCAGCTCCGTTTCCATGGTATCCTGCAGCTTCTGCGGGTCGATCCCGTCAACCACAAGCGAAATCCCCTTGCGGGTAAAACGATCCTTTGCTGTCTGGGCTTCCTGCTCCAGAGAGATGAGACCGTTTCTCCTGGCCTTGGCGGCGTAATTGATCATTTCTTTAATAATAGCTTCATTGTCCGATGAACTGATAAACAGCACCCGCTTCGAATCCTTGATCGCCTGCTTGATGGTTGCCATGGGAAAACTAATGAAAGCGGCACCAAAAGTCCCCCCACAGACGATAAGGGCAGCTGTCGGCTGAATAATGGCGCTGACATGTCCTCCCTCGAGGATCTGTCCGCCGATTACGGCTCCGAAACCGAGTATCAATCCGATAATTGTGGCGATATCCATACAATAGGTATCCTGTTTCGAAATTTTCCCCAGTCGCAAGAACTCGGCCGGGAAATCGTACGCCTGCGCTGCAAGACCATACTACTTTGCCGGACACATTTCACGGCAAGCCATCGGGGAATCCGGCAAACCGGACGGGTCTCCCAAATGGTTTGTCCGGCTACAACCTGGAGAAGGGATGGAAAGAATCCTCCCAGCGCCTGCGAAAATATTTCTTGCCCGGACTGCGGACCGAGCGGGCGAATATTTTCGCCTTGAAGGAAATGATCCGCTCGATCAGCACGGCAGCATCTTCCAGAATCACGTAGCGGTTGCCGTTACTCAAGGTAATGTGAGTATCGGGGGTTTCTTCAACCACTTCGATCAGATCCTCGTTCACATACATTTCGCTGCCGTCAAGCCGCGTCAGTTTTATCATTACGTCACCACCCCATAGTTTTCATTTCGGAATGCAGATGGGTTTACTTGAGCATTATTTGTGCCATTCGTGTCAAAAAACCGACCAAGGTGTTTCTTCCCCAAAAAACAGGAAAATTTCTCAACGCAAAAAAGGCCAAAGGGCTCACGAGCGCCCGGATGGCCTTTTAGATAAATATCTCGACAATGCCCTGTCCCCACGGGAAGGGAATTTTTGCTGATCGTGCCAGGAACCTGACTCCTAGAGATAGTCCAGTAAAGACAACTGCGTGATCTTCGCCGTGGCCGCCAGGGCCGCTTCGAACGCCGACTGCTGTTTATTCAGCTGCGTTGCCGCCTCGATATAGTCGACACCCATGGTATCGGAAACGATGCCTTTCAAGGTGGCCTGATTGCGGGTTATCATTGTTTCTGCGCTCTTGAAGCGAATCATTCTTCCGGCAACATCGCTTCTGGCATTATTTATCTGGCTTGATGACGAATCGAGTTTTGCCGCATTCGACTGGATATCAGCAGGATTATTGCTATTAATTGCCGCTATGATTGCATCGAGTGTTTCGAAAATATCCACGGAGCCATAGCTACCGGTCCCCTTTAACAAGGTATCTCCAGCAATGGTGATAGCAGCAGGCGAATTTTGATCGATTTCAATGGAAACCTCGTCTGAGGTTCCCGAGTAGGTGTTGTCAGCCGTTGAGAACGGCGGTGTGCTGTTCTTGAATCCGGCAAAGAGGTACTGATCCCCAAGCTGGGTATTGCCAAGATCCACCAGTTGTTTCTTCAGTTCTTCCAATTGTGAAGCGGCATTTTCACGGACTGTCTGGTCGCTGCTTCCACTGGTGATGGTACCCACTGTTTCTTTTGCCTGGGCAATGATATCAGCCATACCTTGGAGTGCGGTATCAGTCATGGACAAAGAGAGGTTTCCCTTCGTTATGTTGCTGAGATACTGATCACCCTTATCCAGCTGGCTATCCATGTCCAGCAGCTGACGGGTAGTAATGGGATCATCGCTGGGACGATTTATTACCGAACCAGACGAAATCTGCTCCTGAAGACGGTTGAGAAGCGTTCTGCCCTTTTGCAGATTATACAAGGCATTATCGGAGGTCATTCCCGGAGTTATTCGCATAGTAGGTCTCCTGTTCTCACCATGTTACCGTATCAGGTTCATAACCGTATCCAGCATTTCGGAAGCAGTATTGATTACTTTTGCTGATGCTTCAAAAGCGCGCTGGTACTTGATGAGATTCGCCATTTCCTCGTCCAGGGAAACGCCGGAGTTTGACTCTCGCAGGGCATTGAGCTGCCGCAGGAAACTGTCATTTTGTGCTGTGGAGTTGGCAGCGTTTTCAGTATCGATACCAACACTGCTGACAAAGCCGTTATAAAAACTTGATAAGGTTGCACTCGTCGTCTTTCCGTCCACCGTAAAACTGAACGATCCAGACTTCAATTGAGCAAGGGCAAAAGCACTTGTATTGTCTCCAGGACCGCTTACGGTGGTAGGATCCTGGCCCGCTGCCGCAATTTTATTGGTGGTAAGAGTGGAATCCAGTGCGATATCAGCGCTCGTTATTTTGGCCGGATCAAAGAAATTGTTCTGCGTCCCGTCCAGCCCGTACCCGGAGCTGTGCTGACTGTTAACATTGGTAACCAGCTGCCGCGCCATTTCGTCGAGTTTCGCCAGGTAACCCGGCACAATCTCGTCACGCACCTGGAGGGTGCCGCCGATCTCGCCCAGACTGTTGTCCGGACCACCAATGGTTGCTGTTATATCAGAAGAAGCCCCTCCCCCCACCGGAGTCAGCATGATCTTGTTGAGACCCGTGCCCGCATCAACCTCGGTTGACAGTGTGGCAAATGAGTTGCCCTGCACAAGTGCCTCACCACCCGGAAGCGTCACTGTCTGAGTCCCGTCACTTTGTTCGGAATAGCTGACACCAACCTTTTTCGCCAGTTCTTGAGTGAGATAGTCCCGCTGATCCCGCAGTTCGTTAGCATTTCCGCCCAGCCGTTCCGTCTGGAGAATCTGCTCATTGAGAGATGCAATACTCTTGGCCTTATCGGTTATATCGGCGGTTAGCCCTTCCAGGGATCGGTCCGCACTGGAAAGGGAGTCGTTCAGATTCGTGTTCATCTGGTGAAAGGTATCTACCAGCACCTGAGACCGCGACAACACGGCCTGTCTCTCCGCGGACCCTTGGGGAGTTACCGACAAATCCTGCCAGGAATTGAAAAAATCCTCCATGGCCTGGCCAAGACCGTCGTTAGTAACCTCGTTGAAAAACGGCTCGATCTGCGACAGAGCTGTCTGCTTCGTCTCACTCTCTCCATACTGGCTGTTTCCCTTCACCAGCTGGAGCTGCAGGAGGTCGTCATGGCTTCTCTGTACCGAGGCGAGTTGCACGCCGGTTCCGAGAGGGAACCCATTTGCGGTCGTGACAGGGGCCGTCTCAAAAACGGTCTTTTGACGTGAATAGCCGGGAGTATTGACATTGGCGATATTCTCGCTCGTCACCTCCATGGCAACTCTGGCCATGGTGACACCCGACGTTGCGATATTGAGAAGATTATTGATTCCCATCAGATTTCACCACAGACAAGTCTGCTGCCGGCCACTCCGGTAACAACGCTCCCGGCGTTACTGTAGGTGCTCACGCCGCGCCCCAAACCTCTATTGATGAATTCCAGCGAGCGGTTGACGGTGCTGAGCGATCCGTAGAGGAGGTCGCGGTTGAAACGGTTGCTCCGATTCAGTAGATCGCTAAGCTCAAAGAGTCGCCGCTGTGACTTGAGCAGTGCTTCGCGCCGGGCAGCCGGGACTGCGCCGAGGACTGCTGACAGGTTAGCTGCCGAGTCAACCTTCAACTGGCGTGCAGCATCTTCCAAAGCATTCTTGCAGGTGCCCTTGCACTGTTCGAGCTGTTCAATGAGCTGCAGCTTGCTTTCTCGCTTCACCTCCAACCCCTCAGTGTCAAGGTCAACGATATTGTCGCGCTCTTCATCAAGGAGCAACACAAGCTTTTCCAGCAGGGTCTCTTTTTCCCTCAGACTCACTATGAGGCAATCAATACGATCACTCATTGTCATCTCCGCCCGCCTTCAACACGCCGATGGATTGCAGCATTTTTTCGGCTACCGCCTGACCACTGACATTGTACGTCCCATCAGCAATGCGGCTTTTGATCGACTCGATTTTTTCCGCATTCGAGCTTCCCATCGCGGCCAGAACACCTGTCAGGTGATCAATCTTCGCACGATTGACTGACAGATCCACCCGATCCGAGCTATTGGCAGCGGTTTTTTTGGCTGAAGCATTCGTGGCGCCCTTTTTTTCGAGCGTTTCACTTCGGAGAGTCGCTATTCCATTGTTAACGGTGCTATTGGTAATTTTCATGGCTACACCCAAGCTTCCTGAGCTGGTATCCTGAACATCATGGTTTCGATCGAGAGTCATTGGCTTCACTTTGTCCTATGTGCCGTACGAGTTGCTCCTCAAGTGTCCTGCCAAGCCCCAAGGTCCCAGACCTTGCAGCCTCCTGGGCATATTCCTGATCAAGCATCGACCGGTAGACCTCTTCCCCATGCCCGCCGCCGGTCAAGGAATCCTTGCCAACGGTCGATCGCATGGATTTGAGCATCATGCCGATAAATAGCGACTCAAAATCCTGTGACGTTTTTTTCAATGCAGCGTCCTGAATGCCGGCCGAGCCGTTTTCCACGCCTCCATCAAGCTTGTGAAGCGGATTCGGCGTCAACACTTCAGATAATATCGCAGGTTTTGTAATCGTCGTCATATAGGTCCCTTATCGAACGATATTTCAAAAACTTTAGAGGTTTTTTCAATTTATTTTCAACTTCTGAACAGGCTGTTCAAGTTTCAGACATGTCACGTTTTTTCAGTACCTTACCAATACTTAGCAACACTTTACACAGCGTACTAGATTATCTCCAGTTCACCCTGCAGAGCCCCGGCTGCCTTGATCGCCTGCATAATGCCGATCAGATCCCGCGGTGTTACGCCAATCGCATTCAAAGCCTTCACCACGGAACCGATGCTGGCGCCCTCTTTCAGTATCGATAGTCCGCCACCTTTGTCTTCTTTCACGTTAACTGACGTACGCGGCACAACCACTGTCTCTCCCCCACGACTGAACGGCTCAGGCTGTGACACCTGCGGTGTTTCTTTGATCGTCAGGGTCAGGTTGCCGTGGGCAACGGCAACGGTGGAAAGACGAACATCGTTACCGATCACGATCGTCCCGGTCCGCTCATTGAGAACCACCTTCGCGACCATGTCCGGTTGGACCTGCAGGCCTTCCAGGGCAGCGGCAAATTCAACGGTATTTCCCTGATATTTTTCCGGGAGAGTCAAGGCAACGGAACCGGGATCATTACATACGGCGATGGTACCCTGGAACTTGCTGTTGATAACGGAAGCAACACGTGATGCGGTAGTAAAATCAGGTTGATGAAGATTAAGCCGCAACTGACTCCTGTTGGTCAAGGCATAGGGAAGCTCCCGTTCAACCAATGCTCCATCGGGAACCCTGCCCGCGGTGGGATGGTTTTTCTGGGAAGACCCCGCCTGACCGCCATAGGAAAAGGAACTGGTGGAAACGGCACCTTGGGCAACGGCATAGACCTGCCCATCCCCGCCCTTGAGAGTGGTCATGATAAGAGTTCCACCGGCCAGGCTTTTGGCATCGCCTAGGGAAGAAACCAATACGTCCAGCCGGGTTCCCTGCTTCGACATGGGCGGCAGATTGGCCGTAACCATGACCGCGGCGACATTTTTCACGGTAATGTCAGTTCTAGTGATAGTGACCCCCGAACGCTCCAACAAGTTGGTGAGGCTCTGGACCGGGAACTTGGTCTGGTCGCTGTCGCCACTGCCGTTCAAACCGATTACCAGCCCGTAACCGATCAGCTGATTGTCCCGAACCCCGTCAAAGGAGGCAATATCCTTGATACGGGTAGCATGAACGATGTGAGGCAAAAAAATGATAACTACCGCAATGGTGAGAATTCTTTTCATGGTCGCTCCCATCAGAAAGGCCATATCTTGTCAACGAGATTTAACAGCCAACCCGGCTGTTGACGATCGTTGATAACACCATTCCCGGAATAGGTAATGCGCGCATCGGCAATTTGCGAAGAACTGATCATATTATCCTGGTTGATATCCCGTGGACGCACCGTGCCCTGCAGGATGATGATCTGCTCCTCGTTGTTTACCTTGACACTGCGGCTGCCTTCGATTCTCAGGTCACCGTTGCCAAGAACGTCCATAACTCGGGCAGAGATGGTGGCATTCAACACGTCTTTGCGCGTCGTACTGCCGCTTCCGCCAAAATCCGAACTGGTACTGGCCTTGACGAGGCTGTTCAGGTCAAGCTTATCCTTAAGAAAAGTTGTCTCAAGACCCATAAAATTGGGAATGGATGCCGACATGCCGGATTCGCGTTTCGTCCCGGTCGAGGCCTGCTTGCTGGCACTGGCCTCTTCGACAATGACTACGGTAACAATATCACCCCGTTTCCGCGCCTTGAAATCATCCACCGGCGAAGCCGAACTCGCCTGCCAGATCGAGCCGTTCGAGTAACTGATCTTTGGCGGCGGAATGTATTCTTCATCCGCGGTTTTCGGCAACTGCACCTGCGGATAGACACATCCCGCGCTGATGAGAAGAGTGACTGCCAACACTGTTTTTTTCATAGTGAATCCTTGTGTCTTTGTAGGGGCACCCCCCTGTGGGTGCCCTTTTGTAGGCCCCCCGTGTGGGTGCCCTTGAATCGGGCAGGCAACGGGGGCCTGCCCCTACATAATCCAACCTTCCAACTGAAGGCGAGGAAAGGTTTCGTCATACTGCACATTGAAGCCTAGAAATTCACCGCCACCGTGCCCGAATCAATCACTCGGGCCTGGACACTCTTTTTCGAGTTCATGTTCTGGACCATTATCAAGTCACCTTCCGCTCCGGTTCCACGGGCCATACCGGTTGCGGTCACCCGTAAATCGCCGTTTTCAGCAATGATGGTGACAACCTGACCGTTTTTCACCAACGGCACCTTTTCCAGGTAGTCACTGCGAACAGGCGTATTGGCCCGGATCTGGACCCGAACCCTTTTCCCGAGGACATCAGCCAGATTGAAACTGACCTTGCCGGAGACATCCGCAAGATCTCTTTTCTGCAGTGAAACATCGCTGGCCTCTATGACCACACCACGCGGCAGGGGATAGAGCGCCACAACCATGTCGGTAAGGGCCTCCACATCCACCGGGATGCTCATGTTTCTGACCAGTTGATCATCAACCCGGATGACAAGGCCGAGCACGGTCCTGCCCCAACCTTCCCATTGGCGGGGAGCGATAAACTCGTAGCGTAGCTTGCCGGCGGGAACGGTAATATCTTCGTCAAGGCTGATCCGCTTGATGCGGATTTCCATGCCGCTGTCCCGGGTTCTGTCCAGGATGTACTCTTGTACCGCCGCGCGAACCTTCTTCGCGCTGAGGGTCGTGCCGCCGGCATTGGCTGTGGCGGCAACACCGAGACACCAAGCCAGGACAATACAAGCGAGATATGCGCTGATTTTTTTCATACCCTTCCCCTGCCTTCTACCGTTAGCGCTTCATGTTGTTGGCCTGCTGGAGCATCTCATCGGCAGCCTGAACTGTCTTGGAGTTGATCTCATAAGCCCGCTGGCTGACAATCATGTTAACCATCTCTTCCATGACGTTCACGTTACTCATCTCCAGGTAGCCCTGGCTGATGGTGCCGATGCCGTTCTGCCCGGCAGTACCGGTGGTAGCATCACCCGAAGCATCGGTAACCTGATAAAGATTACTGCCGTGGCTGGAAAGCCCCGCCGGATTCTGAAAGGTTGCCAACTGGATGGTGCCAACGGTGGTTGTGCCGGCCTGGCCCGACTGCGTCACGGAAACGGTACCATCGCTGCCAATGGAAATTTTGGACGCATTGCTCGGGATAACCATTTCCGGCATGAGAGGATACCCGTCAACGGTCACAACCCTTCCCTGACCATCCCTCTTAAAGGTTCCTGACCTCGAATACTCGGTGGTTCCGTCCGGCATCTGGATCTGGAAGAAGCCATCCCCTTCGACGGCCAGATCCAACTCGCTGCCGGTCTGGGTGATATTGCCGGCGG
>RPRC01000187.1 GCA_003857395.1 Geobacter sp.
ACAACGGCGCCCCGAGCCCGTTCTCCAGCCTGGCGGAGAGCGTGAACTTCAGCATGGGGCGTACCCGCTTTTCGGTGCCAGCCTTCACCTACTATCTCACCATTGCGAACAATCACACAGCCAACAGCAGGGTTTGGCGATGTCCGGCCAATCCCGCGGCGGGCGAGGGCAAGTGCCCGTTTCATCATTTTGTTTTGGAAATCAATCATGTACGTTGTCTGCCGGCAAAAGAAAGGGCTTACCCCTTGGCAACTTTGAGAAGATCTTGAAGTTCCGACATGAATTCGTTGATGTCCTTGAAAGATCGATATACCGAAGCAAAGCGAACATAGGCAACCTCGTCAATCTCGTGAAGTTCAGCCATTACCCACTCCCCGATGGTGGTGGTGGATACTTCGCGATCACTGCCCTCCTGAAGGCGGGTTTCGAGGCGATCAACCATCTTTTCGATATCTTCCACCGAAACAGGACGCTTTTCGCAGGCCTTCTTGATACCTGCAATCAGCTTCAACCGGTCGAATGACTCACGCCTGCCGTCCTTTTTTATAACCATGGGCAAAATTTCTTCCACCCGTTCATGGGAGGTAAAACGTTTGCCGCACACCTCACATTCCCTTCGGCGCCTGATTGCCGCGCCGCCCTTTTCCGGGCGTGAGTCGACAACCCTGCTTGCCGGATGAAAACAAAAGGGACACTTCATTCCCCGACCCTCTCTCTCGATTCACTCTCGCCAAATTTAACCATTTCAATCCCGGCATCATCAATCATCTGTTCCGAAAGCGTATCAGGATATCCCTCTTGGTAAACAATGCGCCGAATTCCGGCGTTGATGAGCATCTTTGAGCAAATGATGCAAGGCATGGTCGTACAATAGAGAGTAGCCCCATTGATGTTGGTTCCATGTTTCGCCGCCTGGATTATGGCATTCTGCTCTGCATGCAGACCACGGCAAAGTTCATGACGTTCTCCGGGAAGCACCGACAACCTCTCTCGCAGACAGCCGACTTCGAGACAGTGGGCAACACCTGACGGAGCACCGTTATAGCCGGTGGTGAGAATATTCTTGTCCTTTACCAGTACAGCTCCCACATGCCGGCGGAGACAGGTGGAACGTCGTGCAACAAGCTGGGTAATTTCCATAAAATATTCATCCCAGGCAGGTCTTTTCATTGTGTCATCGCGCATGTATTTGTTTGCATCCTTCGTTTCGATCTTACAGAATCGTGATAATTCTATCATCCGTCGACCACATGTAGATACACCTGCAAAACAGCCAAAGAAATCAGGCCGAATCAAACAATGAAGCAAGAATAGAACATATCCCTAGGTAAGGTCAAGAAAAGAGGGTTATTTACTAACGTCCGGCTGGAAGGATTCAGTATCCAGGAACAGACAAGCGATCGGCAATGCGGTAGTAGCAGAGGAAAACCCTGATTCACGATTCATGGTCAGGCACGGTACGTCTTTTCTTTTTCTCAGCCACCCCTTTCTTGCCAAGCAGCCTTTTTTCGCGTTCTCGTCTGGGAACCTTCGTAGATGTTCTTTTCTTGACCGTCATCTCCCGACGGGCAAGTGCCTTCCGAAGCCTCTCCATGGCAAGTCCTCTGTTCTGGCTCTGCGACCTTCGCTCACTTGCCTGCACAACGATCCCTGTGGGAAGGTGGCGAATCCGTACGGCTGAGTCAGTAACATTCCGGTGCTGCCCTCCGGGTCCGGATCCTCGATAAAACTCCACCTGTATGTCTGATTCTTTAATTTCCATGAAAAAATCGACCTGATTTCCGCTCTCGAAAAGAAAACAAGGGAATGTGCGATTGACACATGCGGTCAGCCGGTATAATAATACGCGAAGTGCCTAAAAAAGGAAATCTTAGTGAACGTAATTTCTATCTTGCAGAGGAATTTCGGCAAGAACCGGGATGCATTCGAAATAGTTCTCGAACACAGTAAAATGGTGGCGGCTAAAGCCGTAACCATAGCCCGGTCCCTGTCAGACCCCACTATAAACATTAACTTTATCGAGGAAGCAGCTCTTCTCCATGACATCGGCATCTCACTAATTCATGCTCCCCGAATCTCCTGTACCGGGGATGCGCCGTATATTTGCCACGGGATTCTCGGCCGACAGATTCTGGATAGTGAAGGACTGTCATCCCACGCACTGGTATGCGAACGCCATATCGGCGTCGGCATCAGCGTCAAGGATGTTGTCCAGCAACAGCTGCCGCTTCCCAGGCGGGACATGGTCCCGATAACGGTGGAAGAAAAAATCATCTGTTACGCGGATCTCTTCTATTCCAAGAAACCGGGACGGCTGCATTCGGAAAAATCGATTGAGGAAATAAAGAAAGCACTGCAAAAACACGGTGAACACAAGGTTGTCATTTTCGAAAACTGGGTAAAGGAGTTTTCCCGTTAACAGCAACTTCGGAACAGTCTGCCAAAAGCAGTAAGTTTCTTCACTTCCGTCCAAGTGCCACATTTCAAAAAAAATCGAAAGGAGAAATATGCCGTGATGAATTTTGCACCCTATATCCTCCCTGTCGCACTTACTGTTGTTCTTCTCATTCTGATGCGACTACAGGCAAACTCCGCGAGAAAAATGATCCGTACGGCGGAAGAACAACTGCATGCGCTCGAACAGAAGCTGGCAAGCGCCGAAAGTGCTCTCAAGGAAGAAATCCGCAGGAACAGTGAAGAGAAGGACCTGAAGATCACGCAGCTCCATGAAGACCTGCGGGCAACGCTGAATTCATTCATGGAGACAACCGATAAGAAGCTGGCAGAAAGCGAAACTGTGGCAAAAGCCCAGAATGAGCAAGTGATTGAAAAGGTTACCAGCTTGCTTCGCCAGACAGTTCGAAAACCCGAGCAGCAGAAAGAAGAACCTCCCCCTCAGCAGCCAGGCGTATCTCCAATGCACGAAAAAGCAAAACGACTGGCCCGGCTCATCGTTTCGGACATTGTCCTGTATAACCAGGCCGCAGTTGAGGATGGCATCCGGAATGACACCTTCTTCGAAGTCATGTCCCACGACATTCAGGAGGCGCGCAACCTCTACGCTTCCCGGGTACCCGAAGAGATCCGCAATGAAACGACCTATCTGGACGACGCGTTCAAAGATCTCATCGAGCGAAAAAAACGGGAACTCCCCGCCACGTGACATGGTCAACCCCGCCCGACCTCCGGCACCAGCAGCTCCCCACTCACCAGACAAGACCCGCAACCTGAAATCATTCGTTCTGCGGGTCTTGTTTCTTTCCACAACAGAACCTTGAAAGTACCTGCAGCAGTTCCATCCAGCAAAAGATCCTTCTGAAAAAATGAGTGCTGCAGTATACTTACTATACGAGCAAGAAGAGGCTGCCCCCATTTCCCCAATGCCAAACATTACGCTCGAGGGAAAAGCCATGAACGTTCCCCCATCAATAATAAAAATTTCCGACTTCCTGTGGGAAATTCCCGTTTCCTACAAAACAGGCATGCTGGTTCCGGCTCGTATCTATGCCACGGAACAACTCCTGCGGCAAATGGACCAGGGAGTTTTCGAACAGCTTACCAATGTCGCCTGCCTGCCGGGAATTATCGATTACGCGTTCTGCATGCCGGACGGACACTGGGGATATGGGTTCCCCATCGGCGGAATGGCAGCAATGGACCCCCACTCCGGAGTAATATCCCCTGGAGGAATTGGTTTCGACATCAACTGCGGAATGCGGCTTGTCCTCACCAACCTGACTCTTGAGGAGGTCAAACCGGTGATTCATCGGCTCGTGGACACCCTTTTCACCCGGGTCCCCTCGGGTGTTGGCAGCAGCGGGTTCGTCAAAATCTCCCGGGACGAGTTTCGCCGAGTGGCTGAGATGGGATCCCTCTGGTGCCTGCGTAACGGCTATGCCTGGCCTGAGGACCTGGAGATGACCGAAGAAGGCGGCTGCTTCTCCGGCGCTGACGCTTCCACGGTAAGTGAAAAAGCCATAGAAAGAGGCTTCGACCAGATCGGCACACTCGGTTCCGGCAATCACTACCTTGAAATCCAGGTAGCGAAGCCGGAAAACGTCCGTGACGAAGAAACCGCCCGGGCCTTCGGTTTTACCCGCCCAAACCAGGTGGCGGTCATGTTCCACTGTGGCAGCAGAGGCTTCGGTCACCAGGTGGCAACAGACTATCTCAAACTCTTCCTCAGCGTATCAGGGAAAAAGTACGGCATCAAGGTCAATGACCGGGAGCTTTCCTGCGCCCCGTTTCGCTCCCGTGAAGGCCAGGACTATTTTGCAGCAATGAAATGCGCGGTGAATATGGCTTTTGCCAATCGCCAGGTAATCCTCCACCGCATCCGCGAAGTCTTCTCTTCCATCTTCCATCGTTCCCCCGAAGACCTGGGAATGAGCATGGTCTACGATGTTGCCCACAATACCGCCAAGCTTGAAAAACACTTGGTGCATGGCAAAAAAAAGGAGATTCTTATCCACCGCAAGGGCGCCACACGATCCTTCGGCCCAGGCATGGAAGGCTTACCGGATCGCTACCGCGAAACCGGTCAACCGGTAATCATCGGCGGCAGCATGGAAACCGGCTCCTACCTCCTGGCCGGTCTGCCCGGAGCACGGGAAACCTTCTGCACCACCGCCCACGGCAGCGGTCGGGCCATGAGCCGCCATCAGGCAAAAAAACTCTTCCACGGCCAGAAACTGCAACGGGAAATGGCAGAGCGCGGCATCTATGTGAGGACCGCATCCTGGAGCGGCCTTGCGGAAGAAGCCGGCCCAGCCTACAAGAATATCGACGACGTGGCGGAGACAACGGAACTGGCCGGACTCAGCAAGCGTATCATTCGTCTGGTACCAATTGGCAACATAAAGGGTTAGGAGGCTCCATGTCGTACCGCTACCTTGAAGATGTTGCAACCGCAGATGCAGCCTTCGAAGCTTGTGGTAAAACGGTGGAGGAAACCTTTCTTTCAGCCGCGGAAGCCACCATCCGGGTGATGATAGCAAATCCGGAAAGCATCAGGGCGAGAGAACGCATCTCGATCCATCTGGAAAGCGAAGAACTGGACATGCTCCTGTTCGATTTCCTGCAAGAGATCATCTACTTCAAGGATAGCCGTCGTCTTCTGCTACGCATGAAATCTCTTCATATCGACCTTGCCAGCTCGCCCCTGACGCTGACTGCAGAAGCAGCAGGCGAAACTATGATCCAGGGACACCATCCCTTGCTCACCGACGTAAAGGCCGTAACTCTCCATCTTTTCAGCATCAAACAGGATGAACATGGCTGGAAAGCAACCGTTATCCTGGACATCTGAAACCTCACGTACCACCTTCAAGGCAGACTCACTCCCCTCCTGATGGTGCCGTACCCTTTCCCCTTGTTTCCTCCGCAAATTCAATACGTTCAAAAAGTCGACCACCGGGAAAAACCTTTCGCAACTCCCTCCGGAACGATTATCCATTTGCTTATATAGCGCGAGTTTGTTACAAGAATAGCAGATGCTTCTTGTTCCTCCTCTGTCACTGTGTTCGCTGTAGGTACCTCATGTCTGAGCGAAAATATGCGCTGATCATTATCGATATGCAAAACGACATTGTCATCCCCGGTGCTCCGGCATGTGTCAAGGGGGCTTTCGCTACAATCTCCCGCATCCAGAAGCTGCTCGATTATTTTCGGAAAAAGGGTCTCCCGGTATTTCACATCATTCGCGAGTATCGTCCAGACGGAAGCGATGTAGAAATAACCCGACTTGAAAGCTTCATGAAGCATCAATCCTATGTGGTTCCCGGAACCAAGGGCTGTGAAATAGTGGCTGAACTGACGCCACTCCCCGGAGAATACCGGATCGTCAAGCAGCGGTTCAGCGCTTTTATGAATACTGAACTGGACTTGATACTTCGGCGACTCGGAACAACACACCTTGCAGTCTGTGGCACACAATACCCAAACTGCATACGAACCACTATTTACGATGCGGTAGCGTATGGATATTACGTCATCAACATCATTGACGCAACTTCGGCTCAAACACCGGAAATCGCTGCCGCCAACATCCGAGACATCGGCAATATCGGCGTGGAATGCGTTTCCCTGGATGAGTTTGTCTTGTCCCTCGAACACCAATAATCTCAACCGGGAGTCAGGGCTACCATCACCCTGAACTTTGGAGACACACGGATGAAAAAACTCCTCCTGCTGACTTTTCTTGCAACAGTTGCGCTCTTTTGCAGTCAGATATCATCTGCCGCAGACCCGGGCACAACCGGCACGGTGTTCAACAAGAGACTGCTGCCCAGCATCAAGCCTCAGCTGACCTATGAACAAATTGCCGCGTTGGCAGGGACGCCCGGAGCCAAAATTAACGAATCCCGAAAAACGTCACCACCCACAGTCCAGTATCGCTGGAAAGGTGGCAAAGATTCTGTTCTGACCGCACGCTTTGCCAAAAACAGGTTGATCGATGCTACCGTACGAGTTCCTAATGGCAAAACCTTTGCAATCAAAAGTACTGGCGAAATAGCCGACATGGGTAAGCAAGAGTAACGTCTTTCCCCGTCAACGTGAAGATCGCACCAAAAGTCTAGGAGACTGTCGGACTTAGGAAATCGAAGCGAAAATTTGGCTGGGCGAGGAAAGATTTTGTCGATTTTGCAGGGTAATAGTTATTCTATTACCCATAATAGCGGCGAAATATGGGCCGTCCAGACGGATTTGCAGCAGATTTACCCTAAGTCCGACAGGCTCCTAAAGACCTAGTCGCTAGTGGAAGGAGCATTGGGACACACATATGCGCAGATCAAGAAAACTGATAGAGGTAGCAGGAACGGTCTCTCTAAAAAAAACCGATATGGCTTTTCTAGGAAGCGATAGAATTGCTCTTCTGGAAAAAATCAATGAATTCGGATCGATCAGCAAGGCGGCAAAGGCTGTTGGTGTCAGTTACAAGACGGCATGGGACACGATCAATGCCATCAACGACCTTTCAGAAAAGCCGCTCTTTATCCGTGTAACCGGGGGTAAATCCGGAGGAGGAACCCGCCTTACCGAAGAGGGTAAGGACCTGATACGAACATATCGGATCATTCAGGAAGAACACGAAAAATTCCTCACAAACCTGGAAGATAAAATGGGTGACGTGGATGAACACAGTCTTGAGAAATTCATCAAAAAGATTTCAAAACAGGCCAGCGCCCGAAACATTTTCGCCGGCACAATCGAAAAGATCATAACCGGTGAAGTCCGATCCGAGGTAACCCTTGCCTTGAAGGGAGGGGAACAGATTGTTGCCATTATAACTAATGAAAGCGTACTCTCACTAGGCTTGGCAAAGGGAATTGATGCGTATGCCATTGTGAAGGCAGGCTCAGTAATCCTTGGAGTCGGGCGGCAGAAAATGAAGGTTAGCATCCGCAACAAGTTGCGCGGCAAAATAGTCAGCCTCGCTCCGGGTGCCGTAAACACTGAAGTTAAAGTGGAAATCGAGGGTGAAAACACCATTAGCGCTATTATCACGAACGAATGTGCCAAAGTCCTTTCCCTGAAAACAGGCGACGCCGTTTGGGCCATGTTCAAGGCTTCCAGCGTAATTATGGGAATCGGCTAACAGGCGGAAACGACTGGCAGGTCCTCTTCACGGCAGCACATCCCCTCGCACCCGTTTACAGGGCCGCGAACTACATTCCCAGAGATATGCCAAGTCTCCTTGACAAAAGTTTTAGCTGGAATATAATGATAATGAAAATCAGTATCTTCGCATATCTGATTCACAACACAGCTTAGATGTGGGGATAAATACAAACCCTCAGAGCTGACCACACGGTTAAAAGGAGAGTTAATTATGGCACGCATAGCATTTGAGGGCTTCTACCTTAAACAAGACGACAAAGAATATATCATTCACGGCAATGCGAATGAGTTACACGACCCGGCAGTTCACAAAGCTTTCGGAACAAAAACGGAAGCGGATCTTCAGGCTGCCCTGACGCGCCTCGACTACCGAAACTGGTTCGGTGCCAGTAATTGCGATAGCGAATACCGTACCGTTGAAGAAGCAAAGAAGGCGGCCAGGAGCTACTTTGGAGAGGATGCTCATGGACTTGGTATAAGGTTCAAGGTAGTTGAATAAAGATCGACTCCACACGTGATGGGATGGGGCTTTTTGAACCAGAGTGATTCCAGAAAGTAAAAGACGTCCAGTTTGCTGCATGAGTACCTGTCCGTGCTCATGCAGCTACAACCTCCCCGAGCGGAGGATACCGATTAAAAGCCACACCCCCATCAGGCCTGCAATCGTGTAGCCGAGAAATGCAAAAACAGGCACTCCCACTACATGAGGACCTTTATCTGTTTGCATGATCAGAGATGAACCAACAAGGAGAGCGGCGATAATGAGGCTGGAAGAGAGACGGTTACCGGATTTATCAAGCTCTTTGATAAAGTGCTCAAGTCCCCGGTGCTCGAGATCAATCTTGAATTTGTTCCGGTTAATACGGTTCAGGAGTTCCTTTACGTCATCGGGTAATGTTCTGGCCAGGTTATAGTAGGACTGAAATGAACCGCGAACCTCTTGAGCAACCTGCCCCATTGAAAGCCGGTCAGCCGCAGCTTTTCCGATAAATGGTCGGACCCGTTCCAGCATATCGAATTCCGGGTCGAGCATCCTGCCCATTCCCTCAACCGTTACCAATGCCTTGGCCAGCATCATGAAGTCAGGCCGGAAATGAATCCGGTAGGCGGCAATAAGCGCTATCAGGTCGCCGAGGATCTTTCCCACCGACATTTCGACAAAGGGCAGCTCGTAAAAATCGTCGATAAAGTCCGACAGATCTCTTCTCAGTGCTCGGCTGTCAAGTGTGTCGGTTATATCTCCGGAGTAGAGCAAGAGAGAGATGATTCGGTCCGGTTTCTTGCTAATAACCGAAAAAAGGAAATCAGCAAAAAACTTCCTGGAAGACGCATCGAGCCGGCCTATCATGCCGTAGTCCAAGAGACAAATTACATTTCCAGGCAGGATGAAAACGTTTCCAGGGTGGGGGTCGCCATGAAAAAACCCCTGCTCCAGCACCTGGCGAATAAAGAATTCTGAGCCCCGTCGCGCAATGAGCTTCCTGTCGAGCCCTGCATCATCCAGGGCAGGGATATCCGAAACCTTTATGCCATGTATGCACTCAAGGGTAAGAACACCGGAAGAGGTACGTTCCCAGTATACCCGTGGGAAACGGAGCGTTGGGTCACCGGCAAAACACCCTGAAATCCGTTCGATAGTGCGACCCTCTCGTGTCAGCTCCATCTCACGACGGATACTCCTGGCAAATTCCTTGACAAGCTCCACCGGGTCGAAAGAACTATTTTCGGGAAAATGGCGCGCTGCGAGAAGAGCAAGCCCCATGAGCACCTCGATGTCGGTTTCTACCTTATCGACAATGCCGGGACGCCGTATTTTCACCACGACTTCCTCACCGCTATGCAAGATCGCACCATGAACCTGTGCGATGGAAGCTGCCGCAATCGGTTCTTCGGTGAATGAAGCGAAAAGCTCCTCAATTTCCCCACCAAGTTCCTCACGTATCAGGGTTCGCACCTGGGAAAAAGAGAAGCCGGGAACCTGATCCTGCAGCTTTGCGAACTCCTCAAGATAGTTTTGGGGAATGATGTCCGGTCGGGTAGAAAGAAGCTGTCCCAGCTTGATAAACGTGGGGCCAAGCTCCTCCAAAGCAAGCCGCATTCTCTCCGCAGGCGAAAGGCGGGCAATCTCTCCCCCACTACGGCGAAAAAGTCGTGATCCGTAGGTCATAAATTGTGTAAAGTGAAGATGCTCAATCAGGCGCTCAAAACCATACCCGATCAACACCCGGATAACCTGCCGGACACGCCTGAGGCTGCGTGCGTTCACCTTGATTCCCAGGATAGTAGACATAATGCGACCTTCAGCCTTTTCGCTGCTTCTCTTCCAGTTCCTCTACTCTTTTCAGCAAACTATCGAACTCCTCCCTCGGAACCAGGCCAAACTTGTCAACGACCTTTTTCACCTCGGTTTCAGCCATTTCCGTAAGACGTTCTCGCCCTTCCCTTGCCATTTCCTGGGTCCGATCCAGGAACGCCTTTCCTTCCTCCTCGCTTACCCGGAAAGCCTCTTTCAATTCGGCGAGGAACTCCTCAGTCTTCTTCCGGGAAAGAGAGACGGCTCCGAGTCCGGCAAAAAATACTTTTTCGAGATGATCTAACATGACTGCCTCCTTCAATGTTGGGTTGCTCAGTAACGGTATCAGGAAAGTACAGGATTTCAATCCCTTGCCCCAAAATGCCCCAATCCTTTTGACCTGTCACTGCGGATATTTCTCATGTTTTTTGCATACAAATTAAATGAATCATGATAACGTGGAAAAACTTTTGAAGTTTGGCGAAACTCATGGGCTTTAGGGGTTCATGGGTTTTTTATTTTTTTGGGTGTCGGCATTCCGGCATGTCACTAAATATGAGACATTTTCACCGAGAGGAGAACCGATATTGGATGTAATTGTTCGCGGTAATGATATCGAGAAAGCGCTTCGCGATCTGAAGCGTTCCCTGCAAAAAGATGGATTCTTCAGAGAGATGAGGACGAGAAAGTATTATGAAAAACCTTCCGTGAAGAAGAAGCGCAAACAGGTAGAAGCTGAACGGCGCCGACGGAAGGCTTTGAGAAATCGCCGTCCGGAACGGGACTGATGGTCTACAAAGAAAACGAAGCGACAGACCAGCACTACAAATTTTGTGGTCACATGAATCCGGTTTACTTTTTCGGAGACAACTTTATTATTTGAAAAGCCTCGGGAAAACCGGGGCTTTTTTATTCAGACAACCCGTGGAAAACTTCGCGGGAAGTCACTTCTCATCGTAGCAGAAAAACTACCAACGACAGGACAGTTCCCTCGTTTCCAGCCGCTGCATCACTCTTCAAATCCGTACACCCTCCGAATCACATACCGGGGCCGCCGACGAACCTCCTGGTAGATCCTTCCCACGTACTCACCCACAAGGCCGATACCTAAAATTACAATACCCAGGAAGAAAAAGAGAATAGCGAACAGGGTAAACACCCCTTCCACTTCAGCGCCAACGAGGAACCGTCGCAGCAGGAGGAAGAGGGCAAAGGCCAGGGATAGGAGCGCTGTTACCACCCCGAAAAGGGCGAAGAGTTGGAGGGGCACCACGGAGAAACCGGTCATCAGATCAAAATTGAGCCTGACAAGGCGATACAGGGAATATTTGCTGTCCCCTACAGCCCTTTCGGCATGGGCAACTCTGATTTCCGAAGGGTTAGCCGAGAAGGTCTGGGCAAGTGCCGGGATGAAAGTAGTCGATTCCTTGCAACGGTTTATGTTGTCAATGACATTTCGATGATAAGCCCTCAGCATGCAGCCGTAGTCACTCATCTGCATACCGGTCATCCGGTTCGTCGTAATGTTCACAATTCGCGATGCAATCCGCCGGAAAAAACTGTCTTGACGTTTTTCCCGTATGGTTCCCACCACATCATGTCCCGCTTCCACTTCCCGGATCAGCTTCGGAATTTCCTCCGGCGGGTTTTGAAGGTCAGCATCGAGAGTAATGACAATCTCGCCCCGGCACAGATCAAATGCGGCAAGGATTGCCATGTGCTGGCCGAAATTACCGTTGAATTCGATAATTCTGATGCCCGGCAATTCCCGGGATTTTTCCCGCAGCATCTGCAAGGACGAGTCCTTGCTGCCGTCATCGGTAAAGATTATCTCGAAAGACCGACCCGTTGCCGTCATGACCGGATACAGACGGTCAAGCAGAGGATTGATATTCTTTTCTTCATTATAAACAGGGATTATGATCGACAGATAGGGTTGATCTTCCATGGGATTCTCCCTTAGAGCTTGTTCGTAACTAGACATTCCTGCGAGATCTTCGTGACGTTATGTACGGATAAGCTCTTATTTTCTGGTTCGGGCAAGTACGTTTTTCACAGCCTCGACAACATCCGCGGCATCCTCCATCACCATCTTCGGGAAAAGGGGCAACGAGAGAATCCGCTCAGAAGAGTAATCGGCATGGGGAAGCACACCGGGAGCGACCGGCAGGTTTTCCCGATAATAGGGATGGTGATGAACAGCCTTGAAATGAAGACCTGTTCCGATATTCTCTTTCTTCAATTCGGCCATGAACGTATCACGGTCAATTGTCAGCTTTTCGATTCTGACCAGCGGCGTATAGAGGTGCCAGGCATGACGATACGCGTAAGGCGCAGCGGAAGGGGTGATTATTTCCTCCACTTCCGCAAATGCTGAATTGTAAAACTCGGCAATCTTTGTGCGCTGCTCGATGAAATTGTCAAGCTTGCGCAACTGGTGGATGCCCAGCGCAGCCTGAATATCCATCATGTTGTACTTGAAGCCGGGAAGCACGATATCGTAATTCGGTGTCCCTTGGGCAGAATAGCGTTTCCAGGCTTCTCGGCTCATGCCGTGAAACTTGAGCAGCGAGACCTCTTCCGCCAGCTTCTCGTCGCGCGTACAGACCATGCCGCCCTCGCCGGTGGTAATATTCTTGATGGGGTGGAAGGAAAAAACCGAGACAGTATCGAAGGAGCCGATCTTCTTCCCTTTATACTCGGTGCCGATCGCATGGGCGGCATCTTCCAGAATCTGAAGGTTGAACTCTTCAGCCAAGGCAAAGATGGCATCCATATCACAAGGGAGGCCGGCAAAGTGCACCGGGACGATTGCTTTCGTGCGTTCGGTTATCTTGTCGCGAATGGCCTGGACATCAATATTGAGGGTTCCCGGTTCGATATCAGCAAACACCGGAGTGGCGCCCACATGGAGCATGACATTAACC
>RPRC01000188.1 GCA_003857395.1 Geobacter sp.
AGATTACTCCGAACCAGGAGTTCGCCCAGTCTGCTTGGCTGCATGAAAACCTCAATATTCAAAACGATCGGTTATTACAAGGAGTGAATGGTATTTTGAAAGCACCCTAATGTCAAGATTTTGTTATCTTTTGTCATTTTTCTAGCTCATCGCGCAATTTTCGCCTCATAACTGCAGAGGGTGCCTCACGTCCGGTCCAGAGCGAAAAAGCTGCCGCTCCCTGGGCTGCCAGCATGCCGAGACCATTGGCAGCCGCAAGACCCCGCGCTTTCGCCGTGGCAAGAAGAGGGGTTTCAGCCGGCACATAGACCATATCGTAGACTTTTCCCGTGGAACGCAACTCCGAAAGTGGTAAGCATTCAAAACTTGTGCCATTCATCCCAACCGAGGTGGTATTGACGAGAAGATCGGCTTCACGGAGGTGTCCCCCCAGCTCTTCAGCAACGAGGGATGAAATGACAAAGCGTACCGCAGGGAAAACAGACTGGAATCTCTCCACCAGCGCTGCGCCTCTCTCCCTGGTTCTATTGGCAATAACAATGCGCGCGGCTCCTGCCGCTGCAAGGGCAACGATTGCAGCACGCGCAGCGCCACCTGCCCCAAGGAGCAGCAGCGATGAACCGCAGGGCTCATGGCCCAGATCCTCCCGAAGAGAAGCAAGGAAACCTGCCCCGTCAGTATTGTAACCAACAAGGAGTTCTCCCTCCCGGCAGACCGTATTGACGGCTCCGCAAAGCTCCGCTTCCGGTGAGATCCTGTCAAGGAAAGGGATTACCGTGCTTTTGTGGGGTATCGTGACATTAAAACCCCAGATCCCCAGGCGTCTGAGACCCTCCACGGCCTGGCCGAGAAAATCCGGCTCAACCGGGAACGGAACATACACATACTCTATTCCAAGCTCATCAATGGCCGCATTCTGCATGGCCGGAGACAGGGAGTGTCCAACCGGCGATCCTATGATACCAACTACCCTGGTTTTTCCCGATATTTTCATTATCAGCGCACCCCGTATTCAGAAAAAATTCTCTGCACTTCCCTCTCCAGGGAAGGCATTTGCGCTGCTGCTTTCAGCAACTCAGCCTTACCTTCATTCCGCAGTCCGAGTGACAAGAGGGTCTCACCTGTCTCAAGCCTGCTGTAGAGATAGATCTGCACCGCCTTGTCCGAGTCCAGATCCCGAAAGGGTATCGTATTCGTCACAATGCCACGAAAAGAATAGACGTCCCATACCCCAACATCAGGTGGATAAGAAACCTTCCGCTCCTGCCTCTGCAGTTCATAGCAGATTCCCCGCTGGCGGTGACTGAACCCGGGCAGTTCCAGCGAATAGCGGGTAGAAAAATCGATAAAAACCGGCCGTTTGATCAGTTGCTCGGACAAAGCGATCGGCAGAATTTCCCGGAGTGGCGCTGACTCTCCAATCATCTTCCGCAAACGACTCTCCCGAAAAAGGATCGGAAAGGAATCAAGGTACCAGCGGAACTGCAGGTGCGGAACATGGATGAGAGTTAGATCCTCCCGCATCCGCTCGACACCCTGCAGGTACCAGAGCGGGAAAGCACCGCTGTCCCCCCAGGTGAAAAGTGCCGCACCGTAAGGAAGAGACCGAAAGGTATTGACGGCATAATCATAGGCCAGATAGTTATTGTGCTGATCATTTTTACGGTAATTCAGCGAAATCTGCACCACAGGAAGAATAGACAGCAACAGAACAAGGGCCGCCCACACAGTCCAGACAGGTAAATTCTTCGGCTCCAGCCAGTCCGCAAAAGCCTTGGCCAGAGAGAAGATGCCAAGACCGACAAAAGCCGCGGCCACCATGTACAGCGGGGTAAAGAATTCCTCGGTAAGGAATATCATCCCCTCCGGGGTATTCTGATAGCCGACAACAAAGGCAAGAAAAACCGCGATGGCAATTCCGAAGGCAAGGAGAAAGGCCCTCGATTGATGCCGAAACGTAACTAAACCCACGAGAATGAAGAAAAATCCGAGAGCGGTAAACTCGTTGACGAGATTGAATGCCGACAGTTGTTTCAGTAACAGCGGCCAATCCCGCTCCACATGCTCGGTGGGATAGCCCTTGCGCAGGAAATTCCAGAGAAATTGCGACAGGGTCTTCGGGTCTCCCCAGTTCAGCAATGGATTTTGAGTCGCACGAAGCGGCATGTGGAGATACACGGAAAACCCGACCAAAAAGGCCGCCAGCGCAAGAATCTGTTCTTTGACCCTCGTAACAAGCCGCCACTCTGTAACAAGTATCAGAAAAGCGAAGGACGGCAGGAGCAGAACAATGGTCTGGTGTGCACCCATGGCCAGGCCGCACAAGAAAGCCCCCAGGTAGATATAGCCCAGACGCTCGGTCCCTTTTCGGTACTCGTTTCGCCAGTTCAGCAGGAGCAGAAAGATGAGTGCGGCAATAAAAGTAAGCAATGGATAGGGTTTATCGTGATTTGACTGGAGCCAGAGGCGAGGTGAAAAGGCAAACGCCAGGGACGCAGAGAGCGCCGCAACCTTCCGCAGGAACTGAACAGACCTGTCCGCCTCCTCGCAGAAATCCTCCGTCAACAAGCGGAGCGTGAGCAGATAGACGCCGAAACAGGCGAGAGCAGCGGATACGGCAGTGGCAAAATTGACCCGGAAAGCGATGTCCCCGAAAGGGAGAAAGGTAAAGGGTTTCGCGTAGTTGACAAACAGGGGATACCCGGGGGAATGGGGAGAGCCGAGAGAAGAAATGGCTGTGACAAACTCACCGCTGTCAAAAAAGGTGACCGATGGCGCCAGGGTGAGAAGGTACACGACGAGCGGTACGGTCAGGGAAAGGATCGCCGGGATATCTAAATGGCCAAAGAGATTTTTACGGCGCATAACATTTCTCAACTTCAATAATTTGACGTGTAGGGGCAGGCCCACGCCTGCGCGCTGGAGCGCTTCGTCGCGCAAGCCCGTGCCTGCCCGAATCAAGGGTACCCACAGGGGGGTACCCCTACAAAGGCGTAAAGGCAGACCTGGCAGGTCTGCAATCGACAATGCCATTCGTCATTCAAACCACCTCCACCCTAGCGGGCACCCCCTCCTGATTCAGGAGGGAGCTGGGGGGTGGTCAGGTTATCATTGCCTTTCCGCAGCCCGGAAAGACTCATCCTGCCCCGGGCAAGGTAGTAAAGCCCGATCAGGGTAATGGGAAAAAAATTGAGCGCATGGATGACAAGCGCCACACTGACTGCTGTTTCCCCGCTGATGCCGAAGGCCGTCAGTGCCTTGAAGCAGGCATAATGATAGGTGCCGATGTAGCCGGGTGAGGCAGGCACCATGACCGCGATGACGAGGAGCACCATGATGAACAGGGACGCTGTCAAGGGAAGGGCTATGCCGAAGGACTGAAGGGCGAGATCGATGGGCCAGAGTGCAAAAGCCCAGATGGCCGCAGAGGACGCAATAAGCCCCAGGAAGATCGACGGCCGCGACGACAATCGTATGCCCTTGATGAAGGATCCGAGCAGGGGGATCACCAGTTCCGCCAGACGAGGTGAAAAAGGCTTCAGCAGTAGGGCTGCGACTTGCAGAGTTGCGACCGTCTTCTTCTTCAGCAAAACCAGAAAAGCAATTATGATCAGATAGGCAGTGACGGTCAGGTAGCCCCCCGTGACGAGGACCGTACGGATTTCCGCATCATCTCCGGGAAGGTGAAGAGTAAACAGGGTCAGCAGGAGGATGAGAAGGACGGAAAATCCGTCAAAAAGCCGATCCAGAACAAGGGATGCGAAGACAGTTCCCTTATCGATTCCCTCCTTTTCACCAAGTACATACACCCTCACCAGCTCACCAACCCGAGCGGGCAGGAGATTGTTGGCCATATAGCCGATGGCTGTTGCGGAAAACAGATTCGCCATGGAGGTCTGCTTATCCTCCATAAGAAGCAGTTTCCAGCGGTAGGCGCGCAGGTAGTAGCTGAGCAGGGTCGCTGCCACCGCCGGCACCAGAAAGCGCGAATCCATGGTACGAAAAGCCGTCGCAAGCTTTGCCCCATCAATAGAACGAAAGACAAGAAACAGAAAGAAGGCGCTTATGCAGATTCCCAGCCAGAAAACGGCCCGCTGTTTGTTCGTGCTTTTCCGCGGGTCCTCGTTCGTCATCGAACTATTCATGGTGTCGGATCAGGGACACATTCGCAAGTAGTTCCCGGCAGCGCGCGACATCATTGCGAATAGCTTCCTGCAGGGAGAAAACGTCGGTAAATTCACGCTCATCACGGACCCGTTCGACAAAATAAACCCGCAGTCTGCTGCCGTAAAGGTCAGCATCGAAATCAAGAAGATGGGCTTCCACTGTTACGCTCGAACCATAGAAAGTCGGATTGTTTCCGATATTGCAGGCACCGTCGCAAACCCAGCCATCCCCTTCAACCTTGACAGCATAGACACCGGGCTTCGGCAGCAAATCTTCTTCAACCTCGATATTCGCAGTGGGGAACCCAAGCTGCTTGCCACGGTGGAAACCATGGACAACCTCACCACCAACGGAAAAGTAGCGACCAAGAAGCGGCAAGACCCCCCGGACATCGCCGGCCGAGATCATTTCACGAACCATACTGCTGCTGAAACCGGTCTCACTGTTACCAACCTGGTCCAGAACATCGACGGTGAAGCCGAGCTCTTCGCCCAGTCGGCGAAGAAGGCTGACATTTCCCTCGCGGTTTCTGCCGAAGACATAGTCGAATCCTACGACGAGACTCCTCATTCCGATGCTTCCGACCAGGATGTTCCGTACAAACACCTCAGCGGGAACAGCTGAAAACTCCCGGGTAAAGGGCACAATCACCAGCACATCAATCCCTGACTCCGCAATGAGACGCTCTTTCTCGGCATAGGTCGTGATCAGCCGGAAATCCCGCTCAGCGGCAAGAACCTTCAGCGGGTGAGGAGCAAAGGTGACAACCACCGACACTCCGCCCGATTCCGCGGCAGACTGACTGATCTTTTTGAAAATAGCACGGTGACCGAGATGCACGCCATCGAAGTTGCCGACTGTCACGACTGCATGGGGAAATTTGCCAGGTATCTCCTCAATAGTGCGGTAAATTACCATATTAAGCTTGCACGGCCTGATCGACCGACCTCTTTTTTCCAAATATTCTCGCCACCCAGATACTCACCTCATACATCAAATACATAGGAACCATAATGACGAACATGGTAAGCATATCAGCGTGAAAGGCGGAGATAATCGCGCTGACAAGTATCGCGTACTTTCTGTTTCTCGCCAGGAAGCTTCCCGTAACCAGACCGAATCGTGAGAGGAGCAGCACCATAATCGGGAGTTCGAAGATCAACCCGAAGATGAGGATAAGCCGAAGACAGAAATTCACATATGCGCTCAGATTAAACCAGCTCCTCAACCCTGCGGACTCGTAGGAGAGGGAAAAATTGATAATTACCGGCCAGATAATGGTGAGAAAAAAAAACGCTCCAACACAGAAACTGACCGTTGCCGTAGAAACAAAAGGAACCAGCATACGTCTTTCGCGCCGGGTAAGTCCCGGTGCCACAAAAAGCCATACCTGGTAGAAAATTATCGGAAGAGATAAAATCATACCCGCGATCATGGAGATTTTGCACTGGATAAAAAAAGGCTCAAGTGGTGCACTGTAGTTGAGCATTTTTTCGGTACTATTGACCGCTGTCTCTTTTCCCAGATCATAGTGGGTATAGACACCCGGATAACGCTCCTTGACGATCCGGTACAGGTCTTTCTTCACTTCCGTGAGGTAGGTACGACCGGTTAAAGGCTTCTCGATAAATGAGAGGATCTCATCGGAAACGTTCCAGGCAACCCCCATACCGATTACGATCGCGATAATAACTACAATCAGCCTCTTGCGGAGTTCCACCAGATGCTCAACAAAAGACAGCATTTTCTCCTGAGTCATGGTAACGGTGTATCCTCCAGTTTCTGGACAAGCACAGGACTATCGTTTATATACAGAGCTACGGTTGAGAAACTAGCATAGCAGTGCCCGACAAAGCAACCGGTTTCACCTTCTTTTCCCGCCCCGCCGGGGCAATTTCCCCTTCTTTCCCTTCCCGCCATGTTTTGCTGCAGCCGCAGGTCTCGAACGCGGTGCGCCTTTCCCCTGTGTGGCTCCAATGCCGGGTCGCAGACTCCCGGATTCGAGTGAAAACTCGATCCGCTTAGTGCTCCTGTTGACGGCATTGACCCTGACACGTACCCGGTCACCTATTCGGAATGCGATGCCGCTCTTCTGCCCCTTGAGAGTATGCTGTTTTTCAATCAGTCGGAACAGTTCGTCGCCCAGGGTCGAGACATGAACCAGACCTTCCACCACCAGATCCGGAAGCTCTACGAAAAAGCCAAAAGAGGTAACTCCGGTAACGAAAGCATCAAAAACCTCCCCAAGATGTTTCTCCATATACTGGAGTCGCTTCAGGTCGATGATCTCGCGCTCCGCTTCCATGGCCTTCCGTTCCCGCTGGGAGGATTGCTCGGCAACCTCCGGCAGGCCTGCAGCAAGCTTTCCCCGCTGACGCTTCTGTATCCGACCGGACAACTGGTCCTTGAGGATACGATGCACCACAAGGTCAGGATAGCGTCGGATGGGTGAAGTAAAATGAAGGTAGTGGGATGAAGCAAGTCCAAAGTGGCCCAGATTTTCGGCGGAATAACGCGCCTGCTTCATGCAGCGAAGCAACAGTTCGTTAACCATCCGCTCTTCCGGTCGGCCCTCTGCGTCCCCGAGTAGCCGCTGGAACTCACCGGGCGCCACCGAATCGCCCTTCAGCTTGAAGGAAAGTCCCATGGGCTTGATGAACTCTCGAAAATCTTTCAGTTTTGCCGGATCAGGAGGCTCATGAACACGGAAGATGCACGGGATCCCTTGCTCTTCAAGATAGGAAGCGACTGCCTCGTTCGCCGCCAGCATGAACTCCTCGATAATCCGGTGAGCAAGATTCCGTTCGGCAATGCCGATGGACTCCGGCCGGCCTTGGAGATCAAGGACGATCTCCGGCTCGGGAAGATCAAAGTCTATGCTCCCTCTCTGCCGCCGCTTGTTCCCGAGTCTGTCGGCAAGCTTTTCCATAGTGTGCAGATCATGGAGCAGAACGGCATAGCGGGCTGTTGTTTCGGGGTTTTTGTCCAGCAGAATTTCTTTGACCTCAGTATAGGTCAGGCGCTCATCACTACGGATAACGCTGGGATAGAAACGGTTTTCCCGCGTTTCTCCCTCAAGATCAAAGAGCATTTCCACCGTCATGGCAAGCCGATCTTCCCGGGGGTTCAGGGAACAGATGCCATTGGAAAGTTTTTCGGGAAGCATGGGGATACAGCGGTCGGGAAAGTACACCGAAGTTCCGCGTTTCAGCGCCTCTGTATCAAGACAGGAACCCGGAGCGACATACTGTGAGACATCGGCGATGGAGACCCAGAGACGAATGGAGTCTTGCTTTTCGCTCCGCACCGCTACCGCATCGTCAAAATCGCGAGCCGTCTCTCCGTCAATGGTCACCGTCAAGGCATCACGCAGGTCGACACGCCCTTCCAGGTCAGCATCCCCGACCGGTCGAAAAACGGAAGCTGCTTCAGCAAGGACTTCCGGCGGGAAAAGAACCGGCAGCCCGTATTTCCTCACAATCGTGAGAAATTCCACGTCGGGATCGTCCTGGTTTCCGAGAACTTCAATAATTCGCCCGGTTGCACCACGCCTCCCCGAAGGGTAGGACGTTATTTCTGCCACCACCATCTGGCCGTTTCCAGCCTTGCGGCGCTCCGCAGGGGGGATTGCAATAGGATTGCTTAACCTTGGTTCATCGGGAATTACCAGACCGTCTGTACCAGATGACTCGAAGCGCCCGACGATGGTTGTAAAACCGCGCTCCAGGGTTTCGACAATACGACCTTCCAGGCGACCGGGGGTGCTCCGTGACTGAATGCTCACAACAACCCGGTCACCATGCATGTTGTCTCGCAGGTAGCGTGCCGGAATAAAAACGTCGTCACCACCTTCATCGGGTATGACAAAACCATAACCATCCCGATGGGTTGATAGCCTGCCGATCACCTTTCCTCGATTCACTGATCCCCTCCAAATTTTCGACTTTACTTTTTAATGCACCAGCAGCAAATATCATTGTTACTGATTTGGGAGTTGCCGCAATCTTTCTGATTGTATACAATTTGTCTTTACATGAAAAGAAAGCAAATTTTAGCCGAGTAGTGCTGCCAAAGGAGAACCAGGTGTTCTACCGAAATATTCCCTTCCTCATAGTGATACTTTTGTTTTCAATTTCCGTCTCGCAAGCAACACTCCTCCCGCCGGATGACCAGTCCCTCATGCTCTCCGCTGAACGGCTCAAGAAAAAGGAGTTCTCAGACGCCCGGGTCGCGGCACTCCAGGCCCAACCAGGCCCCAAAAGGGATTTCGTGCTGGGTGTGACGGCCTACCATCTGAAAAAATGGGACGAAGCGGAGCGGTATCTGGAGAATTCGGCATACTGTTTCCCTCTTCTGGGGGACTTTGCCCTCTACTACCGGGCCATCTCCCTCTCCAACCTGTCCCGACCCGTCGAAGCACTCGCTCCTCTGCAAAGGTTGACAAAGGATTACCCGGAGAGCCCTTTTGTCCGATCAGCGGCTCTCCTCTCGGCCGACATCCTCTTTCAGAGCGGGAATTTCCAGAACGCCCTGCTCTCCTATCAGACATTTCGGAGCGACTACCCCTCCGGAAACGATTCCCTCAAAGCGCTGTTCCAATCCGCTCTCTGTCGGGAAAAGCTCGGTGACATGGACGGCGCAATTCGCGAATTGCGCCGGATCTGGCTCGCCTACCCAGCAAAATCGATCGCAGCGCAGGCAGAAGCGGCACTCGAAAGACTCCGCACGGTCACGGAAAGTATCCCACCCTTCACTGCCGATGAACTGTTCTCAAGGGGATGCACTCTCTTCGATCAGCGGCACTACAAGGATGCAGCGGCTGTTTTTTCTTCTCTCCCCCCCGACTCTCTTCCGGAAACATTGCGAGGAAAGCTCGCCTTCAAGACAGCTATGATCCAGTACCGGCTGAAAAAAAACGTCGAGGCTGAGCAGTCATTCGCCCGTCTGGCCTCACCGGAAAGCCCGTTCCCGGAATTCAAAGTTGAAGCAACTTATTGGCGTGCCCAACTCCTTGATCGCAGCGGGAAGGATGACGAAGCTGTCAACACCTTCCTGGGAGTTGCACTGGCATATCCGGAATCTTCATTGGCTGACGAGGCACTGTTTCAGGCCGCCCTGATCAGGAAAGGCCAAGGCAGCCACCGGGAGGCCCGGGCACTTTTTCAGATGATTATCGCCAACTACCCTGCCTCGTCCCACGCGCCACGAGCGTTGTGGGAATCAGCCTGGAGCCTGTACCTGTCCGGTGACTTTGCAGAAGCGGCTACCACCTTTGCCCTTCTTTCCAACGACCCGGCCTGGCGGGAAAAGGCTCTCTACTGGCAAGGCCGCGCCCTCGAAACTTCAGGGCGAAAGGAAGCCGCACTATCGGTATATAGCGAGATTCAACGGGAGAATCCTGCCGGCTTTTATACCATGAACATCGAGAAAAAATACGACCTCCAGAACACCCGGGTCCCGGCCCTGAGCAAACCCTTTACCATACCGCTCCCTGACCTTCGCGGCATGGAGAGGACTCGGGCACTCATTGCTCTCGGGCTCCATGAAGAAGCCGGCAAGGAGCTGGCCGCGTTGAAAAGACGAAACAGTGCCTCATTCCGGAACTCCATCGGATATGCGGGACTGTATCACGCCATGGACGATTTTCGCTCTGCCATGGGAGTGTTCCGGCAGGAATATCTCGTAACGGACAAGGGAAACTCTCCCTCCGTCTGGGCGGCCCTCTATCCGGCAGGCTTTTACGAGATCGTCTCCCGACACACAGCAAACGTGGGCATAGACGAAGGTCTCACCTATGCTCTCATCCGGGCCGAAAGCAATTTCCTGCCCACGGCTCGCTCCCCGGTCGGGGCCCTCGGCCTGATGCAGCTCATGCCGGCGACAGCCAGGGAGACCGCAAGAAGCACAGGGGACGACGTCACCTCGCCCAAGCTTATCAATCCCGAAGTAAACATCAGGATTGGAACCCGTCACCTGAAAGATCTGCTCATCAGCTTCAACGGCAACATCGTATCGGCGGTTGCCGCCTATAATGCCGGCTCTACCCCGGTACGCCGCTGGAGAAAGAGATTTCCCACCCTGCAGGAAGACGAATTCATAGAAAACATCCCTTATCCGGAAACCCGTGAATACGTGAAAAAAGTGCTGGCCTCCATGGAGGTCTACCGACGACTCTATGGGCTGAAGGATTCCGCCGCAAAGGTAACACCACCTGCATCAATCCAGGGGAATTCCGCTCTCCCCTCCCCAATGGAACTTCCGACAAATGCGCTTGTCCCTGGGATCGATCCCTCCCAACAATTGTAAATAGTCCATCCGGAAAGTCTCGACAGAGGCAGGGCTGGAACTTCCTCGAAGCCTCTCGTAATCGGTCGCCACCCGAGACACAGAGCAGGCTACTTGCTGGATTCAGGCGCTTTCCTTGCTGTCGCTGTCTTGCCATAAAGCTGTACGAGAGACTCCGAGAAAGCCCCAGCCCAACGGGGGATAGCAGTGTTTTGGAGTTTCCGGATGGAAACTTAGCTGAAATCCGTTTTTTCCTGCCCAGTAAATCTTTTTCTTGCGATTCAAACAAATGTTTGATACAACCGTTTCATGGCCGTAAGGGAGGGAATTCACATGGAAACGGAGCAATCAGAAACCAGGATTCGCCTACTGGAAGCGGCTGCCACGATTTTCGCAGAGCTCGGTTTTGCAGCCACGACCATCCGTCATATCTGCAGTAAAGCTGAGGTAAACCTTGCGGCGGTGAATTATCATTTCGGCGGCAAGGAAGGACTCTACCGTGAAACGATCCGCTTTTTACGGGCACGCGCCTACGAAAGCTATCCGACAACCTATTGTCTTGCCGCGGACGCGTCGCCGGAACAGCAACTGCGTGCCTTTGTCCGTTCTTTCCTGCTCCGCACTTCCTTTGACGAAAAGACCCATGAATTCGGCAGCATTGTCATGCGCGAAATGGTGGAACCCACCACTGCCCTTGACATGATGCTCGACGAAGGAATCCGTTCCCTCTTTGGCCAACTGGTGGGAATCGTCAGTACTCTCCTGCCCGAAGAAACCGATCAAGAAACCATCCTTGCTTGTGCCAGAAGCATTATCAGCCAGTGTCTCTTCTATCTTTTCAGCCGCTCGGTCATCAGTCGCATGTCCCCCGAGGAAAAGTTCGGCCTGGAAGATCTTGACCGGGTTTCCGAACAGATTCTTCTCTTCAGCCTTAACGCGCTGAAAGGGATTGGCGCAGAAGTCATCAGCACATCCCCTATGCTAACAAACCGATAGGACAAGAACTAACCGTGACCGAATCTTCCCCCTCAATCAATAAATGGCTTATTACCCTGACCGTAATGATTCCCGCTTTTATGGAGATCGTCGACACGTCAATTGCAAATGTCGCCCTTCCCCATATGCAAGGCAGCCTTAACGCGGGAACAGACGAGGTCACCTGGGTTCTGACCTCATATCTCATCAGTAACGCCATCATCATGCCGATGACCGGCTGGCTTGCCCGTGTTTTTGGCAGAAAGCGCTTTCTTGTTTCCTGCATCATACTCTTCACCGTCTCGTCAATTTTCTGCGGGTCAGCTCCGAATCTGGCCTCTCTGGTATTTTTTCGCATCATACAAGGGGCCGCTGGTGGTGCCCTTATCCCCATGAGCCAGGCTATCATGATGGAGTCTTTCCCCCCCGAGGAAGGCGGCATGGCCATGGCGATCTTCGGCATCGGTGCCATGTTCGGACCTGTCGTGGGGCCAACGCTCGGCGGCTGGATCACCGACAACATAAGCTGGCGCTGGATCTTCTATATCAACATCCCGGTCGGCATTATTGCGGTAATCATGGCAAAGTACTTCATCTTTGATCCTTCCTACCTGAAGAAGCGACAAAAGGCCAAGATCGATTACTGGGGTCTCTCGCTCCTGACCCTCGGCATAGGATCACTGCAATTGGTACTCGATAAAGGGCAGCAGGATGATTGGTTCAATTCCGCCTTTATCATTGCGTTCTCCATCATTTCCGTACTCTCGCTGATCCTTTTCATCTATGTGGAACTGAAGCACGAGCACCCGATCGTCAACCTGCGACTCTTCAAGGACGCCGCGTTCTCCGCGGGAAATTTTATCATGTTCATGGTCGGCTTCTGTCTCTATGGTTCCGTTGTCATGCTTCCGCTCTTTCTCCAGACTCTCATGGGCTACAGTGCCACCATGGCCGGACTGGTCATGGCCCCTGGCGGAATAGCCTCCGTCATCGTAATGCCGCTTGTCGGTGCCTATATCCAGAAGCATGACGGCAGGAAAATAATACTCGCCGGCCTTCTCCTCGGGGCGTATTCCCTCTTTTTGATGCGGGGCTTCAGCCTCCAGGCATCCTACTGGGACTTCGTCTGGCCCCGCGTAATGCTTGGAGCAGCGTTGGGGATGATCTTTCCCCCTTTGTCACGGGCTACCCTTGCCAACATAGCCAAGGTCGAAATGGGCAACGCAACCGGCATATTCAACTTGTTGAGAAATATCGGCGGAAGCGTCGGCATCGCCATTTCAGCTACCTTGCTGGCTCGTCTGGCCCAGTTCTATCAGGCAAATCTTTCCGGACACATCAACCCG
>RPRC01000189.1 GCA_003857395.1 Geobacter sp.
CCACCACCAGCGCAAGGAGGCCGGCACCGGTAAGCCAGACCGCGCGCAGTCGCTTTCGAGTGGCGAACACCATGATGCACAGGGCCAGGAAACTCCAGAAGATGGAAAGTGCCGCCTGGAGAAGAACCGAATGATAGAGGGGGATGACGCGGAACGGGACTCTGCCCCAGTGATGGATTGTTCGGATGAGCGTGCCGTTCAGCCATAGAAAAAGGGTTGCGAAATAGACGGAGTAGAATAATCTGCTGACCGGATAGTGAGAGAAGAAATCGGGAAATTCCACAGCCGTGCGCCGGTACCAGACGGGAAGCACGATGGCAATCAGGGCGAAGGTTATGTCGAGCGGATTGAGAAACGGAAGGTAGCTGAGCGGGAACGGATCTCCCGGGGAGCAAACGCTTGAGTACAGGGACCAGATCCATGCCGCCAGGGCGATCGGGCCTGCTCCGAGGGACAGGTAGTCGCATTTGTGTCGTTCCAGAGGCCACGTGAGCCGCACGGTTCGATTGGCTATAAGCAGGAGCAGAAGAGCCGGTATCAGACCCCAGGCAATGAGAGGCCAGACAGGAGAGCCTGCTATCCAGTGGTCAAGCTGCCAGGCGAACTCCAGGGACAGGAGGCCGGCGAGAATCCAGAGGGTGCCGCTGTGGAAGATGGCAAGAATTCTGGAGTGGAGAGTTTCGTGACGGTAGAGGATCAGGTAGATAGCAGCAAAGGAGAGCGGCCATCCTGCGATTCCACCATCTGCGAGCGGGTGGAGGTCTTGCGAAGCCATAGCCTGTGTGGCGAGAAGCATGGCGGGCAGGAGGGCAAGTGCCGGCCAGGCCATCGCCGGCCAGGCAAGACGTCTTTCCAGGGTGTCACAGCTCAAGGAGGATGCCGCGAGAAAAACCAGTACGATGCCGAACCGGTATCCTGCCACTGCGTGGCCCACTATTTCTGCAAGGCCGCCGCCGAACCACCAGAGGAGGCCCCATGCCAGCAGGATGACTCCGGTAAGCGCTTCCCAGTGAAGAACCTTATCCTTATGACGGTGAAGAAGGTAGGCGGAAAAGATTCCGGTGAGCGAGATGAGGGCCGTGCCCAGGAAAAGCCCGTTGAGCAGCGGAACAGCGTCTGCTGCTCGATGCATGTCCGTGAGAAAGGCCAGGCCTGCCCCGAGTTGCAGGAGCATGCCGAACGCGCGTGCAGATTGTCGCTGTTGGCGGACTCCGGCCCAGAGGAGTGCCGCTCCTTCAAGTGCCCAGGCGGCAGAGGTCCAGCGACCATTAAGGGCGAAAGGGATTGCCATGGTTGCGAAGATGATGCCGAAGGCGAAAAAAGCTTCCGTTAGGGTACGCATGAAAACAGGGCGTTTCTTGAAAAGAAACCAGGCAAGCGGCAGGTAAAAGAGGCCGAGTCCCAGCGCACTCCAGGCAAGGCCGAAGTGGTATGATTCCACGAGCAGTGCCTGAAGGGCAAATGCCACGATCGGAGTGCCGAATACCAGGGTACCGTCCACGTATCCTTTCAGGTCCGGAGGCTGCCTCAGGGCAAAGAGCACTGCGATAAAGGTGTAGATCAGGAAAAAAAGGATGAGGAACGGTTCGGTTGTGGCGAAGTATTCCGGGCGGTAATACTTCCAGCCCCAGGTCGTGCCGATTATAAAGGTGAAGGCGAAACCGATCAGGTTGAGGACTCTCCAGGCCCGGAACCAGGAAATTCCGGCGATGCCGAGATTCAGGAGCGCGTAATAGCTGAACAATGCTACATGGCTACCGGAGCCCGTTGAGGCGAGTACCGGAGCAAGAAAGCCTCCCGAAGCCCCGAGGACCGCCAGAGAGCGAGAGTCCTGAAGGACCGCCAGAACTGCAGAGAGCGCGGCCACCGCAACGAGCACGGAAAAGGCGAATGCCGGGGGAATCAGGGCATAGAGACGCAAGGCGGCGAAGGTTGTCAGATACAGGATGCCGATCCCGCCTCCCTGGAGTGCGTGGGCATAGGCAGCCCGAGCAAAGCGAAGCCGCCATCCTAACGCGAGTAGTACAACCCCTGCCAGGGCGGCAGCGGAGAGCCGCAGTTCTATGGGAAGCAGAGAGTGTTCCGCGGCATATTTTACCAGGAATGAGACCCCGACGAAGAGGATTATTACCCCCGTCTTCACCACGAGGCTGCCGCCGGACATAAAATCCTGAATCGGGGTCAGAATAGCCTGGAGCGGCGAAGGTTTCAGCCGTGGGTCTTGTTCGAGGAATGGAGGTGGTGCCGAAGGGCTTTCCGACCATTCGGGAGCCCATTCAGGAATGGCAGAGTCATCTGGAGTGACGCCTTTTTCGAACTGGGGAGGGGCTGCTTCTCTGGGTTTGCCGGGGAGGGGCTCAGTCTTTTCCGCCGGGGAAGGCACAGGAGTGGGGGCTGTTCGGTAGCCGCGTTCAACCCTTCCCCGGAGTTCCTGTAGCTCCTGCTCCAGTGTGGAAAACTTGCTTCGATAGGAGAGGATGCTCCAGATTACATAACCGAAGAGGACGCCGGCCAGCGCCCCGGGAAATCCTGATAGGGCACCTCCGATGACAGCACCGAGCAGTAGGGCTAAAACAATCATTTCTCACCGCCGTTCGTTGAAATTGTTACCATACGCCAACCGGTACAGCCGAACGCAGGAAATTTCCTTACGAATCGGTCAGGTTCGAAGGATTGGGGAAAAGGAGCATTTCAGGCAAGGTCTCTCCAGCCCCGGTCTCTCAGTTCTTTCTTCAGTGTCTGCATCTCCTGGCGCAGTTTCAGATATTCGGCTGGGCTTGGCATTCCCTTTAATTGATAGCGCAGCAGCATATATTCGCCATGCACCTCGGTCAGTCGCTGTTCCAGTTCGGTATTGCGCTTGCGCAAAGCAGCATTTTCTTTCTGCAGGTCACTAAGTTCTTTTTTTATCTTCGAGAAGATGTCAATTTCGACAGTTTTCACGGCTCTTCACCCCCCTGTTGCGGCGCGGGGCGCAGTTTTAACCACATCTACACTCTAGTCAAAGCGCACGCTTTTGTCAAGATTGCCATGTGAGTGATAAGTGGTATAATTTCGACATGTTAGAAAGGGGGTGCCTATGAAGGAGGCAATGTTCTTCGAGAAGTTGGAAGGGAAAAGGGTCCAGTGCGGGCTCTGTCGGTTTCGCTGTCACATTGCAGATGCCAGGCGGGGTATCTGCGGAGTCCGGGAAAACAGAGATGGTGTACTCTATTCCCTGGTCTACGGGAAAGCCGTGGCGGAGCAGGTGGACCCGATCGAGAAAAAACCCCTATTCCACTTTCTTCCCGGCAGCCTGTCCTATTCTGTTGCCACCATGGGTTGCAACTTCCGCTGCAAACACTGTCAAAACCACAACATTTCGCAGCCGCCCCGCGAAGACGGGAGAATACTGGGCAGGCAGCTTATGCCGGACGAAATAGTTGCCCATGCCCTTGCTGCCGGCTGCCGTTCCATTTCTTACACCTATACCGAGCCGACCATATTCTTCGAGTATGCCTACGACACCGCTGTACTGGCGCAGCGGAATGGCCTGAAGAATATCTTTGTCACCAATGGGTATATTACGGAGGAGGCCCTTTCTTTTCTCAGCCCCTATCTCGATGCGGCAAATATTGACCTGAAAGGTTTTACCAATTCATTTTACCGGGAGATTGTCGGGGGGGCAGATCTGGGAGAGGTCCTCGAATCGATCAGACTCCATAAACGTCTTGGTATCTGGCTGGAAATCACCACCCTGATCATTCCTGGTCTTAATGATTCCGATGACGAGTTGACCGCCATTGCACGCTTTATTGCCGACGAAGTCGGGTGCGATACCCCCTGGCATGTGAGCAGCTTTCACCCTACCTATCTACTGACCGATCGTTCCTCGACGCCTCTCGCAACAGTGCAGAGAGCCCGCCAGATCGGCATTGCCGCGGGTCTCCGCTATGTTTATGAAGGCAATGTCCCGGGAGATGGCGGAGAGAATACCTGGTGTCCTGGTTGCCATGCTCCGCTGATTGCTCGACGTGGTTTCAGCATTGAAGATATCCTTGTCCGAGATGGAAAGTGTCCTTCATGCGGCATTGAGATCGATGGTGTGTGGGAGTAGCGCCAGCGCAGCGGCCCGCAAATTTTTGCCTTGGAATACCCGTAGTGTTGTTTTCGCTTCGATGTCGGACTGATGATTTAGGGGGGCGCGTGCATCGTTGATACTATTGATGAATTTTGTCGTGGTTATAAAGTGTGCACTTTGCAAATGTTTACCGGAAATTTGATCGTTTACGAGCCCGTTAACAGCGTTATCAACAGCTTCTCAACACAGATTGTTGAGAGGCTGTTTTATCGTGGCCTTGAGTCATCAGCAATAACTCCGGAATGTCGTCCCGAACAGCTGGGATACTTTCGACTCCATGATGAGATGCCCCGCCATGTTTCGGGGTAAATGAACCCTGTTTTTGAAGCTAACACAGCGAAGTTTATAATGGTTGCCCCACTCTCCCGAAAATGCTATACATTATCTTTACTCTTATCTCAACTGTGACGAGGTTTGTTTGAAGGTATCATTTATCCGCCGTTTTTGGGTGACGTTTTCTGCACATGTCGTCGGTTTCTATGCCTCCGTACTTAACCGCTTCACAATCAGCGGCGCTGAGAGTATTCCCCAGACCGGAGGTGTCCTTCTCGCTTCCAACCACATCTCTGCATATGATACGATATTTCTCCCTTGGGCCATTATTCACAGATTCCCGTTTCAAATGGTTTGGGCTCCTGCCAAGGAAGAGCTTTTCGTGAAGCCTTTTCAGCGCTGGATGTATAGCTCGTGGGGTGCCTTCCCCGTACGCAGGAAGCGGGATGTGCGGGCAGGCAAGGTTCTCAACGAACTTCTTGAAACCCAGAAGGTTATGCTTTTCCCTGAAGGTACCAGGAACCGCCAGGGGATTCTCGGCAAGGGCAATCGCGGCGTGGGTAAGATTATTTATGATACCCATCCGTCGGTTATCCCGACAGCCATTATCGGTCTCAATACCTGGAAGTTTCCGGGCTTTGGTCAAAAGGCCCAAGTAGTATTTGGCCCTCCATTGGATTTTTCCGATCTTTACGGACGTGAAAACTGCAAGGAAACCCATGTTCTGATCGTGGAGCGGGTAATGTCTGCGATTGCCGATCTCCTGAAGCGTGAAGGAGCCTTTGTCCAGTGAAAGTCGAGATATTCTGTGATGGTGCCTGCAGCGGCAACCCCGGTCCCGGAGGTTTCGGCTGTGTCCTTCGTTCCGGCGGCAAGGAAAAAGAACTGTCCGGCTCCGATCCGCATACCACCAACAACCGCATGGAAATGATGGCTGCCATTACCGCTCTGGCGTCGCTGAAGCGTCCCTGTGATGTGGTGCTGACAACCGATTCCCAGTATCTTGTCAAGGGAATGACGGAATGGATAGACGGCTGGCTGAAGCGGGGCTGGAAAAACAGCAAGAAAGAGGATGTTTTGAACCGTGACCTGTGGGAGAAGCTCCTGGAGCAGGCCAAGGTACACCGAATTCAGTGGGAATGGATCCGCGGCCATAATGGCCATGTGGAAAACGAGCGCTGCGACGAGCTTGCGCGGCAGGCCATCTGTACGATGCAAAAAAGTACCGGGAAGTGATGGAACGTTGAGTCAGTTTATTATTCAACTATCGGAAGATGAGATCCGGAGGGAAAAGGACAAGGGGCGCGAGCTCCGAAAAACCCGCTGGTGGAAAAACCGTCTGGCTCGTGGTGTCTGCCACTACTGCGGAGGCATATTTCCCCCTTCCGAGTTGACCATGGACCACCTTGTTCCCATTATCCGCGGTGGCAGGAGCACCCAGGGGAATGTTGTGCCTGCCTGCAAGGATTGTAACAGCAAGAAGGGCTATCTGCTTCCTATGGAGTGGGAGGAATACCTGAACTCTGTGAGGAAAGAACTATGATGCCGCAGGGGATGAGCGCCTACACGACGGTGATCTATGACTGCGATGGCGTCATGTTCGAGTCATTTGAGGCAAATTTCGCCTTTTATTCGAGAGTCCTCGAGAAATTCGGCAAACCACCGCTCGACAGGACTAACGCGGAGACCATGCACCTCCTCCACACCTATTCCAGTAAGGATGTCCTTGCACGGTTCTTTGTCGACGATCCCCGTGAAGACGCGGCCCTCTGTTATGCTGCATCGATTGATTACCGGGAGCTTCTTCCTTTTATGCATATGGAGGCGGAGCTCGTCGAGACTCTGCAGGCACTCTACAGCAGGGTTAACCTGGCCGTTTGCACAAATCGCTCGAATTCGATGGAATTGCTCTTGGAAGATTTTGGCCTGACCTCCTATTTCAGTTATGTTATGACCGCGGCGAAAGTGAAGAAACCGAAACCCCACCCCGAACCGTTGCTGAAGATTCTTGAGCACTACCGGATCACACCGGGGGAGGCGCTCTTTGTGGGAGATTCGGTGCTTGACCAGCGATCCGCCGAGGCCGCCGGGGTGCCCTTTGTTGCCTACAAGTCTGATCTCCCCGGTTTCGCGCAAATCAAGCACCATTCAGAAATACTGGTGCTCCTAGAAAACAGAAATCCGTCTGTGAATATGTTGCCCTGACAAGGGTCAGCCGCAAGCAATCTAAGCGCTGAAGTCTTGTCAATGGCACACTGCCATGTAACGATGACCTGCGTCGTCGGAAAATAGAGGGTCTTATGATAAAAAGCATGACTGGGTACGGCAAGTCTGAGTCTTCCCATAAACAAGGTAAAATTACCGTTGAGATGCGAGCGGTGAACCATCGCTATGGGGAGATATCGGTTAAACTCCCCCGTTCGCTGGTCTGTTTTGAAAATGAGGTGCGGAAAGTCGTTTCCGCGCGATTGAAACGAGGGAAGATAGATATCTTTATCCAACTGGAGAGCGTTGTCGACGGCAATCCTCCCGTAGTAAACTCTTCTCTGGCCCGTGCCTACTATACGGCATTTTCCGCCTTGAGAGAGGAACTCGGCATCCGTGAACCGATTTCCCTGTCTTTGATTGTTTCCCAGAAGGATGTGCTGGCTGTAACGGAAAGTGATCTGGATGCGGAAAGTATGAGAGAGCAACTCCTGGCAGTTGTGGAGAGTGCGGTTGATGCTATGGAAACGATGCGGCTCAGGGAAGGACAGGAATTGGTCGATGATCTCCGGACGCGACGGGCGTATCTATCTAGGTTTATTGATGAAATTTCCCTTCGGGCGCCTCTCGTTCCTGCCGAGTATGCTGAAAAGCTTTCGGTGCGCCTTGCTCAGTTTGGCGTGAAAAACATGCCCGATGAGGCCAGAATAGCTCAGGAAGTGGTCCTGATGGCGGACCGTTGTGACATTACCGAGGAACTGGTGAGATTTGCCAGTCATCTTGTACAATTCGACGCTGCACTGGAATCAGCAGAGCCGGTTGGACGAAAGCTTGATTTTCTTCTTCAGGAGTTGGGGCGAGAGGTTAATACCATCGGATCAAAGGCTAATGACAGTGAAATTGCCTCCCGGGTCGTTGAACTGAAGGCGGAGCTGGAAAAAATTCGAGAACAGGTGCAGAATATCGAGTAAACGGTCCGGCTTCTTTTCTCATGGTCGGAAAAAGAAACGAAAAAGGAATGTGCATGAAACAAGAAGGTCTTCTCTATATCGTCTCGGCTCCCTCCGGTGCGGGGAAAACTTCCTTGTGCAATGAGTTAATTGACATTTTTCCGAACTTGCGGCATTCTGTGAGCTATACGACACGCCTGCCGCGGCTTGGTGAGACAGATGGTGTGGATTATTTTTTTGTCTCGTGCGAAGAGTTCGTAAGGATGTCCCGGGCAGGAGAATTTGCCGAGTGGGCGGAGGTGCATGGCAATCTTTACGGCACTGCTGTCAGGACGCTTGAAGAATATTGCTCACAGGGGATTCATGTAATTCTTGATATTGACTGTCAAGGTGCACGACAGCTAAAGTCATGCTACCACGATGCCGTGTATGTTTTTATTCTGCCGCCTAGTTTTGCTGAATTGCGGAAGAGGCTTGAGGGCAGAAATACCGATTCCCAGGATGTAATCGAGCGACGTATGCGTGTGGCAATGGACGAGGTGAAGGAATCCTCCTGGTACGATTACCTCGTCATTAATGATGACTTCGCTTGTGCCCTCGAAAAGTTGAAGTCGATTATCATAGCGGAGCAATGCAGGACAAAGAGGGTCGCGAAAAACGTTACCGGCACTTTTACTATCATTTAAATCAAATTGACGCGTTCCATGCGTCTTCGCACAGCACGTGTGAAAGGAGTTCCATTCCATGGCAAGAGTTACTGTAGAAGATTGTCTGAAAGAGGTTAACAACAGGTTTATGCTTGTTATGCTGGCATCAAAAAGGGTCAAGCAACTTTTTAAGGGGTCAACCCCTCTGATTGAGAATAAGGCTGGAAACAAGAATGTGGTTATTGCGCTCCGAGAGGTCGCTTCCGGGCGGCTTCAATATCAGATGTCATCTCGCAAGGGTCGCTAATTCCACTCTTCCAAGGGGGCGGGGCCGGAAGGTGCCGCCCTTCTTCTTGGATCTGCCGTATTCCCATCAGTTCATTTCACCGTAGTAACTTCCGCACCCGGCTCAACTTCTATGATCAGGCTCAATGACATTCTTGAAAAAATCCTCTCCTACAACCCAGTTGCTGATCTGGATGTTGTCAGGAAGGCCTATGTCTTTTCCGCCAAGGTTCACCAGGGACAGGTGCGTCTGTCGGGTGAGCCTTACCTTGTTCATCCCATGGAGGTGGCTGCTGTCCTGGCCGATCTCAGACTCGATGTTCAAACCGTTGCCACCGGACTTCTGCACGATACCCTCGAAGATACCCTTACAACCTTTGAAGAACTGGAGACGATCTTCGGCTCAGAGGTGGCGAATCTTGTTGATGGTGTTACGAAGATCAGCAAGATCCACTTCAAAACCAAAGAGGAAAGCCAGGCGGAGAACTTCCGCAAGATGCTCCTTGCCATGGCAAACGACATCCGGGTAATCCTGGTGAAGCTGGCCGATCGTCTCCACAATATGCGGACATTGCAGTATCAGCCGGAAATAAAGCAGCGCAGCATCGCGAAAGAGACCCTGGATATCTACGCTCCCATGGCCAATCGCCTTGGTATTTCCTGGATAAAAAGCGAACTGGAGGACCTTTCTTTTCGTTACGTTAACCCGCAGCTCTATTATGATCTGGCCTCCAAAGTAGCCATGAAAAAGAAAGAGCGGGAGTCTTTCGTCGAGGAGGTCATGGAGATCATCTCCCATAAGCTCACCGAACATGGTATCGAGGGAGAGGTTTCAGGGCGGAGCAAGCACCTTTACTCGATCCAGAAAAAGATGGACAGTCGCAAGGTCGATATTGACGAAATTTATGACTTGATTGCGATACGGGTGATGGTCGAGGATATCAGATCCTGCTATGCGGTTCTCGGTGTCATTCATTCAACCTGGAAGCCGATTCCGGGCAGGTTTAAAGACTATATTGCCATGCCCAAGAGCAACATGTACCAGTCTCTCCATACCACGGTTGTCGGTCCTCTGGGTGAAAGGATGGAGATCCAGATCAGGACCGCTGAAATGCACCGGGTTGCAGAGGCAGGCATCGCTGCTCACTGGAAATACAAGGAAGGGAAAGGCTATGACGAGAAGGATGTGAAGCGGTTCGCCTGGCTCCGTCAGTTGCTGGAGTGGCAGCAGGAATTGCAGGATTCCCAAGAGTTCATGAATACGGTCAAGGTTGAGCTGTTCCCTGAGGAAGTGTATGTCTTTACCCCGGATGGTGATGTGAAGGGTTTCCCCAAAGGGGCCTCGCCTATCGACTTTGCCTACAGTGTTCATACCGATGTCGGACACCGCTGTGTCGGGGCCAAGGTGAACGGCAAGCTTGTTCCCCTTAAGTATGAACTGAAAACCGGCGACATCGTGGAGGTTGTTACCTCTCCCCACCATACTCCGAGCAAGGACTGGCTGAAGATCGTCAAAAGCAACCGGGCCAGGAACAAGATCCGGGCCTGGGTCAAAACCGAGGAGCGACAAAGAAGTGTTATCCTTGGCCGGGAGGTTTGCGAAAAGGATTTTCGGCGCTACCGGCTCAATTACAACAAGCTGCAAAAGAGTGGCGAAATAAAGCGGGTGGCCGCGGAATTCGGGTTCGTTGCAGAGGAGGATCTCTTGGCAGCGGTCGGCTACGGAAAGCTTTCCTGCCACCAGATTCTGGGCAAGCTGCTGTCCGAGGAAAAATTGGCGGAAACCCGTGAGCAGAAGGAAACCCGGGTTTCAAAAACGATGGAGAAGCTCAACAAGAAATCCTCCAGTGCCATCCAGGTTAATGGTATCGATGATGTGATGGTCCGGTTCGGGAAATGCTGCAATCCGTTGCCCGGCGATGAGGTCGTCGGGTTCATCACCCGTGGCAGGGGGGTGACCATTCATACGGCGGATTGCTCCTTTGCACTGGAAAGTGACCCTGAAAGGCGCCTTGAGGTTACCTGGAACAGAGACAAGGAAACCGCCTTGCCGGTAAAAATACGGGTAACGTGTCATGATAAGAAGGGTATCCTGGCCAATATTGCGCAGGTTATCGCCAATTGCGAGGCAAATATTTCCAGTGCCTCTGTCCACAGTACCGTGGATAAGAAAGGCGAGAACCTGTTCGAGATCGAGGTAACCGACCTGGAGCATCTGAACCGTGTTTTGAACAACATCATAAAGGTAACGGGTGTTATCAAGGTTGAAAGATTGAAGGGCTGATTTGCTTGGGATTGTTTTCTGTCAATCGGCGCGTCCCGGGCTGAGTACTTCACGTGAAGATGGGGAGGGTATATGGCGAAAGAGATCCTGCAGACAGATAAGGCGCCCCAGGCGATTGGCCCCTACTCCCAAGGCGTCCGGGCTGGAGGCTTCGTATTCTTTTCCGGACAGATCCCGCTTGACCCGACAACAGGGCAAATAACGGGAGTTGATAGTGTCGAGCAGACAGAACGGGTTATGAAGAACATCGAGGAAGTTCTCGCCGCTGCCAATCTCGGCTTTGAGGATGTGGTAAAGACCACGATATTTCTCGTTGATCTTGCGGACTTTGCAGCGGTGAACGAAGTGTACGGCAGAAGATTTCAGAAGAACCCGCCTGCTCGCTCGACGGTGGAGGTCAAGGGGTTGCCACGCGGATCGCGGGTGGAGATAGAGGTGGTCGCATTCTCTGGCTAGAGCAAAAAGCCGCGGAGATAACAATCACCGCGGCTTTTTTCGTATGGGGTGGACGAATGAACGATGGGGAATTGAAGTGAAACACCCTGATAATAGTTAGAGGGCTTTCGTTACCCGGCCGGAACGGATGCAGCGAGTGCATACCTTGATGGTTGAAACGGTGCCGTTTCTCACTGCCTTAACTTTCTGGAGATTCGGAAGCCAGGTTCTGGATGTTTTGTTATTTGCATGGCTCACGTTATTACCAAAGCTGGGGCCTTTTCCACAGATATCACATATCTTAGACATTTTTTACTGTCCTCCTTCGTTGACTGAAGCATTTTTAAATATCAGATTGAAGCGGTGTTTGCAAGTTAAATTTATTGAAACGCGGCATTTTCACGGTGCTGGCTGGAACGGAGAATCATACCCATGTCTTTCCTGAAGGGGCTTTTTGCCTTCATTCTGCTCTCTTTTTGCATTGTAGTCATGCTTTTTATCGACTTCTCCTACACGACATTTTCCCTGCGTCAGCGAGACGTTGCAACTGACGCCATTGTTGTTCTGACCGGTGGCAGAGGGAGAGTCGAGGAGGGGATTCGTCTGTACCGTGAACACCGGGCCCGCTGGTTGTATCTGGTTGGTGTTGATCCATCGGTACGAAAAAACGATCTCTTCAAAGAGCAGGCGGGAAAGCGTGGCGGGGAGGAGATTGTGCTGGAAAAGTCGTCCAGAAATACCCTGGAAAATGCCCTCTACACCCGTGATCTGCTAGCCCGTCGGGAGATTCGATCGGTCCAGCTCATTACCTCTCGCTACCACATGAAGCGAGCTGTTCTTATTTTCACCTCTATTCTCCCTAAAGATATAGCAGTGTATCCGTATCCTGTCGACAGTAAAAACCTGAAGCCGGCCTGGTGGTCCCATGAGGGAAGCTTCCGGCTTCTGTTCAGTGAATTCTACAAATACTGCCTTTTTAAGACATTTTTTCTTTTTGCGCCGGGCGAATTGAGATCCGTCAGAGGGGCCTGAGCAGTTCTATACATCGCCCTTTTCTTCGATCCTGGGGAAAAGCGCCTCTGCTTTGATGACGCGCGTCTCCGGCCGCAAGCCTCCCCATGTGAGACCAGCTTCAGTGATCGGTTCCTGCCATCCAAGGTATCTGAGGCCTTTTACCGCGGTTTCCGGCATGAACGGCGAGAGAAGGTGGAAAACGATCCGCTGTGATTCCAGCATACAATACATCACGGTGGCGAGCCGGCCATGCTGGGCGGGATCCTTTGCCAGAGACCAGGGGGCGGTTTCGTCTATGTACTTGTTGCCGGCGGAAATAACTTCCCAGATTGCCTGAAGGGCTTTGCTGAAGGCCAGATCATCCAGGTGGGCGTCAACGAATGCCGGAAGAGCCTCGGTTTTTGCCCGGTACGCCTGGTCGGTTTCCGTCAGTTCCTCGGCTGCCGGCAGGATGCCGTTGAAATATTTGTTCA
>RPRC01000190.1 GCA_003857395.1 Geobacter sp.
GAACCAGGAAATCAAGTATTTTGTGGTCCAGAGCATCAACAAGGGCGAAGGACAGGTCAAACCAGGCGGTGTGACAAAGGGAAGCGACGGCAGATATTCCGGGACCGGTACGATACTATTGAACCTCACCGACAGTCAGAGCGGCGTGTCGCGACACCCGATCGATATCGATATCACAAACTGGGCGGTCGAAGCTGACGGCATCACGGTTGCCGAGGGGAGCATCGATGTCTCCCCTGGAAAGAAAATCGACGACCTGCCAGGCATGACCAGCACATTGAAGACGCTCAAGGGCGTGGCCAAAGATAAACTGGATGCAACCCTGGGCATTACCATTTCGGACAACACGATCAGGGAACCGGCAACTGATAATCCGGTCACCTTCCCCGATCTAACCAAGCCGTTGAGCCCAGCCGGAGACTGGTATGCCGACGGGCAGCAATTGAACGAGAGCCTGATCGGCTGGAGCGCCTTCCGGATCAGATCGAACGATGTCAGACTTGACCTGAGCCATCAACAGGGTGACGGCGCCCACGCGCTCTGCCAGGGCGAGCAAGGCTCGCAATGGGTCGGCATCCATCTCGGGACCGCGCAGATGATTCCTTTTGCCATGGGGTTGAAGGAGTATGACTTTCCGGTCAGTAACTGGGGCATCGTGACGAGCGGCATGTGCGGCAAAGCAGAGATAGCCGGATTCGATAAGACGGTGGGTAAAGGAGCGATACATTTCGACTCGATTACCGCCACCGCCCAAAAGGGCTCCTTCCAGGCCGAAATGCACGGGATGAAAGTGAAAGTGCCGTGGTGGCCGGATTTCTGGTTCACTGGCGACGCAAATGTCGTCTCGAGCGCAGGAAAAGAGGAGAGCCTTACCTTCAACCTTTCCGGAGACGTAACGCCGCCGACCCTGGACTATCAGAACATTGTGCTGAGGGCGACCGGCACCGGGTTCAAGATCGACCCGACCTGGGGCTTTGCGGTAATCGCCGACGCCGAATTCGATTTCAGGGCCGAAGACAAGCTGTTCACTACTGCTCAGGCGAACAATCTGCTCTTTACGATGTATGGAGCTGCAGCCTTCGACGATGGCCAGGGCGCACATCCACTGAATCATACCGGAGATCAACCCAAATTCGGCACCGGGGGAGCGTATACCATCAACTCCCTGACGGCTGAATCCGTCAAAAAAAATAACAGCCAGACACTATCCTTCAATTTCGGTGGGACTCTCAACATCGGCGCAGGTCTCACCTCACCTGCGACCATCAACTACTTGCTCGCGGAAAAATTGTCCAAAGGGCCTGAGGTAAAGATAGATCCTATCGACGTAAATTACGGGGACGGATCAGTGGTGAAACTTACCATGAAACCCGTCTATCAACATTCCATCGAGGGGACACCGCAAAGTGGCGCATCGAGCGGCCCGGGCACTCCACCGATGATCAAGACAGTTTTAGCCTCAGCCGAAGATGGAGCCACGGTTCAGAAGTCCATGTCGGATGCGTCTCCCGCAGGCTTGGTGCTGCTTGCCGACGCTTCATCCGGCGGCGGAGCGGGCGGCGATTACACGGAAGCGTATAAGGGAACGGTTACGGTAAATCTACTTGGTTACGATGCCAGCGCCCTCTTCAGATTGGGCTACTTGCCTGGCGGAGACGATTACTGGTTGGCCTATGCAAATGTTTCCGGCATTAATTTCCCCATCTTTACCGAGGTCAATCTCAGGGCACTTGGCGGAGGAGTCGGCCACAACTTCTCGCACGAACAGATCAGGCTGGGGGCCGACAAGGCAGTTCCCTCCAACACCGGCACCTCGTTTTTTACCGCAGACATGACAATCTCATCCGCGGACCATTTCATTTACGAGGCCAGGGGAGTCTTCAGCCTTGAAACAAGTGGTGTGGGCAGTCTTGCCGTCAGTTCCGCGAAACTCTTCAGCTTGGACGGTTTCAGCGGAGGCCTGACCTGGGGCTCAGGCAGTTTTGACGGCACACTGTCCGGAGGCATCAGTTTATTAGACGGTTATGTCAGTCTAAAAGGTGACGCCGGCCTCCATTTCGGCAACGACGGTTACCATATTTTCGCGGGAACAAGGAACAACCCGATCAAGGGTCGAGTCCTGTTCGCGCAGCAGGACGGCTATATGATGCTGGGCAATGATAATCTCTGCAAAGGGCTTTTCGTCGGCACACAGGTCAATGAAAAGATCGGCGGGGAATTCGGCGGCTGGGGTGCCTACGTCGAATACCATGCGGGGCTGGAGGCGGGCATAACAGCTAACCCATTCCAGCTTACTGTCGATGCTGATGCGAGTTTGGATGCCAAAATAATTAATCCCATTAAAGATCTCAGCGCCGGTGCAGATGTTACAACCCATGGCTGCATCGGGGCGTGCGGTGTTGAGGTCTGGATTAAGCCAAGAATAAGCGCCTGCCCGGCCGGGAAGGCCTGGATCAAGATGCAAGTTCTTCCCCATCCAAAGTATCTGGACAGCGACTTTGAGGATTGCCTGTGACATCCTGCGGCGGCACGAGGAGAAAAGACATGAAATCCCCCATGGTGATGAAAATGGCCATAAAAAGGATAGGCCTGGCGGCCTGCTGCTTCATACTTCTGGCGAGTTCAGTGGTGTCCACCGCAGGGGCGGCAGGGAGTACGCTGCCGGAACAAAAGGGCCGGCTCTATGCGGTTTCTGATGGAAAGGGCCTGGTGCAGCTCCTCTGGTTTCATTCCTCCGATTTTTGGCCCGAGGGGGGCTGGAGGATCCTGGACGCGACGACCGGCAGGGTACTGAAGGAGCGTGTGGCGCCGGGAGATCCGGCAGCCCTTGCCGCGCTTCCGGAAAAGTCGCAAAAGGCGGTCAGGGAGACCCTCGGAAAGCTCGCCGCCGCGCCAGCGAAGGAGCGGAAGAAACTTCTTGCACTGCTGGGGCTCGCCGCGGGTTCCGACTGGAACTACGCGCGTGCCGCCGGACTTGCCGCTACGCTGGAAGAAGTGCCGGGTGGTGCCGCAACGTACCGTGTCGTCGCCCTTGACAGGAAAGGAACACCGACCGGGTTCTCCTTCAGCGGTCAACCGGTCGATTCCCGGGTGGCCACCCCCCTGGCGCCCGCTCCCGCCTGGTTGCGTGCGGAGGCGGACACGTCGGGCGCGGCGCTGTTCTGGCCACCACTCGATGATCAGGCCTCACTCCCGGTACTGTCCTACACGGTCGAGCGCGACGACAAGCAGGTGAAAAATGTCCCGCTGACAAAGACGCCGATATTCCTTGGATCATCGTGGGACCTCAAAGAGTCCACGTTCGTCGACAGTTCTCCACCGGTCGAACAGCTGCTGACCTATCGGGTAACCGCCATCGATCTGTTTGGCAGGAGAGGCCTGCCCGCTGCAGCGCGGCTCTTCATGCCCGACCTGAGAGCCCTGAGACCGGTCACCAAAGTGAAGGCGAAAGGACATGAGGGCGAAGTGACCGTAACCTGGGAGCCCCTGGAAAACCCCCATACCTCTGCCTATCTGGTGGAGCGCGCGCTCTCCGCGAGCGGCGCCTATGAGCCGGTAACGCCGAAAGGGGTGAAGCGGGGAACATCCAGCTACCGGGACACAGCTGTGATGGGCGGTGTCCATTATTACTATCGCATCAGGTCGGTGGGGCCGAGGGGGGACCTGGGTCAGCCGTCTGATTACGCGGTGGCGATGGCGCGGAGCAAAGGTATCCCAGCGGCTCCGGCTGGGATTAAAATCGAAGCCGGGCGGGATCGCCTGAGAGTTACCTGGGAATCCGGCGACGATAAAGTCGCGGGCTATTTCATCGAACAGCGAGCTGAAGGAAACGTAAAATGGCTGCGTCTGAACTCGGTTCTCTTACAACAGCCCCGCTTCGAAGATGACCTGAAGCCGGCGGGACACGGCACTTTCAGTTACCGCGTCATTGCCGTTACGCGGGACGCCAGGGAAAGCCGCCCGAGCAAAACCGTCACCGCAACGATCGAGGAAAGATCATTTCCGCCGGCTCCGTCCATAACCGGCATCGATGGCGCGGGAGGAAAAGTCATCCTGGCGATCCGGCCCGGTCCGCCCGAAGAAAAGACCGATCGGTTCCTGATCATCCGTGCGGTCGAACCAAAAGACCCAGGGGTCGTCTTCGGTGACCCTCTGCCGGGCAGTGCCCGCACCTTCACCGACACCTTTGTCAAACCGGGCAGGCACTACTGGTACAGCGTCGCGGCCCTCGACAAGAAGGGCAACAGAAGCGACCTGAGCAGCCCGGTGGTGGTGCGGGTCGGCGCACCTGACATGCCGAAACCGGCAAAGCCCGCCGCACAATTCCTGGCAAAGCCCTTCAAGCGGGTCGAGGTCACCTTCGAGGCCCCCGCCCCCGGACTTACCGCCACCGTGCAGCGCAGGATCGCTGATCGCGGACCCTGGATCACGATTGCCCGGAACGAGTTGAGCGGAAGTATCGTAAATACAAGTCTTCCGGCACAGGGAAAAGTATCATACCGCCTGGTGCATAGAGCAGCAAACGGAGCAGAGAGCGAACCGTCGGATACGACGGACATCATTATACCCTGAGGGTGTGAAAGGAGGTGAAACAGTGATGAAGAAGGTTCTTATCATGACGATTGCCATGGCCTGTGTGTTTGGCCTGGCAAGCCTGGCAGTTGCGGAAACGGTCACCCGGATCGTCGGCAACCAGATAACGGTGAAGGACGCCACGGGCAAAGAGAAAACCATTGCGAGCACGGTGAAAGGCCTGAAGGTCGGCGACACGGTCAAGCTAAAAGTGATCGACGGCCGGACGTGGATAAACCCGCAGCCCGAACCGCCAGGTAACCAACAGATCAAACCGGTATTGAATTAGTTTTCATCCGGAAACACCAAAACAGAGCTATCCCCCGTTGGGCTGGGGCTTTCTCGGAGTCTCTCGTACAGCTTTATGGCAAGACAGCGACAGCAAGGAAAGCGCCTGATTCCAGCAGGTAGCCTGTTCTGTGTCTCAGGTGGCGACCTATTACGAGAGGCTTCGAGGAAGTTCCAGCCCGGCCTCTGTCAAGACTTTGGATTGACACGAATTAAAAATCCCCGCGTCAAAAGCGCGGGTATTCCCGTTCACGGCATGAAGCGAAGCTCCGGGAGACTGCCATCACCGGAACGTATCATGTTTTTAAACGCAAGCAAAATCGCTGGATCCTGAAATGTTGAAAGGAGGGGAAAATTATGAAGAAAATCGCCCTTGCTCTGCTGACTCTGCTTGTAATGTGCTCATGTGTGCCACCTCAATACCAAAGCACGATAAACACCGCAAACGATGCAAGGAAATACCTGCCGCCAGTCCGTGAAGTAGTACGGGAAGAACCCGATGACCAGCAGCCGATGTGCAGCCGCCTGAACTCACTCCCGGTGAAGAAACGGCAATTGTATGAAGATTATTACGGAACCATGCTGACTACCGACAAATCGTGGCTCCGCACCCCTGGAGGCAACTACAACTGGGGAATCGCAAATAGCAAGCGTCTCAGTATGGCCTACTTTGCCGCTTATGTAAAAACTACCGGAAAATATGGACGATTCAAAACAAGCATTTACATCGACAGTGGTATCAAGGCTGATATGGTCTTTACCTTCCGTGCCAACTCAAGAGACGGTGAGGTACTGAAAAACCTGACCATCCGGCCTGGGCAAACCAGAAAAGTGGACTTTGAGACCGGCGGCGCTAAAAAGCTTTTCATCTTCACGGAGCTGAGAATAAACCACGATGCAGCCGAAAAGATCGTGCTGGGTGAGCCTGAATTTTATACTTGCCGCTAGGAGCCGGTAGGGTTGCATTGATCAATTGCGACAGAAGAGAAGGAAATGATTCTTGAGAGTTGGAATACGAAGGAAATCTGTTTTAAAAATTAAAAAATGGGGATTTTCTCAAGGGAGAGTCCCATTTTTTTAATTGTGGCTCCCAACGCGGACAAATCTGGACAATGGCAAGAGGCGGTTTTGCTTGGATAAAGATCTTACGCAAAGGTCGTAAGCGGGCAGAAGGATACCTTGTCTCTTCTGAACGACAGATGACGTGATCTCTCTTTCGGTCAAGTCCCGCGTGAACACGAATTTAAGTCTAAATACAAGGTCGGGCACGTTGCATCTGCCTTGCCCCGCTGAAAACAGCGAATACCCGTTCAACTACCTGCTCATCCCCTTCCCTGCTGATTGACGCGATCTATTCCAAGTGGCATCAACAAACAAGCAAGCCCGATGCTGGGCACCAGTGGGCTTCATAAAAATATGTGTGGAAGAATAACCAAGCGTAATAGATGGTATCATAGAAAGACCAGCAACTTTTTTCGCAGTTTTTCCTCCGCTGATTGAAATCGAAACCCGCACAAGGATACGGCAACGTCAATTAGATTCGGCCACCGAAAATGAGAATATGAGCATTCAGGAGAATAGGTTTTAAAAGTCATTGAGAGAAAGGAAACGGCATAGACGCTCGACACTATTTCTTCTTGTAAGCTTTCAGCAATTAGCCGCCACTTGGTGGGCAAAGAATTACAATCAACCATAAGGAGACTTCCCATGAGTGAACCTGTTATTATCATCGACAAAAAAGACCGTATCGGCACCATCCGCCTCAACCGGCCCGAAGCAATGAACGCTTTTACGCCAGAATTAGCCGACCAACTCGATTCCGCCCTCTGGACTTTCGAACGAGATCCGGAGATTCTCGTTATCATGCTTGAAGCTACAGGAGAGCATTTCTGCACCGGTATCGCCCTTGATCAGTTCGATGACAAGAGTCAGAGGGAGTACCGCGAATTTCTTTACCGAATCGACGCCTTCTACCACACCCTGTGGCACATGAAGACTATTACCATCGCCGTGGTGCAGGGCTATGCCCTAGCCAACGGCGCAGGCCTTGCTTTTGCGGCAGATTTTACCATCGCGGCGCAAAACGCCGTGTTCGGTACCACTGCCATCAATGTCGGACTGATCTGTTTAGGGCCGGCAGCACCCATGATTCGGATTGTGGGCCGTAAAAAGACACTTGAATTGGTGTTGACGGGAGAAATGATCAGTGCCGAAAAGGCCTTGCAAATGGGATTGGTGAATCAGGTAGTGGCCGACGACCAACTGCAACAAAGCGCCCGCAAACTCGGAGAAGCCCTGGCGGAAAAAAGCCCGTTGGCACTAAAAATCGGCAAGGAGGGCATCAACCGGTTGATCAACAGTCCCTGCTACGATGAAGGACTCAAGTGCATGGACGATCTTTTTGCCACTCTGTGCTCCACGCAGGATGCAAAGGAAGGGGTAAAAGCGTTTATGGAAAAAAGGAAGCCAAACTGGCAGGGACGCTAACACACAACTTTGGAAACACGAATGATGGATCAAACCCGCTGCCGGACGCTTGGTCGAAACGGCGCGGAAAAGTGACTGGCTGACAAGGTTCTTCGTCATTCTTTCACCCATCGCGTACCCTACGATTTCTCCATTGAAGAGATCTTTGTGGCCGGCAAGATACAGCCAGCCTTCGTGGGTGGGGATAGAGGCTATATCGGTTACCCAGACCTGATTGGGTGCTTTAGCCACACCGTAGCTATTCATCTGGACTCAGTCCTGGCAGGGTTGAAAAACGGTAAGCTTCTTTTTGGGAGTTGTAGGCCAGGCTTGGGCTCCAAGTCGAAATCGGCCGAAGTCATCAGTCCAGCTTTTACTGAAATTCGTCTGCTACCATCCCGATAATTGGCTTTTTCGACAGATATGATATATTTGCCGGCCGGGATGTTGCCGAAGCTGTAATCGCCGGAATCATTCGATTGCCTTTTCTGGTTGAGCAGGATGACTGTTGCCTGGGACACAGGTTTACCGGTCCTGCTATCAATTATCGTACCCCGCACCTGCCCATAACGTGCCGATTGCTTCAGCGGCAAGGGGGTTGTTGTCGCCTTGAAGTCCAGACGCTCATTTCCTTCCAGTGCAAAAGCTTCTCTAGTCGTGGCATTGGCGCGGATCGTCACGGTTTTATCTTCCGTCTTGTAGTCCCGATGGCGAACTGCAACGCGGTAGGTGCCTGGCTTCAGGTCGTTGATGTGGTAGCTGCCCTGGAGGTCGCTGCGCACTGTACACTGTCCGTAAACACGGACAGTGGCGTTGTCGATCGGCTTGCCGCTTTTAACATCCCGCACGACTCCGGCAAGATGTCCTTTCGCCGATAGCGTCGTACGTTCATGCACCATGCGCTCAGAAGCCCTCGCCCTGCCGGGAGTGGTAAACGGCTTGACCGACAATACTTTTTGGATCTCCGGAGAAGATTTTTCCAGTGTAAAATCGTGCACTTCACTTTTAGTACCCTTCACAGGGACACTCAGGCTCGCTTCCCGGTATCCGGCTTTATTGGCCAGCAGGCGGTAGGTTCCCTGCTTCAAACCTTTGAAGGTATAGCTGCCTTTCACATCGGTAAAAACAGACATGGCGCCACCGGCAAAGACAGCCGTGATCTTGGCGCCGGAGAGCGGTTGCCGGTATGTGTTGCTCACCTTCCCTGCCAGAGTTGCCCCGGCACCGAAAGCCAGGGCAGATCGCTTGCCGAGAACCGGAACCGTAATCACCTTGCCCGCGTAAAGAGTTTTTCTTTCCACGACTTTCTTTGCCGCGACACGAACCCGCTCGGTCTGAACGGTTGCCCCGCCTTTCCTGATCATGATCTGGTAATCTCCAGGGGGCACATTGACGAACATGTACCTGCCCAGGGAGTCGGTACGGGCCATTCCCAGGCCCTTGACCATCACCAATGCGCGGGTAACCGGCTTACCCTGATCGTCGCGGACCACCCCTTTGATCGTCCCCGGCCTGGCCCCCTGAACACCCGTCTTGGAGGCGATGATGGCAGTAGCCGGAAGAATCTTGATTCCCGCGGCTTTCATGCCGGTGCCGCCGGCCCCGATCTGCCAGTCGGCGAAAGCCATGCGACCGGGCTGCAGCTGGATCCTGCCTAAGGAAAGCTGCCGGCCGGCTTTAAAGATCTTCATGGTGGCGAACCGTCCGCTGGGGATATGGGGAATGATATAGGAGCCGGAACTGTCGGTGGTTGCACTGGCACCAGATTGAGGATCGGTCACCGTGGCGCCTTCTACCGGGTTGCCGATGTCATCAACCACCACACCGGTGACATCGGAGGTAGGTTCCTCGATCGGGATGTAATCTCCGTCCGAATCAGGCGACGAATATGTTTGATCCTGGCTGAAGCTCTGCAGGGCTGTGCGGATCTCCTGGATTTTGAGGATACTGTTCAAGGTCTCACCGAGAAGTTCATTGACTTTGCTGATACCGGTCAGCAACTCGCCACTGGCTGGCGGGGATTCAACCTCAGACGTCTGCGTAATAGCTTCCTGGGTGGAATCAGCAATGATATTCTGCAATTCATTTTTGAGCTGGGCGATTTCCTGGTCGACCGCACTGCTGTCCTGCCCCTCCGTCATCAGGGAAACCTTGTTGTCCAGTGAAGTCCGCAAAGCTTCCAGTATCTGTTGCAGCGAGCTGATATCCGTACCGCTGGCAACACCGCCGGCCACCAGCGAATCAGCCTGGGCGATGAGCTGCTGCAATTCCTGGTCGTCTTCATAATTGGTCGCCGCCTCCTCACTGATCGGTGGCTGAGGCTGACTTTCTGCTGAAACAGTTTCTGGCATTGCCTGGCCGAAGCTGGCGACCGCCTGGCGCACCTGCTGAGCCAATTGGTCGATTGCCGCGCTCAGAGCTTGCCCCAGGGCGCTCTGAGTAAAAGCTCTGCTCGTGAAATCATACGCGTCCCAACGGCGAGCGTCATCAATTGCCGGGTCAACCTCTAAACCGGTGCCATTGGCGCGCAGGCCGGTGATTGCCCCGTTGGTAGCTGAAATGAGCTCGGCGTAAAGCCCGACGTCGCACTGTAGTTCCCGGCCTTTTTTATCTGAAAGAAGACCCAGGAACCCGGAGCGCATAACGTAGTGAACCCCTTGCTGCCGGCCCAGGGCAGCGAGTTGCTCAACAGCCGCGTTTGAAGATTCCGGCACACCACTGATCGACCGAACCAGGATATCTTGGTAAGCAAGGGTCAATTTCTGCTTGAAAATCTGACCTGCCGTAAGCAGGAATTCCGGAGGAACTTGGGCTCCGCTTTCATCCTGGACAGGGAGGATACCGATTGAGATCACCTCGGCTCCTGCCGAAATGGAGCCCGCGGTTGCCAACCAGAGTATGCATACGATGAAAAAAGTTATTTTTGCGGCACTTTTCATGGCTTGTCCCTCGAATTAAACCCCGTTTTTGTTTCCATGCAATCATTTTGGAAATTCCAAACCCGGATACGCGCTCAACTATCCGCGGCAACACAAAAAAAGCTTATCGTACCTTATGCAGCGGGAGCCTCTGACAGACATGGGGCCATCGTTACGAAGGCCCCATGTCTGTCAGGCTGTTTCAGCACCAGACAAGTCAGGACTGGAACCAAACCGTTCGGTACTGATTACCGGCATGTCTCATATTTGGGAAAGAGAGTGGTGCCGCGAACCTTGAAACAGAGGTCCTGAGCATTCGGATACGTCTTGGTAAATATGGTTTTACCGGCAATAGCCTTAGCCTTTACTTCAATATTGGTTGCTGAGCAGGGAACTGCAATCTCCCGTGTCTTGCCAACGGGGAACGATCCGCTTTGCTGAGTAAAACGTTCCCCTTCGGAATCATATTTAACCGAGAATTCAGCAGCATAGGCACCGTTGTTCTTTACTTCGACGCGACGTTTGCAGCTGCCTGCTTCATCACAGGATTCGTAACGTGGCGACAAGGTTGTCCCCCTGACTTCATAACAGCGGTCAACGGCAGTGGCATACTGCTTGGTAAAGATCGTTTTCCCGGCAACGGCCTTGGCAGTCACCTTAATATCCGTGGCATTGCATGGGATGGGCAGCCGTTTGATCGCTCCCACCGCAAAACTGCCACTGTTCATGCTGGGCTGCTGCCGGCCGTCCAACTTGTAACTGACCGTGGCCTGAGCTACGTACCCGCTCCCCACAGCGTTCTTGATGGTGATGTGCTTGAAGCAGTCACCAACGGATACGCACTCGGCATAATGGGTGATCAGAGTCGTGCCCCAGACATCGAAACAGACGTTCTGGGGAGTAGCATAGGTCTTGGAAAGGATGGTCTCACCGGCAACTGCCTTCGCTTTCACGCGGACATTGGCAGCATCGCAGGGCACTTCAACCTTTGCGCTCTGCCCGACCGGAAAGTTTTTCTCAATATGAAAATCCTCGCCCTTCCAGGTGAAATGGACATCAAGATCGGTGTTAAAGCTTCCCCTGCCGAGCAGATTATTGACCTCTACCGTTTTGGTACAGCTTGGCGTGTCATAGCACGCCGAATATTTCGGCTCCCAGGTTACGCCCCACACCTTGAAGCAGATGTCCCGCGGCGTCGCATATGTTTTTTCAAAGATCTGCTTTCCGCCCACTGCTTTTGCCGTCAACTTGATATTTTTCGCACTGCAGGGAATAAGGGGTGAGCGAGACTGGCCAACGGGGAAATTATGGTCTTGCACGTGTCGGAAACCACCAATATCGTAGGATAGCACCAGATCGACGTTGAAGCTCCCCTTGCCGATGAGGTTCTCGACCCTGGCATGCTTCGCGCACAGGGGCCGGGCGTCAACCCAGCAGGCATCGTAGCCGATGTTGTTGCTATCGTAGCCGAGCCAGGCATAGCCGTTCATCCCCCAGTTACCAAGCCTGTTCCCCCATGAATTTCTGATGAGCCACGCCCGTTTGTTATCATCCCAGCCGATTATGGTTACCACATGGTTTGTCGGCAGCAGGGTTTTCTCACGATGGACATCATTTAGTCGGGACGGATCGTGACCTCTGCTTTTGAAGGCGGACGTACTTTTCACAGCGCTGATGACCGCCCCGTGCCTGCAGATAGCTTCCTTGATCTCGCGCCGTGACGGATAGAGTGGATTTGCCTTGTCCACATAGCCCCAGTCATACGTAGAGTACTCGGTGGCAGCATCCTGGAATGGGCAGGAGAAATCCTTCACCTGGTAAGCCAGGGATTTTTCCGTGGCAAGCCGGTGCTTTTTCATCCAGCGCAGCGGAACGTCGGGGAGAGACCCGTCGCAGGTCCCAACGCTGCAGCTGATAATATGCTGTTCGGAAATGTCGATATCTTGGGGCCGTGTGTTGGGATTCATGATCAAGTAGCTGATCTCGTATGCTGACGCCGCGGCAAAGGCCCAGCAGCTGCCACAACCCATCTGGTCACGAGCAGGAGGGACGACACCGTGGTCACGAGCATCGAACGAACTCATGCTGGCGCTGCAGACGCCATTGCCGAAGGCCTCTCCTGCTGGAAGAACCACCGCCATTCCTAGTGCCAGGATCGCAAAAGCTGTGACTACCAATTTTGAAAACATCTGTGACATCTGCATATTTTCCCCCTTTCTGTAACTCCATCATACCGGCTGAATTTTTTTTGAATCGGTGGCCGCGGTACCTATCCGGCAAAACTGAAACATCTACCTGAGCTGCTTGGCAGATGTGGGCATATTTCGATAGTATATCAGCATCTTTGCCGCAAACAAGGAGAGGTGGAGTACTC
>RPRC01000191.1 GCA_003857395.1 Geobacter sp.
AAGTTTAAACTCGCGGGTGTACGACTTCCTCTTCGATACCATGACAGTCCCTCCTGCTACGTTTGTAGCAGCTTTTCAGACTGTCCACAATACCGGGGGAGATCCAGACAGTTGAACAGGGAAACAGTGAAACAGTGAAACAGTTGAACAGTTAAACAGGGAACAGGGGGTAGTTCCCTCCCCACTTGCGGGGGAGGGTCAGGGTGGGGGGGACGTTGCCACTATATCGGTAGGCTGCATCTTCACCGGCCCCCTTTAGGCCCTTTGGGTCCTCCCGCTTGCGCGCCGTAGCGCTTCAGCGCGCAGGCCCGTCAAGGGCGGGGGAATGGCTTTTTGTGAAGCCTTTACTATTGATCTGCAGGAGAGCTTTTATGAAAAAAATTGTGCTATTTGTCCTGTCGCTTGTTCTTATGGCCGGGTCTGCCTGGGGTGGCGATTATGTGGTCGGTGAGGGTGACTCGCTGGACATTTCCGTTTGGGGTGTGAAGGAGCTGAACTTTACCGTCAAGGTCCGACCGGACGGCAAAGTTACCGTCCCCGGTTTGGGAGATTTGCAGGCTGCCGGATTCACCCCCGTGGGCTTGCAGGAATCCCTGACAGTGAAACTGAAGGAACTGGTGAAGAATCCGATCGTCACGGTCAGCGTGCGGGATTTCACCAACAATAAGGTCTACATCTTCGGCGGCGGCGTTGCTTCGGGTGTCTACGACCTGAACCGCCGGACCACGCTGCTGCAGCTTCTCTGCTCCATTGGTGGCTCCGGGGGTGGCGAAGGGAAAACCGCTGGGGATGTCGGCGCCGCGGATTATAAGCAGGCATATGTATTGCGAGGCGGCAAGAAGATCAAGGAGAATTTTTACAAACTGTTCATCAACGGCGATATCAGTGATGATGTTGCCATTGAGACTGGCGATGCAATTTTTATCCCCCGTTTTCCGGACAAGAATGTCTATGTGGTCGGTGCGGTCAATGCCCCCCGGGTTATTCCCTACCGGGACGGTATGACAGTGCTGGAGGCGATTCTGGAAGCAGGCGGCTTCACCAAATTTGCCAGCCAGAACAGCACAACAGTCATGCGGAAAGAAGGGGGAAAAGAGATTTCCCTGCCGGTCATGGCAAAAGACCTGATAAAAGACGGCGACCTGGCCCAGAACCGTAACCTTCGGCCGGGCGATTACGTAATTGTCAAAGAAGGAATTTTTTAAGAGGCAGTTAAACAGTTAAACAGTTAAATAGTGAAGCAGTTAAACAGTTAAACAGTTAAACAGTGAACAGGGAACAGGGAACAGTTAAACAGTTAAACAGGGAACAGGGAACAACAATTCGAGTACTGTCCCCTGTCCCCTGACCCCTGACCCCTGACTTCTGTCCCCTGTCCCCTGTTCAACTGCTCTACTGCCCAACTGTTCTACTGCCCAACTGTTCAACTGTTCAACTGTTTTACTGTCCCCTGTTCAACTGCTCTACTGCTCTACTGTTCTACTGCCAACTGTTCAACTGTTTTACTGTTCAACTGTTCAACTGATTTAAACAACGGAGTTTTTGATGTCTTCTGAATTCGATTACAAACAGTATCTGTCCCTTGTCAAGAAGCGGAAGCTTCCCGTGGTCATCGTTGCCTTGCTGGTGATGACGGTTGCGGTTGTTGCCAGTTATCTTCTTCCTGAAAAATTTGAGGCGCAGAGCACCGTCTTCATTGAGAAAAATGTTATCAGCGAACTGGTCAAGGGTATTGCTGTTACACCCTCAAAAGACGACTCAATCAAGGTCATCAAGTACGCAACCACCAGCCGGACACTCTTGCTCAAGGTTATCAACGATCTTGACCTCACCAATACACGGGCCAAGACGGATGAAGCGCGCGAAGAGCTGATCCGTACCTTCCAAAAAAATATCGATGTGAAGGTGAAGGACAATAACCTCTTCATTATTTCTTTTACCGACAGCAGTCCCCGCGTAGCCAGAGACTTTGTCAACATGCTTGTGCAGCGTTACATCGAAGAAAATCTTTCTTCGAAGCGCGAGGAGTCTTATGGTGCTACCAAGTTCCTTACGGAGCAGATCGGCACCGTCAAGCAGAAACTTACCGATGCCGAAACGGAATTGAACAAGTTTAAAGCGGACAAGGGTGGCGTGATAAATGTTGATGAGGCGAAATTGTTCGAGGAGATAAACCTGGCGCAGCAGAAGCTCTATGATCTGCAGTTGCGGAGGCGTCAGCTGGAAGGGCTCAAACCTGTGGCCAGAATGGCCGCTGATCCCTTGCAGGCGCGACTCATTTTTCTCCAGAAGCGCTTGGAAGAGTTGCGCGTTGAATATACCGAGAGCTATCCAGAGGTAATCAAGGTAAAGTCTGATATTGAGACCGTGCGCGAGCAGATGAAGGGACGACGCGGTGTTTTAGCTGATATGCCGGATTCGGAGGAGGCTGGACGGGTCCAGGCGGAACTGACTGCCGTAAAGATGAGTGAGGCGAGTCTGCAGCGCTACATCGGCATGAACCAGGCCCTTCTGAAAGGTATACCCACCGCCAAGGCCGGACTGGAAAAACTCGAGATGGAGAAGCAGAGCCGCAAGGAGCTCTACGACAAGTTGCTGTCCCGTCAGGGACAATCAGAGATGTCGCAGCAGATGGAGGTCCAGGACAAAACCACCACCTTCCGCATCATTGACCCTGCTGTCATCCCCAGTTTCCCTGCCAGCCCCGATCGGGTGAAGGTAATCCTCCTTGGAATACTGGCAGGGCTGGCCGCCGGGATTGGCATCGCCCTGCTGCTCGATAATCTGGATCACTCGGTTAAATCCATTGACAGCCTGAAGAAACTCGGTTTTCCGGTGCTTGCGTCAATTCCCACCATCCAGGACCCGGAGGAATTAACCCGCCGGAAAAAGAAAGACACAAAAATCTTCTTACTTGCAGCGGGGTACTTTTCCCTGGTTCTGATGGTATTGGCCTATGAGGTGGTTGATCGCTACCTACTGTAATCACGCGTTCTAAGAGTTGATGGGTTGATGCGTTGATGGGTTTCAATCCATTTAAACATTGAACACTTGAACTCGTTAACTCTTTCTCTATAAACGAAAGGATCGTACATGAGCAGGATTGAAGAGGCCCTGGAAAAGGCTGCCCAACTGCGGAACAATAAGCGTGGCTTTGATGTGCCGGGTAAAATTTCGGCGCCTGCACCCTCCATGGTATCGCCCACCACCCAGTATCCCCCCCTGACAGAGGCGGCAGTCGCCCTGGCAAGTCCGATGCTGGTCACCGCCACGGATCCCCACTCGCCGAGTGCCGAAGAATACCGCAAGCTGAAGTCGGTCCTGGTCTCCATGACACAGCAGGATACCTTCCGGAATACCCTGATGGTTGCCAGCTCGGTGAGCGGAGAGGGCAAGAGTATCACCGCCTTGAATCTCGCCATCAGTATGGCTCAGGAATTCGACCATACCGTGCTGCTGGTGGACGCTGATTTACGCAAACCGTCACTGCACACATATTTCGGGCTGGAGCCGAAGCTCGGGCTTTCCGATTGCCTTCAGGGTGGTGCCGATCTTGGTGATGCGCTGATCAAGACCGGTATCGGCAAACTTACCCTGCTTCCTTCGGGAAAACCGGTGAGGAATCCGGCGGAGCTTTTTTCTTCCCAAAGAATGAAAGAGCTTATTCAGGATATGAAATACCGCTACCCGGATCGTTACATCATTATCGATACGCCGCCGGTGCTGCTTTTTGCGGAGACGCTTTCCCTCAGCTATCTGGTGGACGGGGTGGTTTTCGTGGTGAGAGAAGGAATGGCCTCTGTTCAGAATATCAGCGATGCGCTGGGAAATCTTAAGGGCTCGCTGGTCCTCGGAATAGTTTATAACGATGTGAAAGAAGAGAGTCTCGATAGCCGTTATTACTATTACAATTACGGAGCCCGGGCAGGGACTGTCCCTGGCGGGAATGGTGGGGCTGCCGCTCGCAAGGGGTTATTTGGCAGATTGTTCACTAGGGGTTGAAGGGTTGAAGGGTTCATGCGTGGAAGCGTTTATGGGTTGAAGAGTTCACGGGTTTACCCCATCAACCCTTGAGCGAAGCGAACCCTTAAACCCTTGAGCGAAGCGAACCCTTAAACCCTTGAGTGAAGCGGACTCATCAACCCATAGACGCGTCAACTCTTGACACACATAAAAATGACGAAGTGAGTGCACGTATGTACGAAGCATATTTTAACCTGATCTCAAAGCCTTTCGAATTGGTGCCGAACCCGGATTTTCTCTTTCTGAGCAAGGCACACCGCCGCGCCAGAATCTACCTAGACTACGGCATCAACGAGCGGGCCGGTTTTATTTTGCTCACCGGAGAGGTGGGATCGGGCAAGACAACCCTCATCCGGGATCTGATCAAGAAGCAGCGTCCGGGCGTGGTCCTGTCCAAGGTCTTCAATACCAATGTAAGTTTTGATCAGCTCCTGGCGATGGTGAACGATGATTTTCATCTGGAGGTGGCCGGCAAGGACCGGATTACCCTGATGCGCGATCTGAACGATTTTCTTATCGAACAGTACGCTCTGGGAAACAGGCCAACCCTGATCATTGATGAAGCCCAGAACCTCACCGCCGGTTTGCTGGAAGATATCCGCATGCTCTCCAACCTGGAGACGGATGACGCCAAACTGCTGCAGATAATCCTGGTCGGCCAGCCCGAGCTGCGCACCACTCTCTCCCAGCCGGAGCTCCTGCAGCTGCGCCAGCGCATCAGCATCAATTGTCACATCAGCCCCCTGACGCGGGAGGAAGTGGAAGAATATGTCCTGCACCGTCTTGAGGTGGCCGGCAACCGGCAGGCGGTTTCCTTCCTGCCTGAATCACTGGATATCATCTTTCGCTTCAGCAGGGGCATTCCCCGCTTGGTGAACATCATCTGTGATTTCCTGATGCTGTCAGCATTCGCTGAAGAGGTGCAGGTGCTGGATGAGGTCATTACAAAAGATGTCATCGGTGACCTGGATTTTGAAAACCAGTTCTGGGAGAGCGGACTGCCTTCAACAGCGGCGATCCCGCAGCTTTGCAGCGATCCACCAGTGGAACCGGGCCAGCAGCAACAGGTACTGGAGATGCTTCAGGGGATAGCAGCGCGACTCGATACCTTGGAGAAAGAGTCGTCCTTGACTCATGAAACTACCCTGAAAGATCTGGGCAACAAATTTACCACCTTGGGAAACGCCTTCCGTCTTTATGCTGGGGAGACCGATGCGTTGCTCTCCGATCTTCGCGACAGATTAGCAAAAGTTGCCGACTCTCGGCTGAACGAAAATCCTTCCGAACCGGACCAGGAGTCATTGCTGCGGCGGGGGCAGCAGGTTCTGATGGCTGCTTTGAGGACTAAAGGCAGTTAACTGCAGTTGAACAGTTTTAACTGCAGTTGAACAGTGAAACGGTAAGGCAGTGGAACAGTTTAACAGTGAAACAGTTGAACAGGGGACAGCGATTAGCGTTTAGCGGTTAGTTGAACAGTTGAACAGTGAAACGGTGGTGATGGCATTGGCAGATATGCGGAAATCAGTTGTGCGGGATTACAAGGAACTGATTGCGTACCAGAAAGGTTACGAATTAACCATCCTTATCTATCGGCTGACAGATACTTTTCCCAAGGAAGAAATGTATGGGCTCACAAGCCAGATCCGTCGGGCGGCTGTGTCTATCCCCTCGAACATTGCCGAGGGATTCATGCGGGGCGCCAAGGAATATGCCCAGTTTCTGAAAATAGCCTTGGGTTCCGCCGCTGAAGTCGAGACACAATTATCATTAAGCCAAGACCTTGGGTATTGTAAGTCAGAAGATTTTTTAACCGCCCAAGCCTTAACCTCAGAGGTTCTACGTTTGCTGACTTCCTACATAAAAAGAGTAAACGAAAAAGTAAATACCAGCAAAAGTAACAAGTGACAACTGCTCCACTGTTTCACTGTTCCACTGCCTTACGGTTTCACTGCAGTTCAACTGTTTCACTATTTCACTGTTTAACTGATTTTAAACTGTTTCACTGTTTAACTGCAGTTCAACTGTTCAACTGTTCAACTGCCTTACGGTTTCACTGTTCAACTGCCGTACTGTTTCACTGTTTAACTGCAGTTCAACTGTTCAACTGTTTTAGAGAGGTTCTGGATGATTTTTTTTCGAAAAGTATTGTTCCGTGTCTGTGGAGTGCTGGGTGTGTTGCTGCTTGTGGTGTTAGTAAGCTCTTCAGTGGCCCGTGCCGGCGAATTCAGCTTTCATCCCTCCGTTGCTGTCAGTGAGGAATTCACCGACAACGTATTCGAAACCAGAGATAACCAGCGGAGCGATTTTATCAGCCGCTTTATGCCGGGGCTGGCCCTGAAATACAACGCGCCTCTCTGGGACTGGGATCTGGCCTACAACTTTGACTACCGCCTCTATGCCCGCAATAGCCGCGGCGATGACAGTACGCATAACCTGGCTGCAAAGGGGCATATCAAGATTATTGACGAGTTCTTTTTTCTTGATCTGTCTGATACCTTCAAGCGGGTTTCCCTCGATGTGAGCCGCGACTACACCCAGGAGAGCCTTTCTGCCAACCAGACCGATTCAAATACTTATAGCGCTTCTCCCTATTTCGTCTTTCATCCGGGTACCCAGACCACGATCAAGACCGGTTATCGCTACAGCAACGTCTGGTACCGTGATCCGGCGGCCATTGACAAGCGGGAGCACAGCGGCTTTTTCAATGCCAGCTATGAGTATTCATCAAAACTGACCTTTAACGCCGATTACCTGTACACCAAGCAGAATTCGATCAACCCGTATAACCGGAACACCCCGTCAGCCGGAGCACGCTACGAATATGCTGATAAATGCTTTGTTTTCGGCAACGGCGGCTATACCTGGCTTGACTACAAAAATTCACCCGACTCTAATAATTCCTACTGGAATGCCGGCCTGACCCACGCCTTTGACACCTTTACCCTATCTGCTACCGCCGGTGTTCAGTACCCCGAAGATCCCCTTACCGGCTTCACCAAAGAAACGAACTACACCCTCGCATTGGACAAGCCTCTGGAGCGCGGCAGCATCGGCCTTTCCGTGTACTATTCCGACTATAGCGGGGAAAGTGTTGACCGGACAAATAAATATGGGGTTGGGGTCACGGGGAAATATGATATTTCCGAGAAACTGAGCTCCCGCTTCGCTGCCAACGTGGAAAGGTATGACTACCGGGATCCGTCCGGAAACACCCGCCGTATCTACATAACTCCAGGACTAACCTATTCGCTGCCCTGGGAAACCAGCCTTTCTTTGTCCTATTCCTTCATCAACTACCACTCTGCTTCCCTGTTTGAGGACAACTACTCGGTGAACCGGGTGGTTTTGGAAGTGCGGAAGCAGTTTTAACTGCAGTTGAACAGTTGAACAGTATGGCAGTGGATCAGTGGAACAGTGAGGTAGTGGAGCAGTTGAACAGTTTGGTGGAAAAGGGGATGTGACGGCTTTGGCAGAGCTTCTGAAAACTGCGGTTCGGGACTACAAGGAACTGATTGCATACCAGAAAAGTTACGAGTTAACCATCCTTATTTATCGGCTGACAGAAACTTTTCCCAAGGAAGAAATGTATGGGCTTACAAGCCAGATCCGTCGGGCGGCTGTTTCGATCCCCTCGAATATCGCCGAAGGGTTCATGCGAGGTGCCAAAGAATATGTGCAGTTTTTAAAAATAGCCTTGGGCTCAGCAGCTGAAGTAGAGACACAGTTATCACTAAGCAAAGACCTCGGGTATTGTAATTCAGAAGACTTTTTAACCGCCCAAGCCTTAACAACAGAGGTTCTTCGTTTGCTGACTTCCTACATCAAAAGAGTAAACGAAAGAGTAACTCCCAGTAAAAGGAACAAGTGACAACTGCTCCACTGTTTAACTGCAGTTCAACTGTTTCACTATTCAACTGTTTTTAACTGTTCAACTGCTTAACTGAGGTTCCATGCTCAACGCCCTAACAATCGACGTCGAAGACTACTTCCAGGTATCAGCATTCGAGCGGCACGTTTGCAGGAATGAGTGGGACAGCTACGAGCTCCGGGTTGAGAGGAATACTCGCCGCATCCTCCAGATGCTTGATGAATACAGTGTCAAGGCAACGTTCTTCGTTCTCGGTTGGGTTGCAGAGCGCTGCCCTCAGCTTGTGAAAGCTATCGCTGCCGCGGGTCACGAGGTGGCAAGCCACGGTTATGGTCACCAGCGGATTCCCTGCTTGTCTCGTGGAGAATTTCGGGAAGATGTGCGGCGCAGCAAGTCACTGCTTGAGGACTTGACCGGTGCGCCGGTGTATGGCTATCGGGCGCCCAGTTACTCGATTTCCCGGACCACCTTCTGGGCCTTTGATGAACTGCTTGCCGCCGGTTACCGCTACGATTCGAGCGTTTTCCCGGTCCGGCATGATTTTTACGGCATACCCGACTGGCCCCGCTTCTCCGGCTGGGCCGTCCGGCATGAATCGGGAGCCTGGGAGTCGGCCTTGACGAAACAGGGTGACCGGGACAGCCTCTTCGAGCTGCCGATAACCACCTTGCGACTCGGGGGGCGGAATTTGCCTATTGCGGGAGGCGGGTATTTTCGCCTGTTCCCCTATGCTTTCAGCCGCTGGGGACTTCAGCAGATCAACCGGCAGGAACGAAAGCCCTTTGTCTTCTATCTGCATCCCTGGGAACTGGACCCTGATCAACCACAGATTTCCGGTGCTGGGGCCAAAAGCCGGTTCCGGCATTACCTGAACCTGCATAAGACGGAAGCACGCTTCCGGCAGCTGTTGCAGGACTTTTCCTTTGCACCCATTAGCCAATCGATGGATTTGGAAGCCATGAGATAGCTTGGCACCGGTCACGATTGTCAGCCACGAAAGCACAGGGACCTGGACTGGACGCGGACTGTTTTTGTTTCATCCGTGCTAATCCGTGCCCATCCGTGGCTAATTTTTTTCTGATTATTCAGGCGGCGAAGAATCAAAGCAGGTATACATTCGCGATTTAGGCCCGACTTGAATTTAAACAATTGTTATCACGACGAAATTTGCTCCATTGCGGAAAGTGCTGAACGTTTCCTGAGATCATCTATGTCATTGCCGATTGAAAATTTTACTGGAGATGGTGCTGATTGGGATGCCTATGTGGCAACTGCTCCCCAGGCGTCCAATTACCACCAATACAGATGGAAAAAGGTCATTGAAGAAAGTTTCGGGCATCGAACTTTCTACCTTGCTGCCAAGGAGGACAGCGGGCGTATTTGTGGCGTACTTCCCTTGGTTTTCATGAAAAGCGCCCTTTTCGGTAAATTTTTCGTTTCGCTGCCCTTTTTCAATTACGGTGGCCTACTGGTCGACAACGATCAGGTTGCCGACTCTCTCCTGCACGAGGCGCAGTGCCTCGTACGGAAATATTCTGCAGAGTACCTGGAATTACGCCATGTGGATTATACAAAAGAGGGATTGGCGGGCAAGGAACACAAGGTGACGATGATTCTTGAATTGTCCCCGGATAGTGACAGTCAGTGGCATGCCTTTAATGCCAAACTGCGCAATCAGATCAGAAAAGCGGAAAAGAGCGGTTTGACGGTAAAAATCGGGGGGCTTGAACTTCTCGATGGTTTTTACGAAGTGTTCGCGCGAAATATGCGCGACCTGGGAACCCCGGTCTACGGCAAGTCATTTTTCAAGAATGTCCTGACCCTTTTTCCAGAATCGTCCCGCATCCTCGCGGTTTTTCACAAGGAGTCAGTTGTTGCTGCTGGAATTATCAGCTGGTTCCGGGACACGGTGGAGATGCCCTGGGCTTCCTCGAACAGAGACTACAAGGCCTTTTGTCCCAATAATCTCCTGTATTGGGAAGCCATACGTTTCGCCATCGACAAGGGATTCAAAAAATTCGATTTCGGCCGCTCAACTCCGAACGAGGGTACCTTCAAGTTCAAACAGCAATGGGGGGCGGAGCCGGTCCAGCTCCATTGGCAGTACCTGCTTGGGGCAGGGCAAGCGGCACCGGAACTGAATCCGAAAAATCCGAAGTTCCAGCTTGCCATCAGAGCCTGGAAAAACCTGCCGCTGAGTGTGAGCAGGTTTCTTGGTCCGCATATCGTGCGCAATATCCCGTGAAGGCTTGTTTATGCATTTTTCAGTCATAATCCCTGCAAAAAATGAAGAATCCAATATCGGACGTTGTCTGGATTCTCTCCGGAAACTTGACTATGACGGCAGCCGCTATGAAGTGATCGTTGTCGACAATGGTTCGAGTGACAGGACGGTGGAGATTGCCCGGCAAAAGGGGGCGCTGGTTTTTGTCCAGCCCGATATGACCATTTCCGGGCTGAGAAATTTCGGAGCTGCCCAGGCACGTGGAGAGATCCTGGCTTTTCTTGACGCCGATTGTACTGTCCTGGAAAACTGGTTGAATGAAGCAGCCTGCTATCTGCTGCGCAAGGAGGTTGCGTGTTTTGGCTCGCCCCCGATTGTGCCTGAAAATGCAACCTGGGTGCAGAATGCCTGGTTCCTCATAAGAAAAAGAGAAAATCCGGTGCAAGCCGCCGATTGGCTGGAGTCCATGAATATGTTTGTTCGCCGGGAAATATTTGCTGAAATTTCCGGTTTTGACGAAAGTCTTGTTACCTGTGAAGATTACGATTTGTCACTCCGACTCAAGACAAAGGGGCTTTTGCTGAACGATAATGGCATCGTTGCCATCCATCATGGCGAGGCCGCGACCGTTGCAACTTTCTTCCGTAAGGAGAAGTGGCGGGGGCTGAGCAATTATCGAGGCTTGATGAGGCATGGATTCGTCTGGAAAGAAATCCCCAGCATTGTTGCACCACCGGTACATTGCCTGTTGGCCCTCGCCGTTGGGATGACGCCGCTGATTAAGTACCCCGGTTTGGGCAATGTCATAATTTTTCTTTTTGTAGTTTGGCAGAGTGTTCTGTTTTTTCTCAGCGTCAGGAAAAATCGTGCACAGGTGGATATCGTAAAGATTATGCAGCTGTATTTGCTGCTTAATGTCTATTTTTCAGCTCGGGGACTTGCAGTTTTTGGGGGACGTAACAGGTGAATTCAGTCGCTCTGGATAGTTCAAAATGTGCGGAATAGCAGGGTTTTTCAGATCATCAGCCCCTGTCGCCGATGTGTCCGTACTCAAACAGATGGGGGAGGTCATCCGTCACCGCGGTCCTGATGCCGGTGGTGAGTATTTGGATGAGTATGTCGGCCTGGCTCACCGGCGCCTGAGCATTATCGACCTTTCCTCCCAGGGAAATCAGCCGATGATTTCAGCTGATGGCCGCCTGGTAATCGTCTTTAACGGCGAGATTTATAATTTTTTGACTCTGCGGGCGGAATTGGAGCGCGCCGGTGTTGTCTTTCGGACCAAAACGGACACGGAGGTCATCCTGGCACTGTATCAGCAGCAGGGTGTAGCGTGTCTGGAAAAACTGAACGGGATGTTTGCCTTTGCCCTCTGGGATACCGTAGAGAAGACCCTTTTCCTCGCTAGGGACCGCGTCGGCAAAAAGCCCTTGTATTATTACCACGCCGGTGGTGACCGGTTGGCCTTTGCCTCGGAGATTAAATCATTACTGCAGCTGCCGGGCATCGCTCGAGAGGTGGAACCGACAGCCCTCGCGGATTATCTCAAGTATTTGTATGTTCCGGCACCAAAGACTATCTACCGGAAAATTTTCAAGCTTCCCCCGGCACATTACCTGGTGCTGCGTCCCGGCGGGGAACCTCGCATTTCCGAGTACTGGGATGTGGACTTTTCCACCGGTACGGCTTTTTCTCCGGCCGAAGCGGAAGATGCTTTGTTGGAGCTGTTGCAGGACAGCACCTCCTGCCGGATGATCGCCGATGTGCCCCTTGGGGCTTTTTTGAGCGGCGGCGTGGATTCCAGCGCCGTGGTTGGCCTGATGGCGAAGGTGTCCCGGGAAGCGGTGCGGACCTGTACCATCGGCTTTGCCGATAAAAGGCATGACGAATCGCGCTTTGCCCGTGAAGTGGCGGATCTTTTCACAACCAACCACAGTGAATATATTGCCCGGGAAAACCTGCCGGAAACGGTAGCCCTCATGCCGAAATTTTTCGACGAACCATTTGCCGATTCATCGGCGGTACCCACCTACCACGTTTCCCGTCTGGCCCGTCAGGCGGTCACTGTTGCGCTGGCCGGCGACGGTGGGGATGAGAGTTTCGGCGGCTATGGTAAATACTCCATCGAGCTCAAGGAGGATCTGGCGAGGCGGAAGCTGCCCCGGTTCCTGTTGGCTGCGCTGAATGGCTGCTTCCAGGGCTTTGCCCACCCGCTGGCACGAAAGGTCCGCTCCCTCACCGGCAGTGCCCTGCTGGAACCAGCGCGGGCCTTCTACCGGACCAATACCTTCATCGAGGACGATATCCTGACCGAACTGTTGGCACAACCGGTACGGAATGCCTGCTCCGGCTATGACCCGGGCGAGCACACTGTCCGCTACTGGGACAAAATGCGCGGAGCGGACCATGTCACCTCTATGCTCTACACCGACCTGAAAACC
>RPRC01000192.1 GCA_003857395.1 Geobacter sp.
ATTCTACCGAAGGAATGGTTTCTCATACTCTGGATATGTTCATGGAGAGCGACCTGAAGATCATTGCCGAGGTTCTTCTGGAGGTATCCCATGACCTCTTGTCACGTACCGGGCGAATGGCTGATATCAAGAAGGTTTACTCTCATCCGCAGGCACATGCGCAGTGTCGCAAATGGCTCGAAGAAAATCTGCCGAATGTCCCGGTGGTGGATGTTGCGTCCACGGCGCTGGCAGCACAGATTGTCAGTGAAGATTATAACGCAGCGGCCATTGCCAGCGATTCAGCTGCCTCACTCTACGAGTTGAAGGTCGTGAAGAAACGAATTGAAGACCAGGTGAACAATTTTACCCGGTTTCTCGTTATCGGGAAACAAATTGCCGGGAAGAGCGGCAATGATAAAACTTCACTGATGTTCTCGGTCAAGGACGAACCGGGAATCCTCTACCGGATGCTTGATCCTTTTGCTCGTCGGGGTATTAATCTGAGCAAGATCGAATCTCGTCCCCTTAAAAAGAAGGCTTGGGAATATATCTTTTTCCTGGACCTGTCAGGGCATCTGTCTGATCCCGAGGTTGCTGAGGCGATCGACGAATTGCGCAACTGCTGCCAATTTGTGAAAATCCTTGGCTCATATTCTAAAAACATCTAGGACAATGTAATACCTGAAATCAACCTCCCTCAATCCCCCCTTGTCAGGGGGGAAGCCTTTAACTCTCCCCTGACAAGGGGAGGTTTTGAGGGGTTGCATGCGAAAAAAACAAGGGTTACAGAGTACTAGATGAGACAGGAAAGGGAATAGATGTCTCTCAGCAAAAGAATGGCAGTTATCGGCGTTGGCCTTATTGGCGGATCTCTTGCGCGGATACTGCGACAGCGGGGTGAGGTGAGTGAGATTGTCGGGATCGGCAGAACCGAGCCGAACCTTCAGCGTGCGGTAGAACTGGGTGTAATTGACCGGTATTGTCAGGACCCCTGCCAAGGTGTTCAAGGGGCTGACCTTGTTTTTCTCGCTACTCCTGTTTGCTCAATTGCTTCGGTGCTGGAAAAAATTGCTCCCTTTCTTGCTCCCGGTTGCGTCGTGACCGATGGTGGCAGTGTGAAGGAGTCGGTTGTTTCTGTCTGTGAGCAGCTTATGCCTGAGGGAACCTGTTTTGTTGGTGGTCATCCCATTGCCGGTACGGAAAAGTCAGGCGTTGACGCTTCGTTCGCTACACTCTTTACTGGAAAGCGGTGTATCATAACCCCAACCGTAAATACCGACGAACTTGCTCTCCGAAAAGTTCTCAGGATGTGGGAGCTTGCAGGTTCCGATGTGATTCAGATGGATGCGCACAAGCATGATCGGATCGTGGCCGCCATCTCTCATCTTCCGCACATGGTGGCTTATTCCCTTGTGAATGCTGTGGATGGTTACGATCGCTTCGATGAAAGCATCTTGAAGTATTCAGCAGGTGGGTTTCGGGATTTTACCCGCATAGCCTCTTCCGATCCTGCGATGTGGCGAGATATCGCACTCATGAACGGACCTGCAATTATGGAAATGATGGACTTCTTCTCTGATTACTTAGGACAACTCCGAACCCTGGTAGCGAACGGGGATGGCGCCGGACTCCAGAAGTTTTTTGCTGAATCCAAGAGAAGCAGGGATGCCATCCTCTAATGAGTCCTGAGCGGGCTGTGCTCCTGGCGGTAAATGTGAGCCGGGAATTGTCCCCTGAGCAACTAGCAAGCACGCATTCTTCTTGATGCGTTTTATACACTGTCAGAAATCCAATTCACCGGGGCCAGCTGTGAAAAAGTATACTGTCCAAACAGCCAAAAAAGTCGCAGGGACAATCGTGGTGCCTGGCGATAAATCAATCTCGCATCGGGCTGTTATGCTCGGATCGCTTGCCCGTGGCACGACGGTTGTCAGCGGTTTCCTGCAGGGTGAAGATACGATTGCCACCCTGAACGCATTCCGCCTCATGGGAGTTGATGCTCGAGAGGAAGAAGGGAAGCTGCTTATTCAGGGGAGAGGGCTTTTCGGGTTGAAAGAACCGGAAGATGTTCTCGACTGCGGGAATTCCGGCACCTCCATGCGACTCATGACCGGCATCCTTGCCGGGCAGCGCTTTTTCTCCGTTTTATCAGGAGACCGGTACCTTCGCAACAGACCCATGGGACGAGTGATTGAGCCTCTGACAAAGATGGGTGCGTGCATTCTGGGCCGTTCAGGTGGCACAAAAGCACCACTTGCGGTCCAGGGTCGGGAATTGAAAGGGGCTTCCTACCTTTCTCCCGTTGCCAGTGCCCAGATAAAATCATCCTTGCTGCTGGCTGGACTTTATGCCTGCGGGGAAACGGTGGTAAAAGAGCCGTCCCTGTCACGGGATCACACGGAAAGAATGTTCCGCTACTTCGGAGCCGATATTGAGCCACATACAAATGGCGCTATTGTTCGCGGCGGCAGGGAGCTTGATGGCAGAGAGGTGATGGTGCCGGCGGACATTTCTTCGGCCGCATTCTTCATTGTTGCCGCCCTTTTGGTTCCGGACTCAGAGGTCCTCATTACCAATGTCGGGGTCAATCCCACCAGGACGGGGATTCTTGATATTCTTCTGAAAATGGGAGCTTCTCTTGACCTGCTGAATGAACGGGAGGTTTCAGGAGAACCTGTTGCGGATATTATGGTGCGAACATCATCGCTGCGAGGAATTGAAATCGGTGGAGACCTTGTGCCAAGGGCTATCGACGAGTTCCCTGTACTCTGTGTCGCAGCGGCATGTGCTGAAGGCAAAACCGTCTTGAGGGATGCTCGGGAGCTTCGTGTCAAGGAAACCGATCGGATTGCCGCCATGGCCACAAATTTGGCCAAGGCAGGGGTTATGATTCTGGAAACGGAAGACGGTATGGAAATTACCGGTACCGATACATTGAGGGGCTGCGTTGTTGACAGTTTCGGTGACCATCGGATTGCCATGTCAATGCTTGTTGCCGGCCTTGTCGCAACAGGGGAGACAACAGTAACAGACACTGACTGTATAGCGACATCTTTTCCGACCTTTATCGAGCTTCTGGAAAAGGTTTGCTATTAATGAACGATGAAAAGTGGGTTGAAAAAGGGATCATTGTCGCAATCGACGGCCCGTCAGGCGCTGGCAAGAGTACTGTGGCTCGCCAGCTTGCCGAACGCCTCGGCTATCTTTACATCGATACGGGTGCCATGTTCCGTGCCGTTGCACTAACCGTGAAACGGTCGAATATCAACCTGGAAGACGAAGATGCTCTTGCTGCATTGTGCCGGGACTTGGAAATAACATTTGTCAGGCACGAAGGAGCGTATCGGGTTTTTGCCAACGGAGAGGATGTCTCCGAAGCCATACGGACCCCTGAAATCAGTCTCTTGACCTCCCGGATATCGATGAAAAAGGTGGTACGCGAAGCTCTTCTCCATGAGCAGAGACGTATGGGTCGCGCCGGCAACGTTGTGTTGGAAGGCCGTGATATCGGCTCGGTGGTTTTCCCGCAGGCCGACGTGAAGTTTTTTCTTTCCGCATCTGCGGAGGAACGGGGGAAAAGGCGCTTTCTCGAGCTTGAGGCCAAGGGGGAGAGGGTAACCCTCGAGAATACGATAGTGGAAGTAATTGCACGCGATGCTCAGGATGAACAGCGCGAACACGCCCCACTGCGTATGGCGGAAGATGCTCTTCCCATTGATTCTGACGGAATTTCTGTCGAAGAGGTGCTTCGCCGGATGGAAAAAGTCGTGCGGCAGAAAGAGTCGGAGCGAAGAGCTGCTTTTTGATTGTTGGCAAGATGACGTTTTGCCGGTTGACGTTCTCATTACGAGCAGGTAGTCCGGCACTTTTGCTTGGTTAGCCGCGTTGTCCCGTCCCTGCTGAAGGAGTATATATTTTGAAAATAATCCTAGCGAAACAGGCTGGATTCTGCTTTGGGGTCAAAAGGGCCACTCAGATGGCCTTCGAGGCGGCTGCCAAGGGAGGGAAGACCTTCACTCTTGGCCCGATTATCCATTCACCGCAGGTGGTTCAGCGTCTTGAGGAAATGGGCGTCAAGGCTCTTACCTCTCTGGCAGACCTTGACAGCGGGGCAATTATCATCCGTTCTCATGGGGTCGCATCAGAAGAGCTTCAGGAGGCCAGTCGCAAGGAACTTGAAATCGTAGACGCTACCTGTCCGTTTGTGAAAAAGGCCCAGGAACACGTAAAAAGTCTTTCCCAGGCGGGTTATGTTGTGGTAGTGGTAGGAGATGCCGAGCATCCTGAGGTCCAAGGGATTGTTTCGTATGCCAAGGGTCCGGTCTATGTTGTCGGGTCAGGGGAAGAAGCCGATAAACTGAAGATTTCCGGCAAAATCTGTATCGTTGCCCAGACCACCCAGTCATTTGAGAATCTGAAGAATGTGGTCCTTGAATGCCTGGTAAAGGGTAGCGAAATACGGGTATTCAACACTATCTGTGATGCAACGGCCGTGCGGCAGGAAGAAGCCAAAGAACTTGCAAAACGTGTTGACTGCATGATAGTTATCGGTGGATATAATAGTGCCAATACAACACGTCTTGCTCAAGTATGTGCGGAGTTGCAGCCTAAGACGTACCACATCGAAACAGCGCAACAGCTGAACCGGATGTGGTTTGAAGGAGTAGATACTGTTGGCGTGACGGCAGGAGCTTCGACTCCCAAGTGGGTAATCGACGAAGTGCTTGAGCAAATCAGACGTATAGATGATAATACTACACATTGAGAATTTTCAAGGGTGTGCTAGGATAAGGCGGGGAAAACATAGAAATTTCAGGGGGTATTACTTTGATGAATGACGAAAAAGACTTGACCAACATCACCAACGAGCCGGACAGGCTGAATAACGATATGGATGATGACCTTAATCAAGGTGCTAGAGAGAATTTTGAAGAACTTTTTCAGGAGAGTTTGCGCCAACCTTTGGTGGGCGAGATTGTCGATGGCGTTATCGTGCAGATTGACCCGGATTATGTGCTTGTCAATATCGGTTACAAATCGGAAGGGTGCATACCACTTGACGAATTCATGGATGAGAACGGCGAGCTTACGGCGAAAGTTGGCGACACAGTAAAGGTTTTGTTCGAGAAAAAGGAAAATATCCGTGGCTATATTGTCCTGTCCCGGAAAAAGGCCGAACGCGAGCAAATCTGGGTTGATATCGAGGCGGCCGTTGATTCCGGTGCTCTTGTCGAAGGCAAGATCATTGCAAATGTAAAAGGCGGTCTTACTGTTGATATTGGGGTGCCGGCCTTCCTTCCTGCCTCTCAAGTTGATGTTCGTCCAATTGGCAACCTTGAAAAACTAATAGGACAGTCTTTTCAGTTCAAGGTTGTCAAGGTAAACAAAAAGAGAGGGAACGTAGTTCTTTCTCGCCGGGCAATCCTGGAAGAGGAACGCGACAAGCTGAAAACAGGTACCCTCACCACTCTTACCGAAGGCCAGATCCGCGAAGGAATCGTAAAAAATATCACCGATTACGGTGCGTTTATCGACCTCGGGGGTATTGATGGTCTGCTCCACATCGTGGATATGTCCTGGCGGAAACTTTCCCATCCTTCAGAAATCCTGAAGATCGGTGAGACAGTCTCTGTCAAGGTGTTGAAATACGACAAGGAAAAAGAGAAAATCTCACTTGGCATCAAGCAGACGATTCCAGATCCTTGGCTGGTTGTAGAATCAAAATATCACATCGGTGACCGGATTGTCGGTACTGTGGTCAGTCTTGCGGATTATGGCGCTTTTGTTTCTCTTGAAGAGGGAGTGGAAGGACTTGTTCATGTTTCTGAAATGTCCTGGACAAAGCGGATTCGTCATCCATCCGACGTTTTGAAGGTTGGTGATGAGGTTGCAGCCGAAGTTCTGGGTGTTGACGTCCCAAGCAGAAGGATCTCCCTCGGTCTGAAGCAGATCCAGATGAATCCCTGGACGGTGATTGGGGATAAATACCCTGTTGGTACCAAGATTGAAGGACAGATCAAAAACGTTACCGACTTCGGGGTTTTTATCGGCGTTGAAGATGGCATTGATGGTCTGGTGCATGTTTCCGATATGTCATGGACCAAGCGGATCAAGCATCCGTCCGAGCTCTACAGCAAAGGACAGATCGTGCAGGCTGCTGTTCTTAATATAGACCCGGAAAACGAGAGACTTTCCCTCGGGATCAAGCAATTGGTTCCTGACCCCTGGAACGAAATTCCCTCGAAGTACAAGCCTGGTACCAAAGTCAAAGGGAAGGTGACCTCCGTAACTGACTTCGGTATCTTCCTTGAAATTGAAGAGGGCATTGAAGGTCTTATCCATGTATCCGAACTTTCTCAGGAGAAAGTTGCTACTCCTAAAGGGTTTGCAGCCGTTGATGATGAAATCGAGGCCATGGTATTAAACATCGACCCGATAGAAAAGAAAATAGCACTTTCAATCAAGGCAATTGCCATAAGTGATAACAGAGGTGATTTCTCCTCTTTTGGGAATTCTCAGGGTGAGGCGACGTCTAACCTGGGCGAGTTGCTGAAGGAAGAGTTGAAGAAGAAATAACCACGACGATAATCAGTTGGCAGATATGCTTACTATTATGGAATAAGGAGTTTTTGCGTATGACCAAAAGTGAGTTAGTTGAAAGGCTCGTGGACCAAAACAGCCTTTTGACGCGAAAAGATTCTGAGCTCATCGTTGATATTGTATTTGACAGTATTCGCAATGCTCTGAAAAACGATGAGAAGGTTGAAATCCGTGGATTTGGAAGTTTTACTATACGTGAGAGAGGTCCGCGCGAGGCGAGAAATCCAAAAAGTGGCGAAATTGTTCAAATAGCAGCAAAAAAGACTCCTTTTTTCAAGACAGGAAAAGAATTGAGAGACAGGGTCAACAATTCCTGATACAAAAGTACCTCTAACGTGTCGCAGATAGCAATTCAACTGTATCACGGTCTAATTAAAGCTGACACGCCCGGGTGGCGGAATTGGTAGACGCAAGGGACTTAAAATCCCTCGGTCGCAAGGCTGTACCGGTTCGATTCCGGTCCCGGGCACCAGAAAAAAAGGTTGGTTCCTAAGGACCAACCTTTTTTATTTGTATTTTTCCTGAATATTCCGGATACATATATTTCAGCTTATGTGTAAACCAGATTGGATAAAATAGTCTGATTCGAAGAAAGGCGCCGTATTAACTTCAAGGAATGTATTATACTTGTTGGTTTAATGTGGAAAATGTTTCTGGTTGCGTTGTTTTTCTGTCTGAAGAGGAGTACCCGGGTAAGAATGGAAACTGCCAATAAAAAAGTATTTTTAGGGCGACAACCGATATTGGATCGCAAACAAAGCATTGTCGGATATGAACTCCTCTTTCGCTCTGCAGACACCCTCCACGCCAATATAGGCAATTTTACCAATGTCGATTCGTTTGTTATCAGTAATGTTCTTTCGAACTTCGGAATTCATGAGGTGTTGGGGAAGCATAAGGGTTTTATTAATGTGACCGGAGATCTGCTCATGAGTGATCTGCTGGAAATCCTGCCCCGGGAGAAAACCGTTATCGAGATACTGGAAACTGTCGAATTGTCGGATGCTCTGCTGGAACGTTGCTGCGAGTTAAAAGAGCGAGGATTCACTCTGGCTCTTGACGATAATTGCTACCACACCGATTACGAGCCGCTTTATGAAATAGTTGATATTGTAAAGATTGATGTGCTCCAAACAACTGGCGACGATTTGAAGGAAATGGTTGCTACTTTGAGTAATCGTGGTCTGGCGCTTCTGGCAGAGAAGGTTGAAACCATAGAACAATATCAACTCTGTTACGATCTTGGTTTTGACCTCTTTCAGGGGTATTACTTTGCGCGACCGTCTGTGCTGAATAAACGGAAGGTTGATGTGTCGGGAATTGCTCTTCTCAAACTCCTGGAACTCATATGCAGGGATGCAGAAATAGCGGAGATTGAGGAAGCTTTCAAACATAATCCCAATCTTACGTATAATCTTCTGCGTCTGGTAAATTCAGTCGTTATTGGAATGAAAGAGAAAATTCGAACACTGCGACATGCGCTTGTAGTCCTGGGAATGCAGCAGTTGAAGCGCTGGATCCAGTTGGCATTGTTTGCTTCGGACAAGACAAGTGCCGTTGGAAATCCGCTTCTCGAAACCGCTGCGACCCGCGGTCGGTTGATGGAGAATCTGGTCAGGAAATGGCAGCCTGAACTTCAGGGTCATGACTATTCCGACAGTGCCTTTATGACTGGCGTACTGTCTCTAATCGACGTTCTGTTCGGCGTGCCGATGGAAGAAATTCTGAATCAGCTTAACCTTGACGAAGAGGTGCGTCTAGCAATCTTGGAGAGGCAAGGTGCTCTCGGAAGCCTGCTTTTGCTAACGGAAAAACTGGAGAGCATGGATTTTGGCGAAGTAACCCTGCTTCTAAACCAGTACGCTTGCAGCCAGGAGGCTCTCGTAACTGCGCAGCTTGAAGCTATTGACTGGACCAATTGTCTGGAAGAGGTTTTTTGATCTTTACGGTAGTGTGTCTCCGGGATTCTGGTCGCTTTGCCATCCGGGTGGAACACGGTTTTCCAGCCAGTATATCCAGGCGAGAAGTTCGGCAACTGCTCTATAGAGTTCTGGCGGGATATGCTGGTCCAGGTCAACCTGCATCAGCAGGTTGACCAATTCCGGCGATTCATGAACAAAAACAGCGGCATCCCTGGCGTGATCGATAATTGCCTCCGCTACGACACCTCGTCCCTTTGCCACGACCTGAGGCGCATAAAGACCTTCCTTGTAGGAAAGCGCAACTGCTTTTTTATTGTCCCTATTCTTCATCGCGCTGCTCGATTGCCATTGTTATCAAGGTAAGGCCCGAACCTGCCATTCTTTCTTCGAGACATTTCAGCTCCCGCTGCATTTCATTTTTTGTTGCTATAGAGTTCGTTGTAATCCTACCCGAAATTCCTTCATCGCTGGAAATTAGAGTTGCACTAACCTCGCCGAGATTTGGCAAGCTAAGGCGAAGCGTTGTCCGCCAGGAACGCTCGGATTCCTGATCACTTCCACTATCCTGTTTCTCCACTTCCCACTTCATTTTCTGGTCCTGCCACACTGGACCCTGCCAGTGAAAAATGCCGGACAAAAGGGTTTCCACTTGCTCACGCAGAAGTGATGAGTTCAGCGAATCTGAAAGCGCCGTAGTGTGTTTCCGGATGTCCAACAGTTCGTCGTTCTCCAAGGTCAGAGCTAAAAAACCTTTTTTTCCCGCTACCAGATCGAGTTCTTCGGAGGGGTTTTCGTTGGCCAGTGACTCATTCCTTTTTTTTGTCATTGATGCAAGTCGTAGACGGGATTCCTTTTGGATGTCTTCAAAAAGTCTTTCGCCCAAAAACCACTGTAACAGGTGGGATTCGTAAAAAAGCCCGGAGAAGGACAGGGCATTGCGCAGGGAAGCTGCCAAAGCTAAGGTGTTCACTGGTGGTGACGTGAGAAGTGGTTCTAATGATTTTATCGACTGAGTGGAGGTTTGGGCGGCAGTCATTTTGAGTGCCTCTATGATCGAAGCAGCTGTGGGGCTCAGCCTGACTGGCGAGGCATCGCTGCGGTTGCTTTGCAGGGAGAATTCAGGGCGTGGTTCCCTGGTCCGGAAAGTTAGTGTCAGGTTCGTGCCGGTTTTGGTCGGTTCAGGTAATTCTGTTCGATAGATATCGCCAGCTATTTTCACCAGATACACTTTGTCGGATAGCCGGGCCAAGACCTCTCCCTGTATCTCTTGACCCGGAACGAGATTCTGGAGAGACCCTGAGCGGTTTCCCTGTGTGCCGGTTTCTGCGGATACTTTCGTAACTGAGAGAATGGATCGCCAGTAGTCATTATTGATTCTCATTATCAAGGCTCCAAAGAACGGATTAAAGAGTCAGTCGGAGATTTTGGTAAAGTTTCGTCCCCACAGTCCGATGAGTTATTATAAAGGTCATGATAGAGTATCGAAGCCATTTTCTCCAGAACAATTAGTGTCTCCTGCTGTCAGTAAATAGAATGCGCGGATTGAGGAAAATTCGCGACATGAAATCTCTGTCGAATGCTGGCTTGTTATCAAATTATTTTACATCTGGAAACACCGGATGTAAAACTAGCGGTTTCCAATCTGGAAACGAGTTAACTTTTGACAGGTAAGGACCTGAAGATGATCGTAAAAAGGGTACTTTTGAAAAAGATGCTGCAATCCGGTTACGTTGCAGAGTTTAGCCTGGTGAAGCGAGAGGGCCAGTATGAAGCGGCTCTTTATCTCAATGGCAAGTTTGTCGGAGGGCCGGCGATGCCCCAATTGCTGACCTCGCCGAAAGGTGAACTGACCCACTGGATGGGGAACAGACCCACCGTCGGTCTTACTGAGAGTGAGGCTGAGCGCATAACCACTGAAGTTGAAAGCGAGAATCAGGTCTTGCATCATCGCGAGAAGAGCGGCTGGGAGGCATAATTCCAATTCCATAACAAGGCCCTCTCTGCGTTGTCTCGTCTTCGGCTGCTCAACGTACTCTTCAGTACGCCTCACAGCCTCAATCCTCGCCGCCTTGAGATCATCCTTGATCTGGAATTGGCATAAGTCGCCTTTTTCTGGATTATCCTGAACCCGGTATTTACGAGTTTTCAGGTTGTTTTACCATGTTTCTTTGTGCTATTCTCCACAAACAGAACTGAGGAGACGCCAAAGAAACCCTATGAAAAGCAAACTTCTTATTCTAGACGATGATGAGTCCATTCTTCAACTTCTGGCTGCTGTTTTTGAAGATGAGGATGTGGAACTTTTTCTTGAGACAGATAGTGAGGCTGCTGTAAAAAGAGTTCTTACCGATCATCCCAATGTGGCAATTCTCGATATCTGCTTGCCGAAGAAATCCGGCCTGGAGGTCTTGCGAGAAATAAAGGCTATTGACCCCGGTTTGTCCGTAATTATGACAACCGGTTACAGAACTACCCAAAACGCCATCGAAGCGATGAAGCATGGGGCTTACGAGTATCTTACCAAACCTTTCGATATCGTGAAGATGAAGGAGGTTTTCCGTAAGGCCTTGGAATGCAATCTCCTGAACCGTAAGGTTCACTATGCCGAAATTTCTGATCATATCGGTGCTGGTGAACTTGAAGAAGACATAATGATCGGTTCATCACCCCAGATGATTCAGATCTGGAAAATGGTAGGCAAGGTTGCTGACTCTGATGCAAGTATTCTTATTCAGGGTCCCAGTGGAACCGGCAAGGAACTCCTTGCACGTGCTATTTATAACAATTCAAAGCGCTGTGATAAAACATTTCTTGCGGTGAACTGCGCGGCGCTTCCTGAAAATCTCCTGGAAAGTGAGCTTTTCGGTCATGAAAAAGGGGCTTTTACCGACGCCCATTCCCGCAGGATTGGAAAGTTCGAACAGTGCAACGGTGGGACCATATTCCTCGACGAGATAGGTGAGATGAGTCTGTCGAATCAGGGGAAGCTCCTGAGAGTTCTGGAAAATCAGGACTTTGAGCGGGTGGGCGGAAATGAAACCATAAAAGTGAATGTTCGGGTAATTGCCGCAACCAATTTCAGCCTGGTCAATGCGGTAAAAGATAAAAAGTTTCGACTAGACCTTTTTTACCGCTTGCGCGTGGTCTCTTTTTATCTGCCCCCGCTTCATGAGCGTTTGGAGGATCTCCCGCTTTTGGTTGATCTTTTTGTCAAGAAATATTCACGTCAATATGAAAAGAGGGTAAAAGGTGTCTCGCCGGCAGCAATTGACCTTCTCATGAAGCATCCCTGGGAGGGGAATATCCGTGAGTTGAAGAATGTTATCAACTCAGTCACTCTGTTTTGTAAAGGTGATGTCCTGCTTCCTGAAGATTTCGATTCCCTTCTCACTGTGAAAACCGATCTTAAGAAGCCGGAACTTGATCTTGATAATGGCGAAGATGAGTATTTTGCTGCTTTCTGTGCAATGCTTGAACCGGCCTTCTCCGACATTTGCAGGCGAGAGAATGGAAACGTGTACGAGAAAATAACGAACGGCCTTGAAAAAGCGGTGATCCATCTAGCCTTGAGTCAAAGCAATAAAAATCAGGTAATAACTTCGAAATTGCTTGGTATAAGTAGAAATACTCTCAGGGATCGACTTGAAAGATACGCTTTACAGGATGAATGAAAGATAAAACCTGTCACTCCAATCCAACGTAGTAAAAAGATTTTCTATTGTCATCGTTTGTTTTAAACCGGTTGCTACGTTCGCCCTCCTTATCATTTTATTCGATTGTTCCCCAAGTTTGTTCAACCTCTGAGCATGTTTTGCATATTCTGCGTAACATGTTGATATCTCAAGGTAAAGACGCCTGTAGCGCTGGGTGCTGTTCAGTGCCTGCACATTTGTTTATGATTAAGAATAACAAATGTGCAAAAACTAACGTATCTAACACCCCGATATAACTCGGTAATTAAGGTATTTAGTGAATGTCATTTTTTTGGCATTCTAGTTGCTAGA
>RPRC01000193.1 GCA_003857395.1 Geobacter sp.
AGCCGAGGCTGAAGCCTCCATCCGAGAGTACATCGAGATCTTCTACAACCGCCAACGGCGTCATTCCCGCCTTGGCTATTTAGCGCCGGCCGTATTCTCACAATTTCATAGCATTCTGACAGCGGCCGCTTGAGATGCAAGTGTCCACTGTTGACAGGACACGTCAAACCGTGTATAGACCAAACAGGAAGACACTGTATACAATTATTCTTTTTCAACAAGAAACAATGGTGCGCTAATAGTAATCTTCGTTCCTTTTCCAATAGTTGAATCAAAAAAGATTTGGCCTCCAAGATATTTTATTCTCTGCTGTATATTGAAAAGCCCGAACCCATCATTCGTACCGATATTAGAAATATCAAATCCAATGCCATCATCCACAATTGTAATAATAATTTTATCTTTTTCCTTGGCAATCAAAATAGAGCTATTTTTCGCAGCGGCATGCTTGGTAATATTGATCAAAAGCTCCCGAATTATCTGAAATAGTGTAAGGGCAATTTCTTCTCCCAGCTCTTTTCTTACGACATCCCCCAGAATTTCTACGCACGAACCATAATCATTTCGGTATGTTTCTCCCAACCACCTGATTACTGCTGTGAAGCCAATCTGATACAAAAGAGGCGGACTAAGCTGGGAAGTCAAAGATCGAACCTTCTGAATGGAGTAAGCAATGAAACCTTTTATTTCCTCAACAGCGGCAGTACATGGATGGGGAATTGATGATAACAGCAAAGAATCTAATTTGATGTAACTTATAGCTAGATTTTGGCCTATATCGTCATGAAGCTCAGAGGCAATCCTCCTTCTCTCCTTGTCTTCTGCCATAGACAACTCTGCTGATAAAGCCAAAAGCTTGTTTTCATTAATTTCAAGCTCTTTTTTAACCATTTTATGCTTAACTATTTCTGCCTGTAATTCGGTATTTGCTGCAGTCAGCTCATATGTCCTTAGTTGTACCTTTTTCTCCAAATCCTTTCTTGCCTCAACCAATTCCCGTTCCATTGCCTTGCGATCAGCTATATCTCTAATAGAAAGATAAACTACCTCCCTTTCATTCAATTCAAATTTACATCCTGAAACTTCTACTGGGATTATCCTTCCATCTCTTTTTTTATGTAAAGATTCAACCATACACCTTGTATCACTCTCCAATTTTTGGAAAAGAACATTTAACCTATCTTTACATACGCAAATAGAAAAGATATCAAAGCTCAAGAAATCAATATGATCGTACCCATAGAGCTCCAAAGCAGAATTATTTGCCTCCAAGATCCTTAAAGTTTGCTTGTCAAAGAGAATTAGGGCATCCGGTTCCACTGCAAAAAGTGACCAATGTTTCTGCACGCTTTTTCGAAAAGCTTCATCTATGATTTTTCTCTGTGTAATATCTAGGCAGATGCCATGCATCCTCATGGCTCGTAATTTACCGTCGATCTCTTCAAAATAACCTTTGCCGCAGGCAGATACCCAATGAACTGAATTGTCAGGCCATATGACCCGAAACTCGGTATTATATTCGAGCTGTTTCACCGTGTCCAATGCAGCCATAACAGCCAAATTGACACGCTCCTTGTCATCCGGGTGCACACAGGAGAAGGAAGAGTAATAATCCTTTAGTGCGTCGGGTTCTTGGCCAAGTATCGCAGAACCCCTATCGGACCAGTAAAACTCCCCTGTAACCAAGTCCCAATACCACGTACCTAACCCAGTAGACTCGGCAGCAAGACGGAGTCTTTCTTCAGATTGAGATCTTTCTGATTCAGCCTGCTTGTCAAGTAAAATATCGAACCCAATCACAACCAAATACTTTTTATCTTCAAAAACAAAAGGAGACACTGTAAATAAGTAATGGATTTGTTGATCAGAAGATCCAACGACAAGCGATTCGACATTAAAATGACATTTTGACTGAAAGGCATCTTTGATTTTCTGATTTATTAAATATTGGCTTTTTTCAGGCAGAATATTGAATATATTGTAATTTGTAGTATTACCTGCAACGCTCTTAGTAATTTCATCATACCTTCTATTAAACTTAATTACTTTCCCAAACTCATCTGTGACACAAAATATTCCTGGAATGCTGTTTATTAAAATATCTTCGTAAATCTTAACCGCTCCGAGCCGCTTTTCGTAGAGATTCTTTTGTTCGGTTTGGCTTAACAGCTCATTTTCAAGTTTAGTGATTTCAGAATATTTGTTTTTTAATCTATGGACAAGAATGGCACAGACAATGGCAAGTGTGACACATATGGCTATTGCGAACAAGGTTATGCAAGCATCCATTACTTATTACTCCTTAGTACAAATACAGTAAATACACTATCGTATACACCTGTTGACTTTCATGCATTTCCATGGCATTTAGGTATCCATGGAGGGTAACCATGCCAAGGAAAAGTCCATATGCAATAGTGTTGTCAGAGCATGAATTCAAGGAACTCACTCAACGCGCTACCAGGTATACGTTACCTTATTTTCAAGTGGTCCGCGCCAAGATGATACTCCTTGCTGCCCAAGGATTAGATAACGATGAGATCGCATTACGTCTCGACACTCGACGGGAAATTGTCAGTATGTGGCGAAAAAGATTCTTTGAAGAACGCTTACTGGGCCTTGACGAACGTCCGAGACCCGGTCGTCCACCGGGTTTTCCCCCCAGATCTCATCGTTCAAATTAAAGCACTTGCGTGCGAAATACCTACTGCCCTTCAGATACCTCTCTCACGTTGGAGTGTCGCCGACTTGAGCAGATACGCAAAAGAATGTGGGCTCGTGGCCACGATCAGTGATAGCACCATTTGGCGTTGGCTCAACGAGGACGCCAGCCGTCCTTGGCAATTCCGATCATGGATATTCCCTCGTGACACTGACTTTCTTCAAAAAGCCGGACTCATCCTGGACCTCTACGAGAGAGTCTGGCGAGGGGCATCTCTCCAGGACGATGAGTTCGTTGTATCCGCCGACGAGAAAACAAGTATCCAAGCACGCCGCCGCCGTCATGCCACATATCCGCCTCAACCTGGCTCACCAATGAAGGTGGAGCATGAATACACGCGATTTGGTGTTGCACTTGGAATTGTCCCTCCGTGGAAGGTAACTTCTGTTGACTTCAACAAGGAGTCGAGTCGTCTGGATATCACCATTGACTTTCAGCGGGGAGCTACCTTTCCCTGCCCGGTCTGCGAGACGTCATCACCTGTTCATGATACGGCGGAGAAAGAGTGGCGACATCTGAATTTCTTCCAGTACGAAGCCTACCTTCATGCGCGTGTCCCGCGGGTAAAGTGCCCTAACAGCGGCTGTGGCGTGAAGTTGGTCCAAGTTCCATGGGCTCGCCCCGGCTCCGGATTTACGCTACTGTTTGAGGCCCTGGTAATGGCCATGGCTCGTGATCGGCCGGTCAAGGTAATGAGCAGGCATTTTGCCGTTACCGACACCCGTCTATGGCGTCTGATCCAGTCATATGTTGAAAAGGCAAGGGCCGCAGAAGACTTCTCCGAGGTGAAGAGGGTCGGTGCGGATGAGACCTTTGCTGGGCGCAGTCATGACGAAAAATTCGTCACCTTCTTCTTTGACCTCGAAATGCGTAAGCTCTTGTTCGGCACGACCGGAAAGAACAACGAAACGGTCAAGAGCTTCGTAACCGATCTTAAGGCGCATGGCGACGATCCTGAAGGCATCACAGACGCCGCTATTGATATGTCCAAGGCATTCATAAAGGGTGTCAAAGAGCAGTTGCCCCATGCCGTCGTCACCTTCGATAAATTCCACGTCATCAAGCTTATGAACGATAAGCTGAGTAAGATAAGGGCGCAAGAAGCCAGGCTATTTCCCGAAATCCTGAAAAAGAGCCGAAACCTATTCCTCAAAAATCCAGAGAACCTGACGCCGAAAGAGGAGCAGTGCCTGGATGCCATCATCACCAGCCAGAGCTTAAGGAGTACAGAAGCTTACATGCACAAGATGAACCTTCAGAACGTCTATTTTGCTTCAAGCCGAAAAGAGGCGGAAACCCTGTTGACCAAATGGCATCGGAAGGCCACCGCAAGCTCAATCCAACTCATCAAGAACATGGCAGAATCTGTAAAAGAGCATTGGGATGGCATTCTGGCACACTTTGCAAGCGGGCTGACTAGCGGCTTCATCGAGGGAATCAACAGCCTGATTCAATCAGCAAAAACTCGGGCACGAGGATATCGAAATCCTGGCAACTTGATCTGCATGGCTTACCTGGTTGCAGGCAAGCTCAACCTTAAGTCTCTTTACCCGCTACCCACTTGATTCGTTGCAGAGCCAATGCAACATGCTTTTGTTGCTAAGTGTATGTAACACATAAAGAGATTAGCTGTGTGCCTGCCTGCCTGTCAAGTGTTTTTACTTTTAACCAAAGGTCATTTCCGTTTCCGATTAGCGCTGAACTTCAGCTATGACGTATTGTGTCGCACATATGTTGTATTATTGCCGTATCTCATGACACAAGAAGTTAGATATGGCAATGAATCGCATTCAGTTTCAACAAGTGATGAGCCTCGGCAATTTCCTGGATCTTTATGGTATAGAAAGCCAGTGCGCAGCTGCTTTAGAAAAAGCTCGTTGGCACAATGGTTTCATTTGCGCCAAAGGCCAGTCAAAATCTCACTGCATTGTGTGGCACGGTAAAGTCAAAACGTTTCAGTGTAACCATTGCCGTGCACAAGCTACTTTGACCGGTGGCACGATCTTTCATGCTACCAAGTTACCACTGGTTATCTGGTTCCGAGCCATGTTCTTTCTGACTCAGACCAAGAACAATGTTTCCGCCTTGGAACTGGCTAGAATCCTTGGTGTTTGTTACCAGACTGCATGGCGGATTAAGTATAAATTCATGCAGGTAATACATGAAAGAGAATTCGCCACGGTTCTTTCTGGCCGGCTAGAAATTGATGATGCCTATCTTGGTGGGCAACGATTCCGCTCTATGATCCCTTTATTTAAGCACGAAGTGGGATGATACCGGGGAAGCGACAGATAAAAATCAAGTTCCTCCTGGCAGAAAGGTCAAAGGCCTTTTTCAGATCCATTGACACGATAAAATACATTGCAGGCAGTGCACTTGGCCTGGGGGATTGTATTGTACGCCTGTGGAGGTCTTTCCTTGTGGAAGTTGTACAGACTTGGGGTTCCCCCTATTTATGAAGCCGAAGACGAACAGGATCCGGTTTCACACGGAATGCATCCAAAATATGGATTGGAGTATTATTTGCTTGTGACAATTATTCGTGTTGCCTCACGGGAAAAGGTAACCGAAGGAAGAGAAAAAAAGCATCAAGCGTTGGGTAACCTGACGATGTGAAAGATAGCCTTGAGTTTGTCATCGATCTTCCTTTTGAGTTTAGGAGTTGTAAACCGCTTCAAGGGATCTCTCGGCCGCAGCGGAGACATTATTTGCGCTCAGGAGTCTTTGATATGGAGTTTGTGGTGGTTCGTACTTTTTGATGTAGCGGGAATTGATCCGCATGGTTTAAGCAGGCGATCGATCGTGGCAGGGCTCATCTCAAGGAGCTTCTGTCTCACCTTGGGACTCAGGGCTTCATGTTCTCCCTCCTAGAAGGGGAGCCAGAAAGGAATTGCCGCCTTGAGCTTCTTGGAGCACATCTGGTCAGTGGCAAACCAGAACCTTTTCAAGGGTACAAGCAGCAGATCATTGTCATAGAGGAATGCAGGGCCGGGCTTGCAGTTTGGAGTCGGGGGAGACTTCTTTCTCAGCAGACGGATGGCGTATTTGCGGTTGTACCCGCAGTTTGCACAGGATTCACTGAGAATGATGGACTTTTTTTCCCGGCAAGCTTTTCGGTAGCGGTTGCGGATTGCCTCAAGGTATTCGCGACGGGATTGAAGCACCATACTACAGCCTCCTTTCGGTTACCTGTAATATGATGCAACGTTCTCTTTCTTCTACCAGCTTCGGTTAAATTTAATTTGAGTCAACTCGTCAACTCGATCGACGCTTGACAGTTTGGTAACAGATTGGTCCAATAATAATATAGCGGCAAACATGCAATACTTTACTCCTGTGGAAGTAACAGGCTCTGCTCTAACCCTCGTTAAAGAAACGTAGGGGTAAAGTAGGTAAGAAAAGTAAGCATGACAAGGGCAACACATCAAAGTTTAACCGCTGGGGGGAGATCGGAAACGGTCTCCCTTTTTTATTGGGGTTTCTCCAAAATAGGGTGGAACCATCAGTCGTGTACACCAGGGAGTTATTTGAGAATACTGATGTGAAGCGCGTGAATTTATGTCAAGTTCAAAGCAGCCGTACTGTTTCACTTTGATGCTTCGGTCCTGATTCGCACTGCTCATTCGCCTATTGCTACTGATGATCAGGTCTCTTTCAGGATATACCCAATTCCGGGTACTGTGTGGATAAGGTTCCTGCCTGTGACTTTATCTATTTTCTTGCGAAGAAAGCTGGCGTATACATTTACAATATTGGTGAACTTTACAGTTATCATATCTGGCCAGACATTCTCAACGATTGCGCTGCGGCTCAATACCTGGTTCGGATTGCGGATGAAGAATTCGAGAAGGGCATGTTCTTTTAACGTCAGGTGAATTTCCTTTTCCTTGCACCAGGCCTTGCGGGTAATCGGGTCCAGGCGTAGTTCGGCGAACCGGATCTCTGCGCCACGCTCCTGCTTGGATCTGCGGAGCAGTGCTTGGACTCTGGCAAGCAGTTCAACAAATGCAAAGGGTTTTGGCAGATAGTCGTCCGCTCCGACATCAAGGCCGGTGACAATGTCCTCAACGGTATTTTTTGTCGATAGAATTAGTACCGGTGTAGTTACATTTGCCACCCGAAGGTCCTTGATAAGAGACAGGCCGTCCTTTTTTGGAAGAATCAGGTTGAGGATTATAAGGTTATAGAACTCATCAAGCGCCGTCCTGAAACCTTTTTCTCCGTCATATTCGACTGTAACTTTATATTGTTCTGCTTCAAGTCTGCGCTTGATGAGTTCAGCAATTTTTTTGTCATCTTCGATAATCAGAATTCCCATTGAATAATCCTTATATGGACAAAAAACCCCGGCTTGCCAGGGCGAGGGTGAATTATCTGTCTCGGCTGCAAAAGCGGCCGTTTTCTCGTTTTAGCTGTTTGGCGAAGTCGGGAGATTTTACTATGGAATGGATATTTTCCCGGTTATTTACGGTTAAAGAGGCTTTTTCGAGCCCCTGCAGGTTCAGCCGGGCAAGTTCCAGATCAGTTATCTTTTCTTCAATGATTGTGACGACATCTTTCTCAGGAGGGGTTTTGTAAACGCTTTGGGTGACCCGCAAGCGTTCCCTTTTCTCCGGGCTGTTAATGGCCTCTCGGAAGTATTCCAGTTCGCCGTCAATCCGTTTCGTCAACTCGTTTCCCGTCAGTTGTTGTTCGTTCAACTTTTCCACCTTCTTGATAAATTCAGGATCTCTAATGGTGGAATATATATCATTACGTTGCAGGGTGAAAGTATTGTTTTCCAGTCCCTGCAGGTCTGTTCTGGATTTTTTGAGCTCGGAGATCCGCTCCTTGACTACGGTGGCAATGTCCTTCTCCGGAGGTTTTGATTTGAGTAGTTGATTGTATTCCTCCTGGGCACTTTTGAGGTTATCAATCAGACCCTTGTTTGCGATACAAGATTCGAGAAACTTGGTTTCCTTGTCGATCCTCTCCAGCAGGTCTCGGCCGGTAATTTCATGCCGTATCTGATTTTCTTGGAGTTGTCGTAAAATGGATACTTGGTTATCCTTATGCCTTAGAGGGTTTTCGCCGTGCCGCGAAGGAGCGACGCTGAAGTTTACTTCCTGAAGCCCTTTGCTACGGATGCCTTCGACTATCTGGCCACAGTGGAGCTTATGCAGAGTTTCTGTCTCCCTGTTCCACCAGGTTCGCCCCATGGCAAAATCCATATCCTCAAGCCGCAATTCCGCGCCGTTTCTGAGGCCTTCCGCCAAGGCGATTATTTCTTTCCCTGAAAGCTGCTGCGACACTCTCGCCTTACCCCCCTATTCCCACAATCCTCTTCTATGTTTCCGTGCCTCCCGGGCTGCATCCTGAAAGCTGGTCTGATATTTTACATTGGGTGGATATGTCGCCGGTTGTGCGTATCCGGCCCGTACAATGGCCTCATTGAGCATGGTCCCGTCTGGCAGCCAGACATACGCCAGAAGCCGGCGATACTTGTCTCTTTGCTGTACGTCGGTTTCGAGGCGGACGGTGTCGCCTTTCTTCACTCGGGAGCGGGTGAAGACGAATGCTTCCTTTCCCTGGGAGACGATAGCTGCCAGGTCCTGGCCGCTGCGCTCGCTGTCCCGTATAGCTTTAGCGTTTGACCGGCATTCCGGGGTGTCGATACCGATCAGCCGGACGGATTCGGGTTGCCCCTGGAAATTCACTTTTAATGTGTCGCCGTCGACCACCCGGATGACTTTGACGGTGAATGTCTGGGCAAGGGTAACTGCCGGAAGGAGAAAGGAAAGCAGTAGTGGTAAAAGGGGTAGTTGAATCTTGAATCGCATGGTTATTGACCTTCCTGGGGTGTGGGCTGATTTGTGTAGCCGGCTTTTTCTGGAACGGTGCTGAGGAGCTCGGGATGTTTCTTTAAAAAATCCTGGAATTCCTTGTCCGCGCTGAAGAATGATTGAAGGATCTCATTCACGATGAAACCGCCGTCAATCGGCTTGTGGTACGTTTGCTCATATGCTTTTTGATACGCAGAGAGCATCGAGGCGGTAGGAGCGGGAATTCTCACCGACAACCGGGTCATCGGCGGTGGATCTGCTGCTGGCTTGATCTTCAAACTCATGTGCTCTTCTCCTTTAAATCCTTGAATAGGGTTTCAGCACCATATCCTTTGTTACAAAAACATTCAACTTCATGCCCGGGCGGATCTCAATGGTCGGTTGCATATTGAGGTTCTTTTGCGTGATCTGCTGTCCTGCCTGGTTGATGTTCTGGGCAGCTCCGGCAACAGCCAGCTGACCAAAACTTGCAGGAGTGTTCGGGGATCCCTGGCCGCCTGTGGCGATTTGCGCTCCCGCTCCGATCACGCTGCCCAATACTACACTGGACAGGAGTTTCCCGTAATGGTTATTTACCCGGTCCTTGAGCCCGGCATAACCACTCATGTCTATGCCAGGCATACCCTCCAGGCTTATTGATTGGCCGTTGGCCCAGTGACCACATAGCTGTCAAAGCCGCCAATTGTTTCATAACATTGTTATAAAGTACCAAGATTTGGATTGTAGTAAACGTCCCATCTGAAATATCATGTTGGCTCTTGTTTCAGCATGATCTGATAAGGGGGGCGCACATGAAATGGCATTGGCAGGCAGAGGAGCTTTGTGAACATTGGTCATTAACCGCTGACGAATTACGATTGGTGATCGAGAGCACCAGTTATGGCCGTCAGAGATCTCTTCATGACCAGCTGGGATTTGCGATCATGCTCAAATGGTTTCAATTCCATGGCCGCTTCCCATCTGCAATTATGGAGATACCCGCCGATATTGTACAGTTTATATCAAACCAAATCGACGCATTGAGGTCTGACATTGATCAGTTTGGCTGGGCTGGTCGAACTGCAGAGCGGCAACGAGCAGAGATTCTCTCATTCCTGGGTGTCCAACGGATGACTCCAGAGCATAAACAGGCTTTACTGGCCTGGCTCAACGACGATCTACTGCCAATGGATTATTCACTTGAACAGCTGCTGGAGCGGGTTGGCGCTTGGTTTCAGGAGCAAAAGATTGAACCTTTAGGAACGACGCGGTTGAACCGACTGCTGCGCTCAGAAATGCACTCCTTCGAAACGGCCATTTTAAATCGTGTTGTTTCCCGCCTAGCCCCAAATACACTGGACCTGATTGATGAATTATTGATATCCGAAGAAGAAGCGGCGGTGCCAGACCCGCAATCGGCTGCTGTAGAGCAAGATGTGGGCTTCGCCCAGTTGCGATTGGATCCTGGTCGTGCAAGTCTGGACAGTGTTTTCCAGGAGCTCGCCAAGCTCAACCGAATTCGTGGTCTGGGCCTGCCAGCTGAAGAACTATCGGCACTACCACCGAAATGGCTTGAAAAGTTCCGCCTGCGAGCTGGGGCCGTCACCATTTGGGATATGCGCCGGAGTCCTCCGCAGGTTCGCTACGGGCTGGTGGCGGCCTTTTGTTGGCAGCGACAACATGAAATCATAGACGGACTTATCGATCTGTTGATTCAAATCATTCACAAGATTGGTACCCGTGCCGAGACCAGGGTAGAGCGAGAACTGCTTAACGATATCCGCCGCGTTCACGGCAAGACTAATGTCCTGTTTCGCTTAGCGGAGGTCGCAGTTGATCAACCCGACGGCGTGGTCAAAAATGTGCTCTACCCTGTTGTGGGTTTACAAACACTGCAAGACCTGGTCAAGGAGTACAAATCCAGTGGTCCGGTGTTTCGGCAGACACTGCACACGATCATGAGAGCTTCCTACAGCCACCATTACCGCCGAATGTTGCCGCAAATCCTGGATGCTTTGGAATTTCGCTCCAACAATAGCGCACATCGCCCGGTGATCGAGGCTCTTGAACTGTTGAAACGCCATCGCAATAGCGGGCAACAATATTTTACCGCTGATGACCAGGCTCCCATTGAGGGTGTAATCCGCAAAAAGTGGCGTGACATCGTAATGGAATCCGACAAGGACGGCAATGAATGCGTCAACCGCATCAACTACGAAATTTGTGTCCTGCAGGCACTGCGTGAGGGTCTGCGCAGCAAGGAAATCTGGGTGATCGGTGGCGACCGTTTTCGCAATCCGGACGAAGATCTACCTGGAGATTTCGACAGCAGACGGCCCATCTACTATCAGGCGCTTGACTTACCGGGCGACCCTGAAACTTTTATCTCCAGTGTGAGAAAATCTATGGTAGACGGATTGAGCATGCTCAATCAGGGGATGCCCAATAACCCAATGGTCAAGATCCGTAGCAATGGCAAGAATCGCATCTGTGTAAGCCCGTCGGACCCGCAACCAGACCCGTTGAATATCACCCTTCTCAAAAACGATATCTTTAACCGTTGGTCAGCGACCAGCCTGATTGATGTGTTCAAAGAAGCTGATTTGCGTATCGGCTTCAGTGAATTGTTTCATAGCACCGCGGTGCGTGAGGTGCTGGACCGAGCGACGTTGCAACGCCGATTGCTGTTGTGTCTATACGGCATGGGCACCAACACTGGGCTGAAGCGAGTTCTGTCAGGGGAACAGGGCACCAGCTACAAAGAATTATTGTACGTCAGGCAGCGCTTCGTTCGCAAAAGCGCCCTGCGCGAGGCAATTGCCAAAGTCGCCAACGCCACGCTTACAATCCGTCAGCCGGAGATTTGGGGTGAAGGGAGTACAACCTGTGCCTCTGACTCGAAGAAATTCGGCGCCTACGATCAAAACCTTACCGCCGAATGGCATGTACGCTATGGCGGCCGAGGTGTCGTTGTGTATTGGCATTGCGAAGACAAATCGGTGTGCATCTATTCACAGCTGAAGCGCTGCTCCTCTTCAGAGGTAGCGGCAATGATAGAAGGCGTGCTGAGGCATGAAACCGACATGGAGGTAAGGAAAAACTTCACGGATAGCCATGGGCAAAGCGAGGTGGGATTTGCCTTTATGCATTTACTGGGCTTCGAGCTGATGCCGCGGCTCAAAGCTATTGCTCGGCAAAAGCTGTACTTGCCGGAAACCGGCTGCGCCGACGAGTATGCCAACCTGAAGGATATATTGACCCGCCCGATCAACTGGGAGCTGATTCGCCAGCAATACGACGAAATGGTGAAATACGCGACCGCCCTGCGTCTGGGCACGGCGCAAGCCGAAGCAATCTTGCGTCGCTTCACGCGCGCCAACTTGCAACACCCGACTTACCAGGCCCTGGCGGAATTGGGCAAGGCGCTCAAGACGACGTTCCTCTGCCGCTACTTGCACGAGGAGTCCATCAGGCGCGAGATCCACGCGGGCCTGAACGTGGTGGAGAACTGGAACAGCGCCAATGGTTTTGTCTTCTATGGTGAGGGTGGCGAATTATCGAGCAACCGTTTGGAAGACCAGGAGCTTTCCGTGCTTTCGCTGCATCTCTTGCAGCTTTGCCTGGTTTACGTGAATACTCTGATGATCCAGCGCGTGCTGACCGAACCGACCTGGCGCCAACGCATGCAGGTGGTCGATTATCGGGCGCTGTCACCGTTGATCTATGCCCACATCAATCCCTACGGCCGATTCGATCTCGACATGGACACACGCTTACCGATCGAGGCCTATCTGGAAATGGCCGTTTAGCTCCATCTGGAACGGTTGCAACTCTTTACAAAAGGCGTAATTGTAACTTTAAAACACTGTTATGAAACAATTGGCGGTTTTGACAG